>CAZCPY010000116.1:0-9883 GCA_964499865.1 uncultured Rhodobacterales bacterium | reverse complement strand
CCCCCGGTGCCGTGCCGCAGCAGCCGGCGCGCGGGCCGGCGCGCCGGTGACCGGCCCGGGCGCCGGGCGGGATCACGTGAAGCGGACCTTGCCGATGAAGGGCAGGTTGCGGTTCCTCTGCGCAAAGTCGATGCCGTAGCCCACGACGAATTCGTCGGGGATCTCGAACCCGGTCCAGGTGGCCTTCATGTCCACCTCGCGCCGCGACGGCTTGTCGAGCAGCGCGCAGACCTCCAGCCGCCGGGGCGCGCGGGCGCGCAGCAGGCCCACCACGTGGTTGAGCGTGAAGCCGGTATCCACGATGTCCTCGACCACCAGCACGTCGCGGCCCGCGATCTCGCCCGACAGGTCCTTGAGGATGCGCACCTCGCGCGTGGAGGTCGTGCCCATGCCGTAGGACGACGCCTCGAGGAAGTCGACCTCGACGGGCAGGTCGATCTCGCGCACCAGGTCGGCGATGAAGACGAAGGACCCGCGCAGCAGGCCGACGACGACGAGCTTGTCGGTGCCGCCGAAATGCGCGGTGATCTCGCGCGCCAGCGCCTCGACGCGGGCGGCGATGGCCTTGGCCGAAATCAGCGGGTCGATGACATAGGGCCGCATCGGTCCCCCCCTTGAATTCCCGCCGCGTCCTACCCCATTAGCGCGCAAACCCCAAGGGTTACGCATGCCGCGCCACCAAGAGACCAAGCGCCTGCCCTGGACCGCCGGACAGATGTTCGCGCTGGTCGCCGATGTGGGCCGCTACCCCGAGTTCCTGCCCTGGTGCGCCGCCGCCCGCATCCGCCGCCGCACGGCGGTGCCGCAGGGCGAGGTGATCGAGGCCGACCTGGTGATTTCCTTCAGGGTCTTCCGCGAAACCTTCGGCAGCCGCGTGACGCTGGACCCCGCCGCACTGCGCATCGGGACAGAGGATGCGGGCGGCCCGTTCCGCTACATGCGGTCGTCCTGGTCCTTCCGGCCGCATCCCGAGGGCGGCTGCGAGGTCGACTTCTTCGTCGACTTCGAGTTCCGCAACGCACTTTTGCAGGGGATCATCGGGCTGGTGTTCAACGACGCCATGCAGCGCGTGGTGCGCGCCTTCGAACGCCGGGCCTCGGCGCTCTACGGGCCGGGGGAATGAGGGCGGATGCGGCCCTTCCTGCCTTGGCCGGGACCGCGGCGGCGCGGGCGTCGGCCTGCGAGGCTGGGCGCCGACGTCGGTCCGCCGCCCCGTTGCAGG
The DNA here is from genome assembly GCA_964499865.1 of uncultured Rhodobacterales bacterium. Classification (GTDB taxonomy): domain Bacteria; phylum Pseudomonadota; class Alphaproteobacteria; order Rhodobacterales; family Rhodobacteraceae; genus JANOGU01. Next base: position 8,661 of record CAZCPY010000116.1, on the reverse strand, counting down.
CTACCCGAGCCCCCGCAGCACCAGCGCCAGGGCGTGGTCGCGGGCGGCGGTGCGCACGCGCACCCGGCCGAGGGGGCCGAAGTCCAGCGTTTCGGTCAGCGTCCGGTCGGGCGTGGACAGCGCAAAGCAGACCCGCCCCTCGGGCTTGAACGCCGACCCGCCGGGCCCGGCGATGCCGGTGACGGCCACCGCGACCTCGACCCCCGCCGCGGTGCGCGCGCCGGTGGCCATTTCGCGCGCTACCGCCTCGGACACCGCGCCGTGGTCGTCCAGCGTCGCGGGCCGCACGCCCAGCATCGCGGTCTTCGCGTCGTTCGAATAGGTCACATAGCCGCGGTCGAAGACCAGCGAAGACCCCGGCAGGTCGGTCAGCGCCGCGGCGACCATGCCGCCGGTGCAGCTTTCGGCGGTGGCGATGCGCCAGCCGCGGGCATGCGCCCGGCCCAGGATCGCGGTCAGCGTGTCAGGATCAGGACCGCGTGCCATGCCGCCCCCAGGATCAGCACGCCAAGGCCCGCCATCGCGCCTGCGATCAGGTCGTCGCCCATCACCCCCGGCGCGCCCCCGCGCCGGTCGGCCCAGCCCACGGGGCCCGGTTTCCAGATGTCGAACAGGCGGAACAGAAGGAACGCGCCCACCCAGGCCGGCCAGGGCAGGGCGCCCTGCCAGCCGATGCCGAAGAAGGCCGCCGCAGGCAGGCAAAGGGCCAGCCACTGGCCCGCCACCTCGTCGATCACCACCTCGTCGGGGTCCTCGTCCGGCAGAAGGTGCTGTCCGCAGGCCCAGAGACCCAGCAGCGTGACCAGAAGCGTGGCCAGCAGCAGGCCCGGAAACCCCGCGACCTGCCAAAGCCCGAGACCCGCCACTGTTGCCGCCGCCGAGGCCCAGGTGCCGGGGCCGGGGCGCAGGCGGCCGAGGCCGCCGACCGTCAGCACCGCCCTCATGGCGCCACCAGCGTGGCGGTGGCCAACGCCGCGATCCCCTCGCCGCGGCCGGTGAAGCCCAGGCCCTCCGAGGTCGTGGCCTTGACGCCGACGCGGTCCCCGGCCGTGCCGAGGATGTCGGCCAAAACGCGCGCCATCGCTGCGGCATGGGGCCCGACCTTTGGCCGTTCGCAGATCAGCGTCACGTCGGCCGAGGTGATGCGGTAGCCGCGGTCGCGCGCCATCGCGGCGGCATGGGCCAGGAAGATGCGGCTGTCGGCACCCTTCCACTGCGGGTCGGACGGCGGGAAGTGCCGCCCGATGTCGCCCGCGGCCAGCGCGCCGTAGATCGCGTCGGTCAGCGCATGCATGCCCACGTCGGCGTCGGAATGGCCGAGCAGGGCCCTGTCATGGGCGATGCGCACGCCGCACAGCCAGACATGGTCGCCGTTCGTGAAGGCGTGGACGTCAAAGCCGTTGCCGCAGCGGATGTCCATCGCTTCCCCTTCTGTGCACCCCTGTCGTCGCCCCCGGCGGGGCGCGCGTCAAGCCCCGTCACGGCGCCGGATCGCCGGGCAGTCTGCACATAAAACAGGCACCGCCCCTTTTCCGGGCAGCATTCGGTCCCGGAACCTTGGCCCTCCGGCCCGCGCAGGTTAAGTGGGGGGGCAGGTAACCCGAGGCGCCCCGGTGCAGGACGGCCTTCCGCGCGACAACCCCGTGCTGCTCGCCCCGATGGCGGGGATCACCGACCTGCCGTTCCGGCGGCTGGCGCGGCATTTCGGCGCGGGCCGGGTGACGTCAGAGATGGTGGCGGGGCGCGAGGTGCTGGCGGGCGGCGCCGAGGCGCGCGCGCGGGCCGAGATCGGCGCCGACGAGCCCGGCACCGCGGTGCAGCTTGCGGGCTGCGACCCCGCCGTGATGGCCGAGGCCGCGCGCCGCGTGGCGGGGCAGGGCGCGCGGCAGATCGACATCAACATGGGCTGCCCGGCCAAGCGGGTGACCGGCGGCGCCGCGGGGGCGGCGCTGATGCGCGACGAGGACCTGGCGCTGCGCATCATCGCCGCCGTGGTGGCGGCGGTGGCGGTGCCGGTCTCGCTGAAGATGCGGCTGGGCTGGGACGCGGGGGCGCTGACGGCGCCGCGGCTTGCGCGCGCGGCCGAGGCCGCGGGCATTGCCCAGATCGCCGTGCATGGCCGCACGCGGGCGCAGTTCTACACCGGCCGGGCAGACTGGTCGGCGGTGGCGACGGTGGTGCGGGCGGTCCGCATTCCCGTCGTCGTCAACGGCGACATCACCGATGCGCAGGCGGCGCGCGCGGCGCTGGCGGCGTCGGGTGCGGCGGCGGTGATGTTGGGGCGCGGCGCCTGCGGGCGGCCCTGGCTGCCGGGGCAGATCGCCGCCAACCTGGCCGGGCGGCCCGTCCCCGAAGCGCCCAAGGGCACAGCCTTGGCCGACCTCGCCATCGGCCACCACGCGGCGATGCTGTCGCATTACGGCCGCGACCTCGGGCTGCGCTGCGCCCGCAAGCACCTGGGCTGGTACCTCGACGCCGCCGGTGCCCGGCGCGGCGAGATCCTGACGCTGGAAGACCCCCCCGCCATCCACCGCGCGCTGCGGTCGGCGCTGGAGGCCGCATGATCGCCTACCGCGCGCCCTATCCCGTACCCGGCGTCGTCTGGGCCTCGCTGCCGCTGGCGGCGCTGCTGATCGACGCCGAAGGGCGGATCGCCGAGGTCAACCCGGCGGGCGAGGCCTTCCTGAACGCCTCGGTGCGCGGGCTGATGGGGCAGCCGGTCTGGGAACGGCTGCACATCGACGCGCCGATGGAAGAGGCGATGGCCCGCGTGCGCGCCAACCGCGCGGGGCTGGTGATCAACGACGCGCATGTGACCACGGGCGAACGCCCGCCGGTGCAGTGCACCCTGCACCTTGCCCCCATGCACGACGACCCGGGCGTGCTGATGCTGCTGATCGCGCCGCAGGAGATCGCCGAACGGCTGGGCCGGGCGGCCAGCGTCACCTCTGCCGCGCGGTCGGCCATCGGCATGGCCGAGATGCTGGCGCACGAGATCAAGAACCCGCTGGCCGGGATCAGCGGGGCGGCGCAGCTTCTGTCGATGGGGCTGGACCCCGAGGACCGCGAGCTGGCCGACCTGATCGTCGAGGAGACGCGGCGCATCGTCAAGCTGCTGGAACAGGTCGAGCAGTTCGGCCGCCTGCGCCCGCCGGACCGGCGCGCGGTCAACATCCACGACGCGCTGGACCGGGCGCGGCGGTCGGCGATGGTGGGGTTCGGTGCGCGGATGACCTTCATCGAGGACTACGACCCCTCCTTGCCCCCCACCTTCGCCGATCCCGACCAGCTGTTGCAGGTGTTCCTGAACCTGCTGAAGAACGCGGCCGAGGCGGCAGGCCCGAACGGCGGCACGATCCGGCTGCGCACCTTCTACGACATGTCGCTGCGCCTGCGCCGCAAGGACGGCGCGCGGCCCCTGGCGCTGCAGGTCGAGATCATCGACGACGGCCCCGGCCTGCCGCCCGACATCGCCGCCAATGTCTTCGAACCCTTCGTCTCGGGCCGCGAGAACGGCACCGGCCTGGGGCTGGCGCTGGTGTCGCGCATCCTGAACGACCATGGCGGGTGGGTTTCCGTCGACAGCGTTCCCGGCCGCACGGTCTTTCGCATCTCGCTGCCCGTGGCGACCCGGGCCGAGCGCGAGGCCATGGCGCCAGAAAAGGAGTAGGGCATGGACGGCACCGTCCTGATCGCCGACGACGACCGCACGATCCGCACCGTGCTGACCCAGGCGCTGACGCGCGCGGGCTGCAAGGTGCACGCCACGGCGTCGCTGATGACGCTGATGCGCTGGATCGAGGAGGGCAAGGGCGACCTCGTCATCTCCGACGTCATCATGCCCGACGGCAACGGCCTGGACGCGCTGCCGCGCATCGGGCGGATGCGGCCCGGGCTGCCGGTGATCGTCATTTCCGCGCAGAACACGATCATGACGGCGATCCAGGCGGCCGAGGCCTCGGCCTACGACTACCTGCCCAAGCCGTTCGACCTGCCCGACCTGATGAAGCGGTCGGCCAAGGCGCTGGACGTGCGCCGCCGCGCCGCCGCGCGCGCGCCGGCCGAACGGCGCGAGACCGGCGAGGACCTGCCGCTGGTCGGCCGCACGCCCGCGATGCAGGCGCTGTACCGGCTGATCGCGCGGGTGATGAACGCCGACCTCGCGGTGCTGGTCACCGGCGAATCGGGCACCGGCAAAAGCCTGATCGCGCGGGCGATCCACGACTTTTCCGACCGCCGGTCGCAGCCCTTCGTGGTGGCCCAGGCGGCCGACCTCGCGGGCATGGACGGCCCCGCGGCGCTGGCCGCGCGGGCCCGGGGCGGAAGCCTCGTGTTCGACGAGATCGGCGATTTCGACGACGAGATGCAGGCTCGCGTGGTGCGCCTGATGGACGGCTTCGGCGATACCGCGCCGCGGGTGATGGCCACCAGCCAGATCGACCTGCAGGCGCGCCTGGAATCGGGCCGCTTCCGCCCCGACCTGTTCTACCGCCTGGGCGGCGTCACGCTTCAGGTGCCGGCCTTGCGGGAACGGGTGGACGACATCCCCCTGCTGGCCGACCATTTCCTGACCCGCGCCGAGCGCGAGGGCGCGCCCGCGCGCAAGCTGTCGGCGGAAGCGCGCGAGGTGGTGCGCACGCATTCCTGGCCCGGCAACGTGCGCCAGCTTGAAAACGTGCTGAAGCGGCTGGTCGTCACCTCGGCCGAGCCCGAGATCGGCAAGCCCGAGATCGCCGCGGCGCTGGGTGCCCAGCCGGCGATGGAGCCCCTGAAGGGCGCCATCGAGGGCGAAAGGCTGTCGGCCGCCATCGCCCGCCACCTCAAGCGCTACTTCGACCTTCACGGCGGACAACTGCCCCCCGCAGGCGTCTACGACCGCATCTTGCGCGAGATGGAGATCCCCCTGATCGAGATCGCGCTGGATGCCACGGGGGGCAACCAGGCGCGCTGCGCCGACCTTCTGGGCATCAACCGCAATACGCTGCGCAAGAAGATCACCGACCTCGATATCCGCGTGACACGGCGGCGCCGCCTGATGTAGATATGCCACAGGTGGTGTCACCGGTTGGGCTGCCCTCCGTGACCGGACACCACATGTGGGGGGCGCCAGCGCGTGACGGCGGCGATACGCGGCAACACCTGGAACCGGCTTCTTCGCCTGCGCCGCCAGCGGCGGGTGCAGACGGCGATGACCTTCGGCCTGGTGGTGCTGGGCCCGGTGCTGGCGCTGGCCACGATCCTGGCGCTCGGGCCGATGAACATGGGGGCGAGCTCGCCGCTCCTGCGTATCGTGCTGCTGTTCGACCTCGTCTACATCCTCGTCGTCGCGGCGCTGGTGCTGGCCCGCATCGCCCGCATCATCTCGGACCGCCGCAGCCAGTCGGCGGGGTCGCAATTGCACCTGCGGCTGTCGGGGGTGTTTGCGGGCGTGGCGCTGGTCCCCACGATCCTGGTCGCGGTCTTTGCCGTGCTGACGGTGAACGTGGGGCTGGAGGGCTGGTTTTCCGACCGCGTGCGCGACGTGGTGGGCTCGTCGCTGGCCGCCGCCGAGGCCTATGACAACGAACACCGCCAGGGCCTGACTGCCGACGCCACGGCGCTGGCGGCCTATCTGAACGTCGCCAAGCAGTCGACCTTCTTCCTGGCCGACGACCAGGTGCGCCCGCTCCTGACCCAGGGCCAGGCCCGCATCCAGCGCGGCCTGCGCGAGGCCTTCCTGATCGACGGGACGGGCCTGCTGCGCACGCGGGGCGAGAAGTCCTACCTCTTCGACTTCGAGCCGCCCACGGCAGACCAGATCGAACGCGCGCGGGCGGGCGAGGTGGTGCTGATCGACGACTGGCCGAACGACGAGCTGCGCGCGCTGGTGCACCTTGATGCCTTCGCCGACCGCTACCTGTATGTCACCCGGCAGGTCGACGGCGACATCCTGTCGCTGCTGGACGATACGCGGGCGACGGTGGCGCTGTACCAGCAGCTTGAGGCGGCGCGCGGGCGGCTGCTGTTCGAGTTCGGTCTGCTCTACCTCGGCTTTGCCATCATCCTGATCCTGGCCGCGATCTTCCTCGGGCTCTGGTTCGCGGAACGGCTGGCCCGCCCTGTCGGGCGGCTTGCGGGCGCGGCGCAGCGCGTGGGCCAGGGCGACCTCGACGTGCAGGTGCCCGAGGAGGAGGTCGAGGACGAGATCGCCATGCTGGGCCGGATGTTCAACAAGATGACCCGCCAGCTGAAGGGCCAGCGCGAGGCGCTGGTCGAGACCAACGCCCGCACCGAGGAACGCCGCAGGCTGTTCGATTCGGTGCTGTCGTCGGTGACGGCGGGGGTCATCGGGCTGGACGCGCAGGGCCGGGTCGATTTCGTGAACCGCGCGGGCGAGCGGATGCTGGATGTGGGCGGCGAGGTGCACGGCCGCGACCTGGGCACGCTTGTTCCGGAATTCACGCCTGTTTTCGAACGCTTGCGCGACAGTCTTCAGACTTCGGTTCAGGAAGAGGTGCGCCTTGTGCGCAAGGGGCGGATGGAAAGCCTGCTGGTGCGCATGGCCGAACGCACCTCGGACCAGGGGCGCGAGGGCTTCGTCGTCGCCTTCGACGACGTGACCGACCTCGTTTCCGCGCAGCGCATGGCCGCCTGGGGCGACGTCGCCCGCCGCATCGCGCACGAGATCAAGAACCCGCTGACGCCGATCCAGCTTTCGGCCGAACGCATCAAGCGCAAGTTCCGGTCGCAGGTGACCGATGCGGCCGAGCTTGACCAGTATGCCGACGTGATCGTGCGCCAGACCGGCGACCTGCGGCGGATCGTGGACGAGTTTTCCAGGTTCGCCCGCATGCCCGAACCCGACCGGCGCGAGGAGGACATCGTGCGCCTGCTGCGCGACGCGGTGACGCTGCAGTCGGGCGCGCTGCCGGTGACGGCGGATATCCCCGAGGGCCCGGTGCTGCTGGACCTCGACGCCACGATGATCGGGCAGGCGCTGACCAACCTGATCAAGAACGCGGGCGAGGCGATCGAGACGCTGCAGCAGAAGGGCGCTCCGCCCGGCCATGTGCCGCAGGTGCATGTGACGCTGGAGGTGGCGCCCGACCAGGTGGTGATCCGCATTGCCGACAACGGCATCGGCCTGCCGCCGGACCGCGCGCGGCTGTTCGAGCCATACGTGACGACGCGCGCGAAGGGCACGGGCCTGGGCCTGCCCATCGTCAAGAAGATCGTGGAGGAGCACGGCGGCACGCTGGCGCTTCTGGACGCCGACCCCTTCCCGGGCCAGACCCGGGGCGGGGCGGTGGCGGAAATCAGGCTGCCCCGGCTGGCGCGCCCCGCGCGCCGGCGGGCGGCGGGACAGGGAGGGTGACTTGAGCGGTATCCTGATCGTGGACGACGAGCGCGACATCCGCGAGCTGATCGGCGACATCCTGCGCGACGAGGGCTATACGGTGCGCCTCGCGGGCACGTCCGACGACTGCATGGCCGAGATCAACGCCGATGCGCCCAGCCTGATGATCCTCGACATCTGGCTCAAGGACAGCCGGATGGACGGGATCGACATCCTCAAGGCGGTCAAGCGCGACAACCCGGACGTGCCGGTGGTCATCATCTCGGGCCACGGCAACATCGAGATCGCCGTCGCCGCGATCAAGCAGGGCGCCTACGACTTCATCGAAAAGCCGTTCAACATCGACCAGCTTCTGGTCGTGGTCAGCCGCGCGATGGAGACCAGTCGCCTGCGCCGCGAGAACAGCGACCTGCGCAAGCGCGAGGTCACGACATCCGACATGGTGGGCGGATCGGCGGCGTTCCGGGTGCTGAAGGGCAACCTCGACAAGGTCACGAAGTCGAACGCGCGGGTGATGCTGACCGGCGGCCCGGGCTGCGGCAAGGAGATGGCGGCCCGCTACATCCACGCGCAATCCACCCGCGCCGCCGCGCCCTTCGTCGCCGTCACCTCCGCCACGGTCGAGCCCGAGCGGATGGAAGAGGTGCTGTTCGGCCGCGAGACGGCCGACCGGGGCATTGAAAAGGGCCTGCTGGAACAGGCGCACGGCGGCGTCGTCTATTTCGACGAGGTGGCCGACATGCCGCCCGGCACGCAGTCCAAGATCCTGCGCGTGCTGACCGAACAGGCCTTCACCCGGGCCGGTGGCACCGACAAGGTGCGGGTCGACCTGCGGGTGATATCTTCCACCACGCGCGACCTGCGGTCCGAGATCAGGTCGGGCCGCTTCCGGCAGGAGCTGTACGACCGGCTGAACGTGGTGCCGATCCCGGTGCCGGGGCTGGAAGACCGGCGCGAGGACATTCCCGGCCTGGCGCAGCACTTCATCGACCATTTCCACCGCACGCAGGGCCTGCCCGCCCGCCGCCTGTCGCCCGAGGCCGAGGCGATGCTGCAGACGATGGCCTGGCCCGGCAACGTGCGCCAGCTGCGCAACGTGATCGAGCGCGTGCTGATCCTGGGCGACGGGTCGGGCCCGATCGAGGCGCGCGAACTGCCCGGCCGCGAGGCGGTGCCCGAGGGCGAGGGGCGGCTGGTGCTGGGCGGCGCGCTGGCCACGCTGCCCCTGCGCGAGGCGCGCGAGCTGTTCGAGCGCGAATACCTGCTGACGCAGATCAACCGGTTCGGCGGCAACATCAGCCGCACCGCCAGCTTCGTCGGCATGG
>CAZCPY010000115.1:6345-10022 GCA_964499865.1 uncultured Rhodobacterales bacterium | reverse complement strand
GACGACGGCGAATTCTGCGTCTTCGTCGGCCCCTCGGGCTGCGGCAAGTCCACGCTGCTGCGCATGGTCGCGGGGCTGGAGGCAACGACCGGCGGCCGCATCGCCATCGGCAACCGCGACGTGACCCACATCGACCCCTCCGAACGGGGCGTGGCGATGGTGTTCCAGACCTACGCGCTTTACCCCCACATGACGGTGGCCGAAAACATGGGCTTCGGGCTCAAGATGACCGGCCACCCCAGGGCCGACATCGACAGGAAGGTGGCCGAGGCCGCCCGCATCCTGAAGCTGGAGCCGCTGCTGGACCGCAAGCCCAAGGCGCTGTCCGGCGGCCAGCGGCAGCGCGTCGCCATCGGCCGGGCCATCGTGCGGGGGCCCGAGGTGTTCCTGTTCGACGAGCCGCTGTCCAACCTCGACGCCGAGCTTCGGGTCGAAATGCGGGTGGAAATCGCCCGTCTGCATCGGGAAATCGGGGCGACGATGATCTACGTCACCCATGACCAGGTCGAGGCGATGACGCTGGCCGACAAGATCGTGGTGCTGCGGTCGGGCCGGATCGAGCAGGTGGGGGCGCCGCTGCACCTGTTCCACGACCCCGACAACCGCTTTGTCGCGGGCTTCATCGGCTCGCCCGCGATGAACTTCGTGAAGGCCCGCGTGGCGGCGGCGGGGTCGGTGGACGCGCCCGGCCTGGCCGCGACGCTGGCGACCGGCGTGGCGCTGCCCGGCGCCGGGGCCGAGGTCACCGTGGGCCTGCGCCCGCAGTACCTGGCGCTGGCGCCGGGCGACAGCCACCGGGTGGAGATCACCGAGGCGCTGGGCGGGCAGACCTTCATCCATGTCACCGGCCCCACCGGCGAAAAGCTGGTGATCGAAAGCCGCGAGGACCCGAAGGTGAAACCGGGCGACCGCAGCGGCATCGGCTTTGACCCCGCCCAGGCGCTGTTCTTCGCCGCCGGCACGGACGGCCGCAGGTTGCGGTAAGGGAAAACCCGTCCCGGGCCTGACCCGGGACCTCGCCCTCCTCCGGCCCGCGGGTGACGGGGGAGGCCCCGGGTCAGGCCCGGGGCGGGGTCGCGTGGGTCGCCCCGCCCTTCCCCCTTCCCCGCCCTTGGGGCATAAGCCGCGGCGGAGGCCCGACCCATGCACGACATCCGCCTGATCCGCGACGACCCTGCCGCCTTTGACGCCGCCCTCGCCCGCCGCGGCCTGGCGCCGATGTCGGCCGGGGTGCTGGCCATCGACGAGGGCCGCCGCGCGCGCATCCTGGCCGCCGAGACCGCGCAGGCGCAAGCCAACGCGGCCTCGCGCGAGGCGGGGGCCGCCAAGGCGCGGGGCGACAGCGCCGAATTCGACCGCCTGCGCGCGCTGGTGACCCAGACCAGGGCCGACATCGCCCGCCTGACCGCCGAGGCGGAGGCAGAGGATACGCGCCTGCGCGACCTCCTCCTGACCCTGCCCAACGCCCCCCTGCCCGACGTGCCCGACGGCGCGGGCGAGCAGGACAACGTGGAGCTTCGCCGCTGGGGAACACCCCGGATGCTGGATTTCCCGGCACGGGAGCATTTCGACATCCCCGCCGCGGCGCAGGGCCTCGACTTCGCCACCGCCGCGAAACTGTCCGGCGCCCGCTTCACCGTGCTGCGCGGGTCCATCGCCCGGCTGCACCGGGCGCTGGCGCAGTTCATGCTGGACCTGCACGTCGATGAACACGGGCTGGCCGAAACCTGGACGCCCGTGCTGGTCAAGCCCGACGCCATGGTCGGCACCAACCAGTTGCCCAAGTTCGCCGAGGACAGCTACCAGACGACCAACGGCTGGTGGCTGATCCCCACCTCCGAGGTCACGCTGACCAACACCGTGGCGGGGGAGATTCTGGACGAGGCGTCCCTGCCGATCCGCCTGACCGCCCACACCCAGTGCTTCCGGTCGGAAGCCGGAAGCGCGGGCAAGGACACCGCGGGGATGCTGCGCCAGCACCAGTTCGAGAAGGTCGAGATGGTGACGATCTGCACCGCCGAGACCTCTCGCGCCGAACACGACCGCATGACCGCCTGCGCCGAGGCCGTCCTTCAACGCCTGGGCCTGCCCTACCGCGTCATCGTGCTGTGCACCGGCGACATGGGGTTCGGGGCGCAGCGCACGCATGACCTGGAGGTCTGGCTGCCGGGACAGGGCAGGTATCGCGAGATCAGCTCGGTTTCCGTCTGCGGCGATTTCCAGGCGCGGCGGATGAATGCGCGGGTGCGGGCGGCGGGGGGCAAGCCGGTCTTCGTCCACACGCTGAACGGGTCGGGCCTGGCGGTGGGGCGCTGCCTGATCGCGGTGCTGGAGAACGGCCAGCAGGCCGACGGCTCGGTCGACCTGCCCGAGGTGCTGGCGCCCTACCTGGGCGGCGCGCGGCGGCTGACGGCTGCGGGCGCGCTGGCCTGACGGGCTTGCGCGGGCGGGCCGGATCAGTTTCCCTGCCCGCTATGCCCCGCCTGACGCCTCTGGTCGACAGCCTGCCCGCCAACGTGCCCTTCGTCGGGCCCGAGGCGCAGGAACGCGCCCGCGGCCAGCCCTTCCGCGCGCGGCTGGGGGCCAATGAAAGCCTCTTCGGCCCCTCGCCCCTTGCCGTAAGGGCGATGCAGGCGGCGGCGGCCGAGGTCTGGATGTACGGCGACCCCGAATGCCACGACCTGCGCGCCGCCATCGCCGCACACCACGGCGTGACGCCCGCGCATGTGGTGGTGGGCGAGGGGATCGACGGCCTCTTGGGCACGCTGGTGCGGATGACGGTCGCGCCCGGGGATGCCGTGGTCACCTCGGACGGCGCCTACCCCACCTTCGGCTTCCACGTCGCGGGCTTTGGCGGGGTGCTGCACAAGGTGCCCTACCGCGCCGACCACGAGGACCCCGCGGCGCTGCTGACCAAGGCGCGGGAGACCGGCGCGCGGCTGGTCTACCTGGCCAACCCCGACAATCCGATGGGCTCCTGGCACCCCGGCGCCGCCATCGCGGCGATGGTCGAGGACCTGCCCGAGGACAGGCTTCTGGTGCTGGACGAGGCCTACATCGACCTCGCCCCGCCCGGCACGGCGCCCGGGATTGCCGCCGACGACCCCCGCGTGATCCGCCTGCGCACCTTTTCCAAGGGCTACGGCATGGCGGGCGCGCGGGTGGGCTATGCGCTGGCCGCTCCCGCGCTGATCGCGGCCTTCGACCGGGTGCGCAACCATTTCGGCGTCGGGCGCATCGTGCAGGCGGGCGCCCGTGCGGCGCTGGCCGATGCCGCGCATCTGGCGCGCGTGCAGGCGCAGGTGGCGCAGGCGCGGGCCGACTTCGGCGCCGCGGCGCGTGCTGCGGGCCTTCGGCCCCTGCCCTCCGCCACCAACTTCCTGACCATCGACTGCGGCGGCGACGGCGGCTTCGCCGGCGCGGTCCTTCAGGGCCTTCTTGCGCGCGGCGTCTTCGTGCGGATGCCCGGCGTCCGCCCGCTGGACCGCTGCATCCGCGTCAGCCTGGGGCCGCCCGCGGCGCTGGCGGTCCTTGCCGAGGCCCTGCCGCAGGCGCTGGCGGAGGCGCGGGCGTGACGGTCGGCCCCGGTGGCCCCGCCCCGGCCCTGCGCCGGGGCCTCGCCTGCGTCAGGTGCCGCGGGTGGCGGGCAAGGTCCCGGGTCAGGCCCGGGACGGGGT
>CAZCPY010000115.1:0-6335 GCA_964499865.1 uncultured Rhodobacterales bacterium | reverse complement strand
GGACGGGGTAGTCCGGGGATGCCGTCGCGCCCTCAGACCCGCCCGTTGGGCCGCGTCGACGGGACGGGGTTCGTCGCCGGGCCGACGGGCGGGCCGACGGGCGGGGCGACGGGCGGGCCGACGGGCGGGGCGGCGGGCGGGGCGGCGGGCGGGGCGGCGCCGAGAGGGGGCTGGGTGTGCATCGCGGCGATCACGGTCGCCTCGGGCGCAGCCTCGGGGATCAGTGCCGCGGCGTCTCTGGTGGACACGGCAGGCCCACGCGGCGCTGCCACGACAGGCAAGGGTGCCTCGGCCGGACGGGCCGGCGCGCGGCGGAAGACCAGCATGTGGTGGAAATGCGTCGCGCTGCCGGTGAAGCCCACGCGTTCGTCGCAGGGCAGCGTTTCGGCCCGCAGGTATTCCCAGCCGTCGCGCGCCTGCTCGTTCATGGCATGCGCCAGCGCCACGCCGAAGCGGTCGGCCGTGGTTTTCGCCCCCTTCGCCTTTTCGCCCCTGCGGGGGGCGGGGATGACCTTGTATTCATAGGCGTGCATGACCGACCCGGGGCAACCTGCGACGGGCGGCACCATAGCGGCCGCGCGCGCCCCCGCCAACCCCGCCGCTCGGGGGGGGGGCCGCCCGGCTTTGCACGCCTGCCCTCGGCCCGCGACTTCGCGGCGGCGGATGCCCTTGCGTCAGTCAGGCGCGCGAAAGCGCCTCGGCCACCATGGCGTTGACCACCGCAGGATTGGCCTTGCCGCCCGTGGCCTTGAGCACCTGGCCCGTGAACCAGCCCGCGAGCTTGGGGTTCACCCGCGCCTTTTCCACCTGTTCGGGGTTGGCGGCGATCAGGGCGGCCAGCGCCGCCTCGATTTCGCCCTCGTCGGTCACCTGCTTCATGCCGTGGCGCGCGGCCACCTCGGCGGGGTCGCCGGGGTCGGTCCACAAGAGTTCGAACAGGTCCTTGGCCATCTTGCTGGTGATCTCGCCCGAGGCGATCAGGTCCAGCACGCCCCCCAGCCGCGCCGCGCCGATCGGGCTGTCGCCGATCTCCAGCCCCTGCCTGTTGAGCCGCCCGAACAGTTCATTGATGACCCAGTTCGCCGCCTGCTTGCCGTCGCGCCCCCGCGCCACCGCCTCGAAGAAGGCCGCCGCGTCCGGTTCCGCGGTCAGCACGCCCGCGTCATAGTCGGTCAGCCCGAAGTCGGCGATGTAGCGCGCCTTGCGCGCGTCGGGCAGTTCGGGAAGCGTGGCGGCGATGCGGTCCACCCAGGCCTGCTCGATTTCCAGCGGCGGCAGGTCGGGGTCGGGGAAGTAGCGGTAGTCCTGCGCCTCTTCCTTGGACCGCATCGACCGCGTCTCGCCGCGGTCGGGGTCGTAGAGGCGGGTCTCCTGCACCACGGAACCGCCGTCTTCAAGGATGGCGATCTGCCGCCGCGCCTCGTGGTCGATGGCGGCCTGGATGAAGCGCAGCGAGTTCATGTTCTTGATCTCGCAGCGCGTGCCCAGATGCGAAAAGTCCTGCGTGGCCTGGTATTTCTCATACTGGCCCGGGCGGCAGACGCTGACGTTGACGTCGGCGCGCAGGTTGCCCGACTGCATGTTGCCGTCGCAGGTGCCGAGATAGCGCAGGATCTGGCGCAGCTTGGCGACATAGGCCGCGGCTTCCTCCGGTCCCCGGATGTCGGGGCGGCTGACGATTTCCATCAGCGCCACGCCGGTGCGGTTGAAGTCGACGAAGGACAGCGCGGGGTCCATGTCGTGGATCGACTTGCCCGCGTCCTGTTCCAGATGGATGCGCTCGATCCTGACGCGGCGCGCCACGCCCGGCCCCATGCCCACGATCACCTCGCCCTCGCCCACCAGCGGGTGATACAACTGGCTGATCTGGTAGCCCTGCGGCAGGTCGGGGTAGAAATAGTTCTTGCGGTCGAAGGCGGACGCCAGGTTGATCGCGGCCTTCAGCCCCAGCCCCGTGCGGACCGCCTGTTCGACGCAGAATTCGTTGATGACGGGCAGCATCCCCGGCATCGCGGCATCGACGAAGCTGACGTTGGCATTGGGCTCTGCCCCGGTCGCGGTCGCGGCGCCCGAGAACAGCTTGGCCTGGCTGGCCACCTGGGCATGGACCTCCATGCCGATCACGATCTCCCAGGCGCCGCGGGCGCCTTCGATCACGCGGGCAGCGGGCGGGGTGAAGCCGAGGTCGAGCATCGCGGTCCTCCTGTCGGTCATGCGGTTTAGGCGAGCCTGCGGCCTGCGGCAAGGCGGCGCCCGGGCAAGAGCCGCCCTGATCGGCGCAGGGGCACCCCGCGCCGCAGGGATCGCGCAAGGGCACAACCCATGCGCGAAAACGGCAGGTTTCCGCGCACGGCCTGCGGTGCATCCTGCGGGAATCGGCTGAAATCCCGGGGGTTCCGACGCGGGACTCGACAGCCGGGGCCTTTCCCGACGATGGCCGCGCCGCTGCCCCCGTTCCCGGCAGTGCTGCCAGAAGCGGACCGATGAACCGAAACGCCCAGTTTGCGCTTGCCGCCGCCATGACGCTGTCGGCCTGCATGGAGACCGCGAACCTGAACATGGCCGACTTCCGCCCGGCGATGCAATGGGACAACCGCGCCGAGGGCGACGACTGGACCGGGCGGACGCTGATGGCGGTGGCCGAAGAGGACGACAAGCTGGCCGGTCTGGTCCCCGCCGACATCGACACCTGGTGCCCGGACTACCGCAATGCCGGAATCGCCGAGCGCCGGGCCTTCTGGGTCGGCGTGCTGTCGGCGCTGGCCAAGCACGAAAGCACCTGGAACCCGCGCGCCGTGGGCGGCGGAGGGCGCTGGATCGGGCTGACGCAGATCGCGCCTTCGACCGCCCGGCAATACGGCTGCGAGGCGCGCACCGCCGCCGCGCTGAAGGACGGCGCGGCAAACCTCGCCTGCGCGGTCGAGATCATGGCCGCGAACGTGGCCAGCGACGGCATGGTGGCGGGCGGCGGCAACCGCGGCATCGGGCGCGACTGGGCGCCGCTGCGCAGTTCGCGCAAGCGGGCCGACATGGTGGCCTGGGTCAGCCAGCAGGAATACTGCCGGAAGGGCTGAGGTTTCCGCCCTCGGGACGCGTCAGCTTCCGGGGCGCATGTCCTGCCAGGCCTCGCCCATCGCCAGGATGCAGGACCGGCCCGAGGCATAGCGCTGCACCAGCGTCCAGCGGCCGCTGTCGTCGGTCCAGACCTGCAGCATGGCATCCGCATCGCGCAGGCCGCTGCCGGTCAGCGTGCTGCGGAACTCGCGTTCCAGCCGCGCCTCCATGTCGGCGCGGGGGGCGCAGACCACTTCGGCTATCGGCGAGCCCGCGGCGGCGGGCGCGGCGAAGGCAAGCGTCAGGGCAAGGGCGATTCGATGCGGCATGCATGAGATCGTAACACGCAGATGACGGCACCCGTGCGGTGTCGCGCGGGCCGCTTCGATGTCGCAAGGACGTGGCGCAGGCGCGCCACGCCGGGCCCTCTTGACGCCTGCCCGCCTGGCGGCCTGAATGAAGGCCCCCGCCCCTGGGAGCGCCCGATGCCCTTCTGGTCCCGCCTGTTCGGCGCCAAGTCCGACGACCCTCCCGCCCCCGCCCCGGGCGAGGAGTACAAGGGTTTCCGCATCACCCCGATGCCACGGGCCGAGGGCGGGCAGTTCCGCGTGGCGGCGCGGATCGAAAAGGACGGGCGCGTGCATGATCTGGTGCGCGCCGACACCATGGCCTCGCGCGACGATGCGGCCGCCATAGCCCTGGCCAAGGCCAGGATCGTCATCGACACCCAGGGTGATGCGATCCTCGGGCCACGGGGCTAAAGGCAACACGGGCGCGGAACGCCGCCTTCCGGGGCGCTTCCCTCCCCGCCCCGTGGGGGAGGGAGGGGAAGGTGAGGCGCCCGTCCCCGCGTCTCTGCCCTACGGCGTCTCGGTGTCGATCCAGATCGTCACCGGCCCGTCGTTCACCAGCGACACCGCCATGTCCGCCCCGAACCGCCCGCGTGCCACCGTCAGGCCCAGGGTCGCGAAGCGGTCGGCCACGCGCTCGTACAGCGCGCGCGCCACGTCCGGCGCGGCGGCGGTGGAAAAACCCGGGCGGTTGCCCTTCAGGTCGGCGGCAAGGGTGAACTGGCTGACCACCAGCACCGCACCGCCCGCATCGGCGACGGCAAGGTTCATCCTGCCTGCCCCGTCGCGGAAGATGCGCAGGCGGGCGATCCGGTCGGCCAGCCGGTCGGCCTGCGCCGCGCCGTCGCCCTGCATGGCGCAGACCAGCACCAGAAGGCCCGGGCCGATGGCGCCCACCTGTTCCCCCGCGACCGAAACCGCGGCCGCCGACACGCGCTGGACGACCGCCCTCACACCTCGTGCGCCCAGGGCGGGTTGGCGCCGGGGCGGCTGACGGTGACGGCGGCCGCCCGCGACCCCAGCGACAGGGCAGCGTCGATCTGCGCATCCGACAGCGCCGCCACCCCGGCTTTGGTCAGCACGCCCGCCTGGTGCAACGCCGCCAGCGCGCCTGCGTTGAACGTGTCGCCCGCCCCCACCGTATCGGCGACCGTCACCTTCTGTGCAGGCACGAAACGGTCCTGCGTCGCCGTCACGCCCCGCGCACCCTTCGCGCCTTCGGTGATCAGCACCAGCTTCGGCCCCGTCGCCACCAGCCCGCGCGCCAGCGCCAGAAGATCGCCCGGCCCCTGCAGCCAGCGCAGGTCCTCGTCCGACAGCTTGACGATGTCCGCCGTCGCCATCATCGCCGCGATCCGGGCGCGATAGGTCGCCTGGTCGGTGATGAAGCCCGGGCGGATGTTGGGGTCGATCATCGTCACCCGGCCCGCCGCCCGCGCGCGGCCCATGAAGGCCGCGTAGGTCGAGGCGGCGGGGTCGTTCACCAGGCTGATGCCGCCGAAGAACAGCGTGCCCACATCGTCGGGGATCGCGGGCAGGTCGGCCTGCGCCAGCAGCCGCCCGGCGGTGTTCTCGTCGTAGAAGGCATAGGTCGCCTGCCCGTCCACCAGCTTGACGAAAGCGATGGTCGTGGGCCGCCCCGACCGCGCCGCCAATGAGGTGTCAACGTGGCTGGCCGCCAGCGTCTCCACCAGGATCTCGCCCATCATGTCGGTGGACAGGCCCGAGAAGAACCCCGCAGGCACCCCAAGCCGCCCCAGCGCGATGGCGGTGTTGAACACCGCCCCCCCGGCATAGGGCGCGAAGGCGCGCTCGCCTTGCGCCGTCTCGCGCGGCAACATGTCGATCAGCGCCTCGCCACAGCACAGAATCATCGCCATGCGCTCTCTCCCAAAGCGGTTTGGGGAAGTGTAGTGCAGGCGGCGCGCGGCAGGAACCACCCCCGCTCGGGTCTTTTCCCGCTGCGGTGGCGCAGCTACATCAAGGGCAAAGCCGATCAGGAGCGCGCATGTCCGACCAAGACCGCCCGGCCGAGACGATCCGCCTGGCCGACTATGCCCCCTATCCCTTTGACGTGACCGGGGTGGACCTGACCTTCCGCCTGGCGCCCGAGGCGACCCGCGTCACCGCGCGGCTGTCCTTTGCGCCCAGGCGCGCGGGCGCCGACCTGTGGCTGGACGGCGAAGGCCCGCGGCTGCTGGCGCTGCGGCTGGACGGGCAGGCGCTGGACATCACGCCCGGCCCGCGCGGCCTGCGTATCCCCGCCGCGGCCCTGCCCGCAGGGCCCTTCACGCTGGAGACCGAGGTTCAGATCGACCCCTCGGCCAACACCGCGCTGGAGGGGCTGTACATCTCGCGCGGGATGTACTGCACGCAGTGCGAGGCCGAAGGCTTCCGCCGCATCACCTTCTACCCCGACCGCCCCGACGTGATGGCGCCGTTCCGCGTGCGCATCGAGGCGGACCTGCCGGTGCTTCTGTCGAACGGCAACCCGGTGGCCGAAGGCCCTGCTTGGGCCGAATGGCACGACCCCTGGCCCAAGCCCGCCTACCTGTTCGCGCTTGTCGCGGGCGATCTCGTGGCCCATTCGGACGGCTTCCGCACCGCCGGCGGCCGCGAGGTCGCGCTGAACGTCTGGGTGCGCCCCGGCGACCGGGACCGCTGCGCCTGGGCGATGGAAAGCCTCAAGAAATCCATGGCCTGGGACGAGGCGCGCTATGGCCGCGAATACGATCTGGACGTGTTCAACATCGTCGCCGTCGACGACTTCAACATGGGCGCGATGGAGAACAAGGGGCTCAACATCTTCAACGCCAAGTATGTGCTGGCCTCCCCTGAAACCGCGACCGACGACGACTTCGCCCGCATCGAGGGGATCATCGCGCACGAGTATTTCCACAACTGGACCGGCAACCGCATCACCTGCCGCGA
>CAZCPY010000114.1:7927-10033 GCA_964499865.1 uncultured Rhodobacterales bacterium | reverse complement strand
GAGCGACCGAAGGGAGCGGTGGGGGCGGAACGCCCCCTTCACGGAGGGAAGCGGCTTCTTCAGCCGCTGACCGACACAAAAGGCTTGTGCCGAAGGCACGCAATTTGCCTCGGACGCCGGGGCAGGGCGGTCAGGCGGAGGGTTTGCGGCGGTCGAGGAAGGCGGCGATGCCGGCGGCGGTGCCGGGGTCGGCGAGATTTTCGGCCATCACGCGGGCGGTCAGGGCGTAGGCTGCCTCGACCGGCAGCGCGCCCTGCGCGCGGAAGGCGCGCTTGCCCAGGCGGATCGCGACCGGCTGCCTGGCGGCGATGGTGGCGGCCAGTGCCTGGGCCTCTGCCATCAGCGCCCCGGCCGGCACGCAGCGGGTGACGAGGCCCAGGGCCTCGGCCCGGGGCGCGGGGATCATCTCGCCGGTCACCAGCATCTCGAAGGCCGCCCGCGGCGGCACGGCGCGGGTCAGCGCCACCATCGGCGTGGCGCAGAACAGGCCGAGGTTGACCCCTGTCACCCCGAAGCGCGCGGTCTCGGAGGCCAGCGCCAGGTCGCAGGTCGCCACCAGCTGGCAGCCGGCCGCCGTGGCCGTGCCCTGCACCGCGGCGATCACCGGCTGGGGCAGGGCGGCGATCTGGCCCATCACCGCGGCACAGCGCGCGAACAGCGTCTCGGCCGTCCCGGCCTGCCGCGCCGCGAGCACCTCGCGCAGGTCATGGCCGGCCGAGAAGGCCCGGCCCGCGGCGGCAAGGATCACCACCCGGGTCCCGTCTTCGCCCGCGATGCGGGTCAGCGCCGCGGACAGCGCCTCGAGCATCGCCGCGGACAGCGGGTTCAGCCGGTCGGGGTCGTTCAGCGTCAGGCGGGCGATGCCGCCCCCGGTCTCGTGCAGCAAGAGGTCGGACATGGGTTTCCCTCAGACGAGTGCGATGACGACGCGGCGGTTCTGGCGGCCCTTCTTCTCGATCCGCTCCACCTCGACCCGGCCGACCTCGGCGGTGCGGGCGACGTGGGTGCCGCCGCAGGGCTGCAGGTCCACCTGGTCCGCTCCCGCGCCGATGCGCACCAGCCGGACGCGACCCTGGCCCGCGGGCGGGGCGACCGAGAGCGTCCTGACCAGCCCCGGGTTGGCGGCGAGCTGAGCTTCCGTGATCCAGTCCTCGGTCACCGCCAGGTCGCGGTCGATGAGCGCGTTCAGCGCCGCCTCGATGTCGGGGGCGTGGGGCGGGTCGGGCATGTCGAAGTCGAGCCGCCCGCGCGCCTCGCCGATCGCGCCGCCGGTCACCGGCAGGGGCAGGACGACCGACAGCAGGTGCAGCGCGGTGTGCACGCGCATGTGCGCATGCCGCCGCGGCCAGTCGAGAAGCTGCATCACCCCGGCGCCCACGGGCGGCAGGGGCAGGGGCGCCGCGGGCACCAGTGCCACGCCGCCGCCCTCGGCCTTGAGCGCGGTGGCGACGGGCAGCCGCGCGCCTTCCCACAGCAGCACGCCGCTGTCGCCGGGCTGGCCGCCGCCGGTGGGGTAGAACAGCGTGGCGTCGAGCAGGATCGCGCCCTCGGCGGTGTGGCCGGTGACGCGGGCCGGGGCCTCGGTCCGGTAGGGGTCGTCGCGGAACAGCAGGCGCGTGGGCATGGTCAGGTCGTGTCCTCGGGCGTGTCCTGCGCGGGGGGGCGCTCTGGCAAGGTGCGGGGCGCCCTGCGGGCGGCCAGCAGGGGGGCCAGCGCGGGGTCGGGCGGCGGGCTGGCCGCGGCGTCCGCGGCGCGCGCGCGGGCGTCCGCGTCGCGCGCGCGCCGGAAGTCGCGCGACAGGGGCGTCATGTCGATGCCGGCCTCGGCAAAGGCCGCCGCGATGGCGTGGTTGACCTCGGACCGCACCAGCGGCGACTGGTTCACGTCGCGCAGGATCAGGCGGATTTCGAAGGTCATCGTCTCGCCCTCGAAGCCGGTGAACAGCACCAGCGGCGCGGGGTTCAGGATCGCCTGCGGCTGCGCCTCGGCGATGCGGCGCAGGATCGCCTCGACCGCGCGGCTGTCGGCGTCGAGCGTGACGCCGATCGGCACGATCAGCCGGCCCGTCAGCGAAAAGCGCGTCCAGTTCGTCACCTGCCGGGTGAT
>CAZCPY010000114.1:0-7917 GCA_964499865.1 uncultured Rhodobacterales bacterium | reverse complement strand
GATGCGGGTGGACCGCACCGAGATCGCCTTTACGATGCCCCCCACCGGGCCGACCTCGATCCAGTCGCCTTCGGAAATCGGGCGTTCCACCAGAAGGATGATGCCCGAGACGAAGTTCGACACGATGGTCTGCAGGCCGAAACCGATGCCGACCGACAGCGCGCCCGCGACGATGGCGAGGCCCGACAGGTCGAGGCCGGTGGCGTTGATCGCCACCAGCGCGGCGAGAAAGATGCCGACATAGCCGGTGCCCGCGACGACCGCGTTCTGCCCGCCGGGATCGAGCCGTGTCTTGGGCAGGAGCGTGGACTTCAGCGCCCCCTGGAACAGCCGCGTCAGCAGGTAGCCCAGCCCGAAGATCGCCGCGAAGGTCAGGAAATCGCCGGGCGAGATGCGCGTGCCGCCAAGCGCAAAGCCTTCGCGCGCACGCGCGGCCAGTTCCGTCAGGTCCGACCAGCGCGCGCCCCAGATCAGCGCCATGACCGGCAGCGCCAGCAGCGACAGGGCAAAGCCCACCAGCGCGGGCACCAGCCCGTCGCGCGCCTGCGCCTCGCCCGAAACCAGCGCGAAGACATCGGCGGCCAGCCGTTGCAGCAGGAACAGAAGGCCGAACAGCCCCAGCGTCGCCGCCGCCGGGTACACCAGCCCCGCCCCGGCCGCGACATAGCCCAGCGCCGCCAGCACCGGCGCCGCCGCCGCCACCGCGACGGCCGCCCGTCCGGTCAGCCGGATCGCCCGGTTGCGGAAGCCTGCACTGTCGCCGCCGGCGGTGTCGGCCTCGGCATGCGCGCGCATCAGCCCGCCCAGGCGCCACAGCGCCAGCGCCGCCAGCACCACGCCGGGGAAGGTGAGCACGGCCTGCGCCGCCTCGGACATGTCGCTGCGCGCGGTCAGCGCCTGGCGCAGCGTCTCGACGCCCGCCAGCACGCCCAGTGCCGTGGCCGCAAGCCGCGCCCGGGCGCGCTGCTCGGACGTCAGGCGCAGCGTCGCCTCGGCCTCGGGCGCGGGGGGGAAGAGGCGCAGACCCAGCCAGCGCGCGCCGAAGACCCACAGGCCGATGGCAGGCAGGGCGGCGACCACGATCAGCCCCAGCGGCCCGGCCAGCCCCGTCCGTTCCAGCGCCGCGGCCAGCGCCAGCACACCCGCCAGCGGCACCGCCAGCTGACCCAGCGAGGCCACCATCGCCCAGACCTCGCGGCCGCGGCCGGTGCTGCGGCCGTAAAAGCGGTTCGGCAGGCGCTCGAACCATCCCCGGCCCCGCCACAGAAGGCCGAGCGCCAGCAGCAGAAGGCCCGCCAGCGTCGGCGCCTGGTCGGCGATGCGGCTGCGCACGGCGGGGCTTTGCGCGCGCAGCGTGACCTCGGCTGCCAGCGCCTCGCCCAGCGACGTGGCAGCGCGCAGGCCCTCCGGCCAGTTGGCCGGGTTCACCGGCGAGGGCCAGAGCCGCATCAGCGCATCGGTCTGGCGCAGGCGCAGGATGCGGTCGATCTCGCCGATCAGGCTGTCGGCCCGGGTGTAGGCCTCCTCGGCCGCGACGGAAGGCGCCTGCAGGCGGGAAAGCTGCACCCCAAGCTCGCGCCTGCGGACCGCGATCTCGCGCGGTTCGGACACGCCGTCCGCCGGGCGCGGCCCCAGCGCCGCGACCTGCGCCTGCAGGGTCTCGATCCGGCTGGCGCTGGCGCGCTGCGCATCGAGGAACCGGCCGCGCCAGTCGGCGATCTGGCCGCGCAGGTTTTCCAGCAGGATGCTGCTTGCCTGTCCCCCGGCCACGATCGCCTCGGTGCGGGCGGCGAGCCTGCTCCAGGCGTCGAAGTCGAGTGCCCGGGTCTGGCTTTCGGGGGCGCTGTCCTGCGCGGGCGCCGGACCGGGCGCGGCCAGCGCCATGGCCAGCACGACCGCCAGCGCGCGCAGGACCGCGCCGCGCATCAATCGGCAAAGACCGGCGGGATCGGGCGCGGGGCGCGGTCCAGCCAGTCGGGCACGGGCAGGCCCTTTTCCTTCAGGAACGCGGGGTTGTAGAGCTTGGACTGATAGCGTGACCCGTAGTCGCACAGGATGGTGACGATGGTGTGCCCCGGCCCCATCGCCCGTGCCATCCGCATCGCGCCGGCGATGTTGATGCCGGACGACCCGCCCATGCACAGGCCCTCGTCCTTCAGGAGGTCAAAGACGATGGGCAGCGCCTCGGCGTCCGGGATGCGCCAGCTGTCGTCGGGTCTGAAGCCTTCCAGGTTCGCGGTGATGCGCCCCTGGCCGATGCCTTCGGTGATCGAGGATCCGGGGCTTTCCAGCACGCCCTCGGTGTAGAAGCTGTGCAGCGCCGCGCCCTCGGGGTCGGCCAGCCCGATCCTGACCCCCCTCGGCTGCAGCGCCATCGCCACGCCCGCAAGCGTGCCGCCCGAGCCCACCGCGCAGACGAAGCCGTCGACCCTGCCTCCGGTCTGGTCCCAGATTTCCGGGCCCGTCGTCTCGATGTGGGCCTGGCGGTTGGCCAGATTGTCGAACTGGTTGGCCCAGATCGCGCCGTAGGGCTCGGTCCGGGCCAGCTCCTCGGCCAGGCGGCCGGAATAGCGGACATAGTTGTTGGGGTTGCGGTAGGGTGCCGCGGGCACCTGCACGAGTTCCGCCCCCGCCAGCCGCAGCATGTCCTTCTTTTCCTGGCTTTGCGTCTCGGGGATCACGATCACCGTGCGGAAGCCCATGCTGGCCCCCACCAGCGCCAGCCCGATGCCGGTATTGCCCGCCGTGCCCTCGACGATCGTGCCGCCGGGCCTGAGGTCGCCGCGGGCCACCGCGTCGCGGATGATGTACAACGCGGCGCGGTCCTTGACCGACTGGCCGGGGTTCAGGAACTCGCACTTGCCGAGGATCTCGCAGCCCGTCATCTCCGAGGCCCTGCGCAGCCGCAACAGCGGGGTCTGGCCGATGGCGTCGGCAAGGTCGGACGAGATGCGCATGGGGTCCTCCGCGTTGCCCCCTAGGGTGTAGGGGGCGCGGGAGCGGAACTCAAGCGGCGGCGGCGGGGGCGGGGCGGGGGCAGGGCCGGGCGCAGGGCGACCGGCTGCCGGCGGAAGCAGGGCGCCGTCGGCGTCGGCGTGATCTCCGCGAAGACCGCACGGAGCGCCGCCGCGGGCCCCGTCCGGTCCGGCCTCGGGCCGCCGGCGAAGCAGGGCGCGACCAGCCGCGCGGCCGGGGCCGCGTCGCGAAGGCCCGGGTCCGGCGCCACGATGCGGGCGTGCGGCAAAGCCGCCACCGGCTGCGCCGGCGCGCAGGCAACCTGCCTCTGCGGGAACAGGCCCCCCCCCGGGAACAGGCCCCCCCTGGGAACAGGCCCCCCCGGGGAACAGGCCCGGACGCACGCAGGCCCGCCAGACTCCGATTTTGACAGCCGCATCCTTTTCGCGGACAGTCGGCGACGCGGAAGGGGGGGAGAGGGGCAGCCGATGGGCCGCAGGGTCCTGCTGATCGAGGACGAGCCCAGCATCGCCGAGGCGATCCGCTTCATCATGGCCCGCGACGGCTGGGACGTGGTGCTGCACGCCACCGGCGGCGGCGCGCTGGCCGCGGTGGCCGCGGCGCGGCCGGACCTCGTGATCCTCGATGTCATGCTGCCGGGCCGCTCCGGCTTCGACCTGCTGGCTGCGCTGCGCGCCGACCCGGCGACGACCGCCCTGCCGGTGATGATGCTGACCGCCAAGGGCCAGGCGCGCGACCGCGCCCGGGCCGAGGCGGCGGGCGTCAGCCGGTTCATGACCAAGCCCTTCGCCAATGCCGAGTTCCTGGCCGCCGCGCGCGAGCTGGTGCCGTGACGCGCTGCCGGCGGGGCGGGCGATGAGGCGCCGCGGGCCGGTCTTCCTGCCGCCGCAGGACTATCGCCAGCGCCGCCTGCGCGATGCGGCGCGGCTTCTGCCGGTGGCGGGAATTTTCCTTCTGCTGTTGCCGATCCTGTGGCGGGGCCGCGACGGGGCGGGGCCGGCGACCGGCACCTCCTGGCTGTACCTTCTGGGTGTCTGGTCGGCGCTGGTGCTGGGCGCCTTCCTGCTGTCGCGCTGGATCGCCGACCCCGGGCCCGGCCGTGCCCCGGGCGACGATCGAGGCAGCGACGGCGGCGGCGAGGGGGCGGGCTGAGATGCCGCTGGACCTGCTCGCCCTGCTGGCCGTCGCCTACGTGGCCTTCCTGTTCCTGATCGCGGCCTTTGCCGAACGCCGCGCCGCCGAGGGGCGCGCGGCCTGGCTGCGGTCGCCTGCGGTCTACACCCTGTCGCTGTCGGTCTACTGCACCGCCTGGACCTTCTACGGCGCCACCGGCTACGCCGCCCGGTCGGGGCTGGAGTTCGTCACCATCTACCTCGGGCCCACGCTGGTCTTCGTCGGCTGGTGGGTGGTGCTGCGCAAGCTGGTGGCCATCGGGCGGCGCGAGCAGGTGACCTCGATCGCCGACCTGATCTCCAGCCGCTATGGCAAGTCCACCCTGCTGGGCGTGCTGGTCACGGTGCTGTGCGTCGTTGCCACCACGCCCTACATCGCGCTGCAACTGCAGTCCGTCACCCTGTCGGTGGGGGCGCTGGCGCAGCAGACGACGCAGGGCTGGCCGCTGGGCGGGCCGCAGTCGATCTCGCTCTGGGTCGCCGCGGGTCTGGCGCTGTTCACCATCCTGTTCGGCACCCGCAACCTGGACGCGCGCGAGCGGCACACGGGCGTCGTGGCCGCCATCGCGGTCGAGGCGGTGGTCAAGCTCGTCGCGCTGGTGGCGGTGGGGGTGTTCGTGGTCTGGGGGCTGGCGGGCGGGGTGGGCGGCGTGCTGGACCGCATCGCCGCCTCGCCGATCGCGACCTGGGACCTGAAGCCGGGCCGCTGGGCGGGACTGACCTTCACGGCGGCGGCGGCGGTGATCTGCCTGCCGCGGATGTTCCAGGTGATGGTGGTGGAAAACCAGGACGACCGCCACCTCGCCACCGCCGCCTGGGCCTTTCCGCTTTACCTCATGCTGATCAGCCTGTTCGTGGTGCCGATCGCGGTGATGGGTCTGGAACGCCTGCCCGCAGGCGCCAACCCCGACATGTTCGTGCTGACCCTGCCTTTGGCCGAAGGCCAGCAGGCGCTGGCGATGCTGGCCTTCCTGGGCGGCTTTTCGGCCGCGACCTCGATGGTGATCGTCGAGGCGCTGGCGCTGTCGACGATGGTGTCGAACCATGTCGTGATGCCGCTGTGGCTGCGCCTGCGGCCGGCGCGCGGGGCCTCGGGCGACGGGCGGCGCGTGGTGCTGCTGGCGCGGCGGCTGTCGATCGCGGGCGTGCTGGCGCTTGGCTATGCCTATTACCGGCTGTCGGGCGGGTCGGCGGCGCTGGCCTCGATCGGGCTGATTTCCTTCGTTGGCGCGGCACAGGTGCTGCCCGCGATGCTGGGCGGGCTGTTCTGGCGCGGTGCCACGCGGCGCGGGGCGGCGGCGGGGCTGGTGACGGGCTTTGCAGTCTGGGGCTACACGCTGTTCCTGCCTTCCTTCGGTCCCGATGCAGCGCTGACGGCCGCCGTGCTGGCCGAAGGGCCCGGCGG
The DNA here is from genome assembly GCA_964499865.1 of uncultured Rhodobacterales bacterium. GTDB lineage: Bacteria > Pseudomonadota > Alphaproteobacteria > Rhodobacterales > Rhodobacteraceae > JANOGU01. The sequence goes on along the minus strand of CAZCPY010000114.1, from coordinate 2,364 downwards.
CCTGGCCTGGCTGCGCCCGCAGGCGCTGTTCGGGACGCAGGCGATGGACCCCCTGCTGCACGCGGTCTTCTGGTCGCTGGCGCTGAATTCGGCCGCCTTCGCGCTGGTATCGCTGGCGACCTTCCCCTCGCCCGTGGAACGGGTGCAGGGCGCGGCCTTCGTGCATGTCTTCGACGAGGCCGAGGCGGGCCCCGAGGGCTGGACCCGCGGGCCCGGGGCAGAGCCCGAGGCGCTGCTGGAAACCGCGGGCCGGGTCCTCGGCGAAGAGGCGGCGCTTGCATTCTTCGAAGCGGCGGCGCGCGCGCAGGGCAAGGCGGGCTACCTGCCCGAGGCGACGCCCGCCTTCCTGGTCGCGCTGGAGCGGCGGCTGGCGGGGTCGGTCGGGGCCGCGGCGGCGCATGCGATGCTGGCGCAGGTCACCGGGCGCACCGCGGTCACGGTCGAGGACCTGGTGGCCGTGGCCTCCGAGGCCGCGCAGATCATCGAATACTCGGCCCGGCTCGAGGCGCGCGAGGCCGAACTGACCCGCACCGCGGGCGCCCTGCGCGAGGCCAACGACAAGCTGACCCGCCTGTCCGAACAGAAGGACGCCTTCCTCAGCCAGGTCAGCCACGAACTGCGCACGCCGATGACCTCGATCCGCGCGTTCTCGCAGATCCTGCGCGAGGCGGTGCTGCCGCCCCGGGACGTGGCGCGCTATGCCGGGATCGTGGCGGACGAGGCGGTGCGGCTGACGCGGCTGCTCGACGACCTGCTGGACCTGTCGGTGCTGGAAAGCGGGACGGTGCAGCTCGACGTGGCGACCGTGTCGCTGCGCGACCTGATCGACCGGGCGCTGCGGTCGGCCGAACAGGTGCGCCCCGAACGCCCGGTTGCCGTCCTGCGCGACACGCTGGCCGAGGACGTCTTCCTGCGCACCGACGGCGACCGGCTGGTGCAGGTGCTGATCAACCTCGTCGCCAATGCCCGCAAGTACTGCGACGCCGCCCAGCCCGAGATCCGCATCAGCGTGCGCACGCGGGCCGGGCGGGTGACGGTCGACGTGATCGACAACGGCCGCGGCATCCTCGCCGCCGACCGGGCGGTGATCTTCGAGAAGTTCGCCCGCCTGACGGATGCCGCGCGCGCGGGCGGCGCGGGCCTGGGGCTGGCGATCTGCCGCGAGGTGATGGCGAACCTGGGCGGGTCCATCGCCTATCTGCCGGGGCAGGGCGGCGCGGCCTTCCGTCTGGTGCTGCCCCTGCGGCTGGAGGCCGCCGCCTGACGCCTGTCGCCAGCGGCGTCCTTAACCTGCCGTTCACCTCGCGCATGGCAGTCTGGCGCCGCGGACAAAGGGCATGGGGCGCGCGCGCATGCAGGGATTGCGGCAGATCGTGGCGGGACGGGCGGCCCCGCCCGCGGCACAGACCGGGCGCGCGGCGCAGCTGGCGTCGGCCGCGTCGGCCTGGGCCACGGCGTTGCAGCGCGCGGCGGCGGGGCAACTGGGCCTTGACCTGGCCGTGACGGGCATCCGCGGCACCGAAGGCACCGCGCTCGACCTGACCGACCGCCTGCCGGAGGGTGCGATGCTCCTGCGGCTGGAGGCCGATCGCGGCGGCCCCGGCGTGCTGGCGCTGGCGCCCGACCTGGCGGCGGCCTGCGTGGAATGCCTGACGCTCGGCCGCAGCGGCCCCGACCGCGCGCCGCCGCGGCGGCCCACGCGCACCGATGCCGCGATGCTGGCCGAGGCCGTCGATGCCGCGCTGGCGGCCATGCCGTCCGAAGCCGCCTTCTGCTCGGCCGGGCTGGTCGCCGAGGCGCGCAGCCTGCCGCTGGTGCTGGACGACGGGCCGCTGTTCATGTTGTCGCTCGAGGCCGAGGTGCGCGGCCTGCCGCGCGGCGGGCCGGTGCTGCTGGCGCTGCCCGCGCCGCCCGTCCCGGTCGAGGATCAGGCGGCCCCGGCGGATACGGCGGCCTTCGCGCAGGACCTGGCTGCCCAGGTGGGGGCGGCGCAGGCGCGGCTGGATGCGGTGATCGCCCGCCTGCGCCTGCCCCTCGCCGAGGTGCTGGCCCTGGCCCCGGGCGACTGGCTGCGGCTTGGTACCGCGGCGCTGGACCGCATCGACCTGCAGGGCGCCGACGGCGTGCGCCGGGCGGGCGGACGCCTGGGCCAGAACCGCGGCATGCGCGCCGTCCGCCTGGGCGAGGCGCAGCCTGCGGGCCGATCCTCCGCTCCCCGGCTGGCCGCGGCGCCGTCCGCGCCCGCCCCTGCCGCGGCGCCCGCACCGGCGCCGCCGGACCAGAAGCTGCGCTCCACGGGGACCTGACGGCACCGGTCGCAGCCGCGGGCGGCGGCGCGCGGGCCCGTGCCGCGTGGCCGGGGCC
>CAZCPY010000113.1:7964-10155 GCA_964499865.1 uncultured Rhodobacterales bacterium | reverse complement strand
AGGACAACCAGAACGCGGTGACGATCCGGGTCTTCCAGGGCGAGCGCGAGATGGCCGCGGACAACAAGATGCTGGGCCAGTTCAACCTGGAACAGATCCCCCCCGCGCCGCGCGGCGTGCCGCAGATCGAGGTGACCTTCGACATCGACGCCAACGGCATCGTGTCGGTGTCCGCCAAGGACAAAGGCACGGGCCGCGCGCAGCAGATCACCATCCAGGCCTCGGGCGGCCTGTCGGATGACGAGATCGACAAGATGGTGCGCGACGCCGAGGCCAATGCCGAGGCCGACAAGAAGCGCCGCGAGCTGGTCGAACTGAAGAACCAGGGCGAAAGCCTGCTGCACTCGACCCGCAAGTCGCTCAAGGACCACGGCGACAAGGTCGATCCCTCGACCGTCGAGGCGATCGAACTTTCCATGCAGCCGCTGGAAGAGGCGCTCAAGGGCGAGGATTCGGGCAAGATCCGCGGCGGCATCCAGAACCTGACCGAAGCCGCGATGAAGCTGGGCGAGGCGATCTACAAGTCCAGCCAGGCCGAAGGCGGCGGGGCCGAGGACGATCCCCGGCCGGTGGACGACGATGTCGTCGACGCCGACTTCGAGGACCTGGACAAGCGCAAGCGGGGCTGACACCGCGACGGCACCAGGGGGGCGGTCCGACCGGGCCGCCCCCTGACGGTATGGGGATATGCCCGTGGCAAAACGCGACTACTACGAGGTGCTCGGGGTCCCGAAGGGCGCATCCGCCGAGGACCTGAAGAAGGCCTACCGCCAGAAGGCCAAGGAACTGCACCCGGACCGCAACGCCGACAACCCGAACGCCGAGGCCGCCTTCAAGGAGGTGAACGAGGCCTACGACGTCCTGAAGGACGACCAGAAGAAGGCCGCCTACGACCGCTTCGGCCACGCCGCCTTCGAAGGCGGGATGGGCGGGCGACCCGGCGGCGCGCGCGGCGGGTTCCAGCAGGGCGACTTCGCCAGCGCGTTTTCGGACGTGTTCGAGGACCTGTTCGGCGACTTCATGGGCCGCCAGGGCGGCGGCGGCGGGCGCGCCCGCGCGCAGCGCGGATCCGACCTGCGCTACAACCTGCGCGTCACGCTGGAAGATGCGTTCAAGGGGTCGCAGAAGACGATCACCGTGCCCTCCGCCCAGACCTGCGAGGTCTGCAAGGGCACCGGCGCCGAAGGCGGGGCGGAACCCGTCACCTGCCCGACCTGTTCGGGGATGGGCAAGGTGCGCGGGCAGCAGGGCTTCTTCACCGTCGAACGCACCTGCCCGACCTGCAACGGCGCGGGCCAGATCGTCAAGAACCCCTGCCGTGCCTGCGGCGGCGCGGGGCGGGTGGAAAAGGAACGCACGCTCAGCGTCAACATCCCGCCCGGGGTAGAGACGGGCACCCGCATCCGCCTGGCCGGCGAGGGCGAGGCCGGGATGCGCGGCGGGCCGCAGGGCGACCTGTACATCTTCATCGAGGTCCGGGAACACGCGATCTTCCAGCGCGACGGCGTGCACCTGTTCTGCCGCGTGCCGGTCAGCATGACCGTCGCGGCGCTTGGCGGCGAGGTCGAGGTGCCGACGATCGACGGCGGATCGTCGCGCGTGAAGGTCCCCCCCGGCAGCCAGTCGGGCAAGCAGATGCGCCTGCGCGGCAAGGGCATGCCCGCGCTGCGCGGCGGCGGGGCGGGCGACATGGTGATCGAGATGGCGGTCGAAACCCCCGTCAACCTGACCGCCCGCCAGCGCGACCTGCTGCGCGAGTTCGAGCGCCTGTCGGAGGAGAACAACCCCGAGGGCACGTCCTTCTTCGCCAAGGTCAAGGGGTTCTGGGACGGGATGAAGGGCTAGGTCGCGGGCCGTCGGGTCCTCACCGTCCCGGGTGCTTCCCTCCCCCCCCCCCCGTGGGGGAGGGAGAGGGTGGGGGGTGCCCCGGCCGATCCCGCGCGCCCCCCCTCCCCACGAAGGGGAGGGGAGGCGCCCGCGCCCGGCGGTTCCGTCAGGCGGGACCGGGCGCTATGATGGGTCGTCCAGCCGAACCGGAGGTCCCATGCGCGCCGTCGTTTACGAGGCCTTCGGCCAGCCGCCGACCGTCGCCACCCTGCCCGACCCGGCGCCCCCGCCGGCGGGCGTCGTGGTGAAGGTCGAGGCGACCGGGCTCTGCCGGTCGGACTGGCACGGCTGGATGGGGCATGAC
>CAZCPY010000113.1:5045-7954 GCA_964499865.1 uncultured Rhodobacterales bacterium | reverse complement strand
GGGCATGACCCCGACATCCGCCTGCCCCACGTCCCCGGCCACGAACTTGCGGGGACCGTGGCGGCGGTGGGGCCGGAGGTGCGCAACTGGCGCGTGGGGGACCGGGTGACGGTGCCCTTCGTTTCGGGCTGCGGCCATTGCCCGGAATGCGCCACCGGCCACCAGCACATCTGCGACAACCAGGTGCAGCCGGGGTTCACCTGCTGGGGGTCCTTCGCCGAATGCGTGGCGCTCGACTACGCCGACCTGAACCTGGTGCGCCTGCCCGAGGAGATGGGATTTGCCACCGCCGCGGGCCTGGGCTGCCGCTTTGTCACCGCATTTTCCGCCGTCATCGACAAGGGCCGCGTGGCGGCGGGGGAATGGGTGGCGGTGCACGGCTGCGGCGGCGTGGGGCTGTCGGCGATCATGATCGCGGCGGCGGCAGGCGCGCAGGTGGTGGCGGTTGACATCGCCGGGGACAAGCTCGCCTTCGCCCGCCGGATCGGGGCCGCGGCGGTCGTGGACGGGACGCAGGGATCGGTCGTGCAGGCGATCCGCGACATCACCGGGGGCGGGGCGCATCTGTCGCTCGACGCGCTTGGCCATGCGGTGACCGCGATGAACTCGGTCCGCTGCCTGCGCAAGCGCGGGCGGCATGTGCAGGTCGGGCTGATGCTGGCCGACCATGCCCGCGCGCCGATGCCGATGGACAAGGTCATCGCGCACGAGATCGAGATCCGTGGCAGCCACGGCATGCAGGCGCACCGCTACCCGGCGATGTTGCGCATGATCGCGGCGGGCCTGCTGCGCCCCGACCGTCTGGTCGGGCAGGAAATCGCGCTGGATCAGGCGCCCGCGGCGCTGATGTCGATGGACGGCTTTCCGGGCCTGGGGATGCAGGTCATCACGCGGTTCTGAAGCGCGCGCGCCGCCGGACCGCGGGCGCCTCCCACCGCGCGCGGGGCGGGGATGGGGGCAGTACGGCCGGGCCGGGCGCCCCCCCCCATCCTCTCCCTCCCCCACGAGGGGGGAGGGAAGCACCCTTCGCCGGAAGGGCCTGACCGGCCCGGCCCGGTTCCCGCCCCCTACCGCAGCGCCCGTCCGCGGATGATGGCGTCGGCGCCGAAACGTGCGCGGATGGCGTCGGTGGCGGCCTCGGCCGCGTCGCGGCGGCGGGCTTCTGGGTCGAGCAGGTCGCCCGTCCCGGTCTCTGCCGCGGGCGACAGGTCTGACAGCCCGACTCCTACCAGCCGCCAGGGCCCGGCATTGCCGAGCGCGTCGTAAAGCCCCTGCGCCGCGCGCCAGATGCGGTCGGAGCCCTGCACCGGATGCGGCAGCGTGGCGCGGCGGGTGATCAGGGCGAAGTCGGCGCGCTTGACCTTCAGCGTCACCGTCCGCCCGGCGATGCCGCGCGCCTTCAGACGGTCCGCAAGCTGTTCCGACAGCCGCCACAGGTGCCCCTGCATCAGGTCGGGATCGCCGGTGTCCGCATCGAAGGTGGTCTCGCGCGAGACCGACCTGACCGGCCTCCGCCCGTCCACCCGGCGGCTGTCCAGCCCGCGGGCCAGCGACCACAGACGGTCGCCCGTCGACCCGAAGCGGGCGATCAGGTCGCGGCGGTCCCAGCGCAGGATGTCGGCCACCGTGCGGATGCCCGCGGCCTCCAGCGCTCCTTGCGTCGCCGTGCCCACGCCCCAGATCACCCGCACCGGCCGTGCCGCGAGGAAGGCCCCCGTTTCGGCCCGCCCGATGACCGAGAAGCCCCGCGGCTTGTCGAGGTCGGAGGCGATCTTGGCCAGGAACTTGTTGTGCGACAGGCCGACCGACCCGGTCACGCCGAGGTCGGCCTCGATCCGGTTCAGGAGGCCCGCCAGCACCACCGCCGCGGGTGCGCCGTGCAGCCGCGCGGTGCCGGTCAGGTCGAGGAAGGCCTCGTCCAGCGACAGCGGCTCGATGGCCGGGGTCAGCGCCTCCATCATGCCGCGGATGGCGCGCGAGACCTGGGCGTAGACCTCCATCCGCGGCTTGACGACCACCGCCTCGGGGCAGAGCCGCAGCGCCTGGAACATCGGCATCGCGGACCGCACGCCGCGGATGCGGGCGAGATAGCAGCAGGTCGAGACCACCCCCCGCGTGCCGCCGCCCACGATCACGGGCCTGTCGCGCAGGTCGGGACGGTCGCGCTTTTCGACGCTGGCGTAGAAGGCGTCGCAGTCCATGTGGGCGATGGTAAGGTCGAACAGTTCCGCGTGCGTCACCAGCCGCGGCGACCGGCAGGCGGGGCAGCGGGCCGGGCGGTCGTCGGATTGCGCCAGACAGTCGTGGCAGAGCGTGGGCATGGCGCAAGGTTACGCCGCCGCGGCGGCCTTGGGAACCCGGGCGGGTGCGGCGGTCGCCGGCGGACGTGGCGCCTTTGTCGCGGCCCGAATTCCCCGGCTTCGCCCGCACCCCGCCCGGAAATCGGCGCAATCCCTGCGTGTCATCCGCCGGTGAATCTGGTGGAGGCTCGCATGCAATTCCTCGTCGGTCTGGTCATTCTGGCGTTCCGGACGTCCTACCTTGTGCCGCTGGCGCTGGCGGCGGTGCTGGTCTGGGGCGGGTTCTACTTCCAGGCCGAGGACAGGGCACGGGAAGCCGCCCGCGCGGCGCTCCTGAACAGCCCGCCGCCTGCGACGGTGTCGATTGCCGACGTGCCGGGCGGGGCCGACCGCGTTCCGGTCGAGGTGTCGGTCAGCGCGCAGGTCGCGATCGAGCACAACACCCGCCTGGTGCAGCGCACGAACGGCATCCAGACCGGCGAGGCGGCAATGTATGTGCTGACCGCGCCGGATGCGGCGGAAGGCAAGGTCGTGGCCCTGGGCGGCATCCTGATCGACCCCGACGATGTCGATGCCTTTGCCGACTGGTTGTCCGCAAGGGTCACCGGC
>CAZCPY010000113.1:0-5035 GCA_964499865.1 uncultured Rhodobacterales bacterium | reverse complement strand
GGCGTGACGGTCGGCGAGGGCTTTTTCTTCATCGAGCCGTTCATGGCTGGCCGCGAGGCGGCGCTGACCGCGTTGCCCGCGGGGTCGGACCTGACGCCGACCATCATCTGGAGCCTGGCCGCCGTCTTCGCGCTGGGGGCGATGGTCTCGGCGCGGCGCGAGCGCCGGGCGGCGGCGCGGCCTGCCGGCCTGCGGGCGCCAGCGGGCATTCCGGCAGGGCCGCAACATCCGGTGGGCGGCGGCGCGACGGCGGATGCCGCCGCCCTGCCGGCCGCCATGGACCGCGACGGGCGTGCCGCGGCGACGGCCGCACCGGCGGCTGCGGCCTTCGCCGCCGCCCCTGCGCCCGCGGCCCCTGCGCTTGCCGCCAAGGCGCCGCGCAAGCCTGCGTCGCCCGCAGCCCGTGCCACGATGGCTGCGGTGCTGTTCTTCGGCGGGGCCGCCGCATTCGGGAGGTGGGAGGTGTTCGGCTTTCTGCCCGTCGTTCTGGTCGCCGGGGCCTACCATGCGATGCGCAGGGGCGGGCAGGCATCTGGCCGCGCCACCTCGGGCGCGGCCGAACCCGTGCCGGGCGTGCCCAGGGTGACCGGTCCCGTGACCAGGACGGTGCCGGAGACTTCGGCGGTCATGGCAAGCGCGACCTCCGCCACCAAGTCCGACGGCTTTGCCGACAGCCCGATCAAGTCCGGCGGCTTCAGGCTGTCGTCGCTTGTTCCCGCCCGCAAGCCCAAGGCGGCGGAGGGGCCCGATCCCTTCGACCGCCTGACCGCGATGGTCGCGGCCGAGCGCCGGCGCGAGGCGGCGCGGCGGATGCATCCGGCCGAGTGACCGGCCGCAGGACCCCCGCAGCGGGCGGCGCTTGAACTCGCCGCCCGTCTGGCTTATCCCGCCCCGCACACAAGAGCAGAGCAGCGATGGCCCGGACCAATCCCTTCCAGTTCATGCAGCAGGTACGCGCCGAGGTGGCCAAGGTCGTCTGGCCGACCCGGCGCGAGGTCGTGCTGACCACGATCATGGTGTTCATCCTGGCGGCGCTGACGGCGACCTTCTTTTCGCTGATCGACCTGTCGATCCGCTGGGGCCTGAGCGCGATCCTGAACGGCTTCGGCTGATTTGAAGCCTTGAACTTGCGCGGCACGGGCGCTAGACGGCCTCCGTTCCGGCGACAGTGGCGCGCAGCGATTCGGGTTGCGCGCTGTTTTGTTTTCCGGGGCCGGGCCCGTCCGTGGCCCGAAGGCAAGGGCGCCGGGGGTTTCAACCCCGGGGCGACAGGGGTGCAGGCGGCATGGCGAAGCGGTGGTATTCGGTGAGCGTCCTCTCGAACTTCGAGAAGAAGGTCGCCGAGCAGATCAGGACGGCGGTCGCCGACGCGAACCTGGGCGACGAGATCGACGAGGTTCTGGTGCCGACCGAAGAGGTCATCGAGGTACGCCGCGGCAAGAAGGTCACCTCGGAACGCCGCTTCATGCCCGGCTACGTGCTGGTGCACATGGAGATGTCGAACCGCGGCTACCACCTGATCAGCCAGATCAACCGGGTGACCGGGTTCCTCGGGCCGCAGGGCAAGCCGATGCCGATGCGCGACGGCGAGGTCAACGCGATCCTGAACCGTGTCGAGGAAGGGCTGGAGGCGCCGCGCAACCTGATCCGCTTCGACATCGGCGAGAAGGTCAAGGTGACGGACGGGCCCTTCGAGGGCTTCGACGGCATGGTCGAGGACGTGGACGAGCCGCACAACCGCCTGAAGGTGTCGGTGTCGATCTTCGGCCGGCCGACGCCGGTGGAACTGGAATTCACGCAGGTGTCAAAGCTCTGACGTGATCGCGCGGGAGGCGAGCGCCCCGTTCCCGGGGTGACGGACCGCACCGCTAAACCGCACCCTCCCAATCCCGGGCGGGGTGCCGAGTGAAGGAGACGGCACGATGGCCAAGAAGGTCATGGGCAGCCTGAAGCTGATGGTGAAAGCCCAGCAGGCCAACCCCTCGCCCCCCGTGGGCCCCGCGCTGGGTCAGCGCGGTCTGAACATCATGATGTTCGTCAAGGAATTCAACGCGCGCACGGCGGACATCCCGCCCGGCACGCCGACGCCGGTGATCATCACCTACTACCAGGACAAGAGCTTCAGCATCGAACTGAAGACCGCTCCGGCCTCGTTCATGCTCAAGCAGGCCGCGGGCCTGCCCAACGTGGGCAAGCGCAACCGCGCCAAGGGGTCTGTCAAGCCGGGCCACACGGTTGCGGGCACGGTGACAGTGGCGCAGGTGCGCAAGATCGCGGAAGCCAAGATGAAGGACCTCAACGCCAACTCGATCGAGGCGGCGATGAACATCATCCTGGGCTCGGCGAAGTCCTGCGGCATTGCGGTGAAGGGGTAATCTGATGGCCAAGCTGAGCAAGCGCACGAAGGCGGCCGAAGCCCATTTCGCGGGCAAGGCCAGCATCTCCGTCGAAGAGGCGGTGGCGCTGGTGAAGAAGGCCGCATCGGCCAAGTTCGACGAGACGGTCGAGGTCGCGATGAACCTGGGCGTCGACCCGCGCCATGCCGACCAGATGGTCCGCGGCGTGGTGCAACTGCCGAACGGCACCGGCAAGACGGTGCGCGTGGCGGTGTTCGCCCGCGGCGCCAAGGCCGACGAGGCCAGGGCGGCGGGGGCCGACATCGTCGGCGCCGAGGACCTGATGGAGACGATCCAGGGCGGCAAGATCGAGTTCGACCGCTGCATCGCCACCCCGGACCTGATGCCGCTGGTGGGCCGCCTGGGCAAGATCCTCGGCCCGCGCAACCTGATGCCGAACCCCAAGGTCGGCACGGTGACGATGGACGTCAAGACCGCCGTCACCGCCGCCAAGGGCGGCGAGGTGCAGTTCAAGGTGGAAAAGGCGGGCGTCGTCCATGCGGGGATCGGCAAGGTCAGCTTTGCCGAGGAGAAGCTGGCGCAGAACCTGCGCGCCTTCGTCGAGGCGGTGAACCGCGCCAAGCCGGCCGGGGCCAAGGGGACCTACCTCAAGAAGGTCTCGATCGCCTCGACGATGGGGCCGGGCGTGACGGTGGACCTGTCGTCGGCGACGGCGGGATGAGCCATGGCGGGACGGTGCGTGCGAGCACGCACCCTACCGCAGGCCCGTAGGGTGCGTGCTTGCACGCACCTTGCTAGACGGAATTCCCGGGTGACCGGGATTGGCCAGACCTTCGGGTCTGGTCCTGTCCGAGACGGCGGCTGGCGCGCAAACGCCTTAATCTGCTGCCCGAGATGGGGAACGGGATCGGGGTGCGGCCTGCAAGGGCGGCTCTGGCTTCGGGACCCGGAATGCGGACCCGAAGGCCGCCCCCGGTGACGGGGGCGGAAGACAGAGCCGGGGGGAAACCCCCAATCTTGGAGTGAACCTGTGGATAGAGCCCAGAAAGAGAAGGTCGTCGAGGAACTCGGCCAGATCTTCGCAAGCTCTGGCGTCGTGGTGGTAGCCCACTACGCGGGGGTCACGGTCAAGCAGATGCAGGACCTGCGGGCGCAGATGCGCGCCGTCGGCGGGTCCGTGCGTGTCGCCAAGAACAAGCTCGCCAAGATCGCCCTGCAGGGCTCTCCCTCCGTCAAGATGGGAGAGATGCTGACGGGCATGACCGTTATGGCCTTCTCGGAAGACCCCGTGGCTGCGGCCAAGGTCTGCGAGGCCTATGCCAAGACGAACGACAAGTTCGTCATCCTTGGCGGGGCGATGGGCAATGCGGTGCTGGACCAGGCCGGGGTCAAGGCTGTCGCCTCGATGCCGTCGCGTGAGGAGCTGATCGCTCGGATCGTGGCATGCATCGGGTCGCCCGCGGCGAACCTGGCGGGGGCCATTGGCGCGCCTGCGGCGAATATCGCCGGCATCCTGAAGACCATCGAGGAGAAGGCGGCCGCCTGAACCCTCTGACCCTCGCGGGGGGATTGACCTTCGCGAAGCCGGAACCCATCTCAAACGAACGGAATGTGACAAATGGCTGACCTGAACAAACTCGCCGAAGACATCGTGGGGCTGACGCTCCTCCAGGCGCAGGAACTGAAGACCATCCTCAAGGACAAGTACGGCATCGAGCCGGCCGCCGGTGGCGCCGTCATGATGGCCGCCGGTCCCGCCGCCGCGGCTGCCGCCCCGGCCGAGGAAGAGAAGACCGAGTTCGACGTCGTGCTGACCGAAGCCGGCCCGAACAAGATCAACGTGATCAAGGAAGTGCGCGCGATCACCAGCCTGGGCCTGAAAGAGGCCAAGGACCTGGTGGAAGCCGGCGGCAAGGTCAAGGAAGGCGTCAACAAGGCCGACGCCGAGGCCTTCAAGAAGAAGCTCGAAGAGGCTGGCGCCAAGGTCGAGCTGAAGTGATCCCGGTGGCGGCTTTCGCCGCCTGAATCGGGACGGTTTCCGGCCCGGGACTGGCACCTGCCAATCCCGGGCCGTGCCTGTCGAAAAGCGCCGCCTCTCGGTCAGGACACCTGCGGGTGCCTTGTCCGAGGTGCGGGCAGGGCTCGGGGCCCCCCCGGTGGGACGGGGGGTGCGGATGGAGCCTTCCCCCTTCGCACTGGACGTGCTGACCGTGGCCCGACGGTCCGACACGCCGACACGGAAAGGTGACGACGCTCATGGCGCAAGCTTACGTTGGCCAGAAACGCATCCGCCGCTACTTCGGCAAGATCCGCGAAGTCCTGGAGATGCCGAACCTCATCGAGGTTCAGAAATCCTCCTACGACCTGTTCCTGCGCTCCGGCGACGGCGACAAGCCGCGTGACGGCGAGGGCATCCAGGGCGTGTTCCAGTCGGTGTTCCCGATCCGCGACTTCAACGAGACGGCGGTGCTGGAGTTCGTGAAATACGAGCTGGAAAAGCCCAAGTACGACGTCGACGAGTGCCAGAACCGCGACATGACCTATGCCGCACCCCTGAAGGTGACGCTGCGGCTGATCGTGTTCGACATCGACGAGACCACCGGGGCGCGGTCGGTCAAGGACATCAAGGAACAGGACGTCTACATGGGCGACATGCCCCTGATGACGTCGAACGGCAC
>CAZCPY010000112.1:0-10189 GCA_964499865.1 uncultured Rhodobacterales bacterium | reverse complement strand
GTTACGCGATGATCTTCGAGACGACGCCTGCGCCGACGGTGCGGCCGCCTTCGCGGATGGCGAAGCGCAGCTTTTCCTCCATCGCGATGGGGGCGATCAGCTCGACGTTGAACTTCAGGTTGTCGCCCGGCATCACCATCTCGGTGCCTTCGGGAAGCTGCACCGTCCCGGTCACGTCCGTCGTGCGGAAGTAGAACTGCGGACGGTAGTTGGCGAAGAACGGCGTGTGGCGGCCGCCTTCCTCCTTGGTCAGGATGTAGGCTTCCGCCTCGAACCTGGTGTGCGGCTTGACCGAGCCGGGCTTGCACAGCACCTGGCCACGCTCCACGCCCTCGCGGTCCACGCCGCGCAGCAGCGCGCCGATGTTGTCGCCCGCCTCGCCGCGGTCCAGAAGCTTGCGGAACATCTCGACGCCCGTGCAGACCGACTTCTTGGTCGCCCGGATGCCGACGATCTCCACCTCGTCGCCGACGTTGATTACGCCGCGCTCGATCCGCCCCGTCACCACCGTGCCGCGGCCCGAGATCGAGAACACGTCCTCGATCGGCATCAGGAACGGCTGGTCGATCGCCCGCGCCGGCGTCGGGATGTAGTCGTCCACCGCGGCCAGAAGCGCGCGGATCGAATCCTCGCCGATGTCCTTGCGCTCGCCGATCATCGCCTGGTGCGCCGAGCCCTTGACGATCGGAATGTCGTCGCCGGGGTACTCGTAGGAGGACAGGAGTTCCCGCACCTCCATCTCGACCAGTTCCAGAAGCTCCTCGTCATCCACCAGGTCGATCTTGTTCAGATAGACCACCATGTAGGGAATGCCCACCTGACGGCCCAGAAGGATGTGCTCGCGCGTCTGCGGCATCGGCCCGTCAGAGGCCGCAACCACAAGGATCGCGCCGTCCATCTGCGCCGCGCCGGTGATCATGTTCTTCACGTAGTCGGCGTGGCCGGGGCAGTCGACATGCGCGTAGTGCCGCGCCGCCGTCTCGTATTCCACATGCGCCGTCGAGATCGTGATCCCCCGCGCACGCTCCTCGGGAGCCCCGTCGATCTGGTCGTAGGCCTTGAACTCGCCGAAATACTTCGTGATCGCCGCCGTCAGCGTCGTCTTCCCGTGGTCAACGTGACCGATCGTCCCGATGTTCACGTGCGGTTTATTCCGTTCAAACTTCGCCTTGCCCATCAGGGTCTCTCCTCGCGGTCTGGCGGGCCCGGCACCCGCCGCATTGCGGGGCGCGACTTAAGGCCCCACCTGGGGAAAATCAAGCGCAGAAGGCGGCCCCGAGGCCGCCCGCCGTCAGGGCCCGGATACCACCGTGGGCGCCGGTGCCGCGGTGCGGCGTTCGACGGTGACGCCGAACCACTCGCGGTTCTGGTACAGCCATTCCTCCAGCCGCCGCACGGCGACGAAGGCCAGCTCGTCCATCTGTTCCTCGCGCGTGCGGGTCAGGCCGGAGCCGATGAAGCTGTCGGTCGTCCCGCCCCGTTCAAAGGCGGTGATCTGGAAGCCTTCGGGGTTCAGCTGCGTGCCCGTCGCATCGTCGAAGGCCACCGCCGAGACGATCAGGATCGATTCCGGCTTGACCACCACCGGCACCCCCGGCGGCGCCAGCGCAAAGCCGTCGACCGAGATGCCGATGTTGTAGAGCCGGTCGCCCGAATAGCGGCGCAGCCGCGCCTCGACCGCGCGCTGCAGCGCCGCCTGCCACTCTTCGCCCGTGGCCTGGCGCGAGATCGGCACCTTCTGCATGTTGGCCGTCGTCACCACGCTGAACCCCAGTTCGAAGTTGCCCAGCTCGCGCGGGGGCTCGGTCACCGCGGTGGTCTTCTCGCAGGCAGAGACGAGCGCAAGGCTCAGCAGGAGGGCGGCAAGGCGCAGGAACATCGGTGTGGCACTCCCCCCGGGGTATGGAAGTCCCATAGCGGCACAGCCCCCGCCGCGCAACGTCCTGCCGCATTGCCGCGCGGACGGCGCGGGCTATCGTTCCGCCATCGCCAGAGGCAAGCCATGACCCACCAAGGCCCCATCGCCCCCGAAGTTCCCGCCCGCGTGCCGCTGACGAGCACGCCGCTCGGCGTCTGGGGATCGCTGCGCGCGGGCCGCCGCAACGTGCTGGAACTGATCCCCGAGATCGCCACGCGGATGCCGATGATCTCGGGACGCACCGGCAAGCGGTGGCACATGGTGATGGCGCCCGAGGCGCTGCGCAGCATCCTGCGCGAGAACGTGGAAAGCTACCCCAAGTCGGTGGTCACCAAGCTGATCCTGGAACCCGCCATCGGCGACAGCCTGTTCGTCGCCGAAGGCGCGGAATGGATGTGGCAGCGCCGCACCGCGGCACCCGTCTTCAGCCACCGCCATGTGGCGGCGCTGGCCCCGGTGATGACGGCGGCGGCCGACCGCTGCTGCGACCGGCTGGCGGCGGCCGGCGGGCGGGCGGTGGACCTGTTCGACGAGATGGTGACGACGACCTTCGAGGTGATCGCCGACGTCACCTTTTCGGGCGACGGCGAGGGCGCCTTCGACCGCGAAGGCGTGCACCGGGCGATCGAAAGCTACATCGCCTCGACCGCAAAGGTCTCGGTGCTCGACATCCTCGGCGCGCCGCCCTGGGTGCCGCGACCGGGGCGGCTGCTGGCAGGGGCGGCGATGCGCGACATGAAGCGGATGGCCGACGGCGCGATCGACCGTCGCCGGTCGCAGGGCGCACGGCCGGTGCCGGACCTGCTGGACCTGCTGATGGCAGGCGAGGACCCGAAGTCGGGCCGCCGGATGACGACGGCAGAGTTGCGCGACAACCTTCTGACCTTCATCGTGGCAGGCCACGAGACCACGGCGCTGACGCTCGCATGGTCGCTGTACCTGATGGGCTTTGCCCCCGAGGTGCAGGCCGCCGCCCGGGCCGAGGCGCAGGCGGTCCTGGGCGGGCGGGCGGCGCAGGCGGGGGACCTGGCGGCGCTGCCGCTGGTGCGGCGCATCGTGGACGAGGCGCTGCGGATGTATCCGCCCGCGGCCTTCCTGTCGCGCACGGCGATGGCCGATGACGAGCTGATGGGCCGCGAGGTGCTGAAGGGCGACACCGTCATCCTGCCGATCTACGCGCTGCACCGCCACCACGCGCTCTGGCCCGACCCCGACCGCTTCGACCCCGACCGGTTCCTTGACCCGAAGGCCATCGACCGCTTCGCCTACCTGCCCTTCGGCGACGGCCCGCGCATCTGCATCGGCCAGAACTTCGCCCTGCAGGAGGCGGTGATCATCCTCGCAACCCTGCTGTCCCGCTTCCGCTTCACCGCGGTGCCGGGGAAGGAGCCGAGGCCCGTGATGATCCTGACCCTGCGCCCCGAGGGCGGCGTCTGGCTGATGGTGGAGCAGGCCTGAGAGCATCGCCCCGCCCCGAAGGAGCACTCCCGCGCGGCTTCGCCGCTTGGGGGAAGCAAGGGGGCGCAAGCGCCCCCTTGGACCCCCTCGCGCCCGAGCCCGCGGCGTGGCGCCCGATGGCCGTCTTGCGCCCCATGCGGGGCGCGCTGGCGTGGCACCCGTCCGGCCCGGTCGCGCTCTTCCCCGGCCCCGGGGGCTGTCTGCCCCCGGACCCCCGAGGATATTTGAGATCGGAAGATGACCCGGCCGGTTCATCTTCCGATCCCAAATATCCTGGGGGTGGCGATGCCGGGGTGAGCGGGCGAACGCCATCGGTCCGAGAGAGCCCGCGAACGAGCTCCCCTCCGCGGCCGGGCAATACGGACCGCGGCAGCCACGGCGGGCGAGCACCCCCGCCCCTCTTCGGGGTGGGGTCGAGCCCGCCGTCCCTCCCGCCTGATCAGGTGAACCGGTTGTCCCGCGGGAACCCGCGCGGGGCCATCTTGCCGGCGGTGGCGCGGGCGCCCTGCCATTCGGCAAGCGCGGTTTCCGTGCGGGTGCGGCCGGCGGGATCCTTCCAGGACAGGCCCTGTGCCAGCACGAAAGTCGTGGCGTCGGACAGGCCGCCGTCCTTGTACTTCTGCATCCGTACGCCCTTGCCGCGCGCCATTTCGGGCAGGTCGGAGAGCGGGAAGACCAGAAGCTTGCGGTTCTCGCCCATCACGGCCACATGGTCGCCGCGCACCACATGGACCAGTGCCGCACGGGCGCCGTCGCGGAAGGTCAGCACCTGCTTGCCCGCCTTCGTCTGTGCCAGCGCCTCCTCGGCCGCCACGACGAAGCCGTCGCCGTCGGAGGAGGCGACCAAGAGCTTCTCCCCGGCGCGGTAGGGGATCAGCGCCACCACCGCGGCCTCGTTCGGCAGGTCGACCAGCAGGCGGACCGGCTCGCCCATGCCGCGGCCCCCGGGAAGGGCGGCGCAGGACAGCGTGTAGAACCGCCCGTTCGATCCGAACAGCAGCAGGCGGTCGGTCGTCTCGGCATGCAGGAAGACCCCGGGACCGTCGCCGTCCTTGAACCTGATCTCGGTCTCGGGCGCGACATGGCCCTTCATCCCGCGAAGCCAGCCCATGCGGGACAGGATCACCGTCACGGGTTCGCGGTCCACCAGCGCCTCCGGCGCGACCTCGGGCGTCTCGCCTGCCTCGGCCAGCAGCGTGCGCCGCGCGCCGCCCGGCGCGCCGTGGCCGAAGCGCTTCTGGATGTCGGCCAGCTCCGCCGATATCCGCTTCCACTGCAGCCGCGGCTCGGCCAGCAGGTCCTCCAGCCCCGCGCGTTCCTCCATCAGCGCGTCGCGTTCGCGGCGCAGCTCGATCTCCTCCAGCCGCCTGAGGCTGCGCAGGCGCATGTTCAGGATCGCCTCGGCCTGCACCTCGGTCAGTTCGCCCTCGCCGGGGGCGGGGGCCAGATAGTCGCGTTCCGACATCGCCCGGGCGAAGGGGCGGCCCCAGGTTTCGCGCATCAGCGCGGCCTTGGGATCGTCGTCATAGCGGATGATGTCGATCACCCGGTCGAGGTTCAGGAAGGCGATGATGAAGCCTTCCAGCACCTCCAGCCGGTGGTCGATCTTCTCCATCCGGTGGGCCGACCTGCGCAGCAGCACCTCGCGCCGGTGGTCGAGGAAGGCGCGCAGCACCTCCTTGAGCGAACAGACCCTGGGCACGCGGCCGTCGATCAGCACGTTCATGTTCAGGCTGAAACGGATTTCGAGGTCCGACTGCCGAAACAGCATGCCCATCAGCATCTCGGGGTCGACGGTGCGGGCGCGGGGTTCCAGCACGATGCGCACGTCGGCGGCGCTTTCGTCGCGGATGTCGGCCAGAAGCGGGATCTTCTTCGTGGTCACCAGTTCGGCCAGCCGCTCGATCAGCTTGCCCTTGGGCACCTGGTAGGGAATCTCGCTGACCACGATCTGCCAGGTGCCGCGGCCCAGGTCCTCGACCTGCCATTTCGCCCGCAGCCGGAACGACCCCCGACCGGTGCGGTAGGCGTCGAGGATCGCCGCCGCCGGTTCCACCAGCACGCCCCCGGTCGGGAAGTCCGGGCCCGGCACCAGCGCCACCAGCGCCTGATCCGTGCAGCCGGGGTCGCGGATCATCAGCTGGCAGGCGTCGACCAGCTCGTGCAGGTTGTGCGGCGGGATGTTGGTGGCCATCCCCACGGCGATGCCGGAAGAGCCGTTGGCCAGCAGGTTCGGGAAGGCCCCCGGCATCACCACGGGCTCGGTCAGCGTGCCGTCGTAGTTGGGGCGGAAGTCGACGGCGTTCTCGTCCAGACCCTCCATCAGCGTCTCGGCGATGGCGGTCAGGCGGGCCTCGGTGTAGCGGCTGGCGGCGGCGTTGTCGCCGTCGATGTTGCCGAAGTTGCCCTGCCCGTCGACCAGCGGGTAGCGCAGGTTGAAATCCTGCGCCAGCCGCACCATCGCGTCATAGATCGCCATGTCGCCATGCGGGTGATAGTTGCCCATCACGTCGCCGCTGATCTTGGCCGACTTGCGGAAGCCCCCGGCAGGCGACAGGCGCAGCTCGCGCATCGCATGGAGGATGCGGCGGTGCACGGGCTTCAGCCCGTCGCGCGCGTCCGGCAGCGCGCGGTGCATGATCGTCGACAGCGCATAGGTCAGGTAGCGCTCGCCGATCGCGCGGCGCAGCGGTTCCAGGACGGTCACGCCATCGGTGTCGGGCAGGTCGGAGGACATCGGGGGCATCTATCCGGGCGCCAGCGGCGGCGGCAAGGGGGCTGGGACATCCCCTGCAACGCGGTGGCGCGGGGGGCAGGTTTTTCCCCGTTGCTCCGGTGGAAAGATGCTAGTCAACAGCCGGCGGGGCGCGCGTGATGAGTCGGTGACAGGAATGCTGCGGTATCTGCTGCTTCTGGGGGCTGGACTTTACGTCGCGCTCTTGCTTGGCGGGCGCGGGGAAGACCTGCGCATGGGCCTGGCCGGCGCCTACGACCCGCCGCCGCCCGTGGCCATGCCGGTCGCGGCCCCCGCGCCGGTTCCGGTTGCGCCGGTGGCCGGTCCGGTCAAGCTGGCATCCTTCACGCCCGAAACCCCGGTGCCCGAGGGTGCTGCGGTGGCCGAAGCCGCGCCTGCCGACCCTGCGCCGCGGTTGATGTGGGTGCGCGCGACCGCGGCCAACCTGCGCGACGGGCCGTCGGCCGATACCGCTGTGCTCGGCCGGCTGACCCGCGACGAGGCGGTGACCGTGGTGGCCGAGGCGCCCGACGGCTGGCTGCGCGTGCGGCTGGAGGGCGATGGCGGCGAGGGCTATGTCGCCGCACGCCTGCTGACCGACAGCGATCCGGCCAACTGACGGGTGGCCAACTGACGGGTAGACGCGGCTGCCCGGGCGGCCTATCCCGCAGTCCATGAAGACGATCCTGATCACCGGCTGCTCCTCCGGCATCGGCCTTGACGCGGCCCGCGGCCTGAAGGCGCGCGGCTGGCGCGTCTTCGCGACCTGCCGCAAGCCCGCCGACTGCGACCGCCTGACAGGCGAAGGGCTGGAAAGCTTCCCCCTCGACTATGCCGACGAGGCCAGCATCAGCGCCGCCGTGGCCGAAGTGAAGGCGCGCGCCGGGGGCCTTGACGCGCTGTTCAACAACGGCGCCTTCGCCTGTCCCGGCGCCGTCGAGGACCTGCCGCGCGGTGCCCTGCGGGCGATCTTCGAGACCAACCTTTTCGGCTATCACGACCTGACGCGGCAGGTGATCCCGATGATGCGGGCGGCCGGCGCGGGGCGCATCGTCAACTGCTCCTCGGTGCTGGGCTTCGTCGGCCTGAAATGGCGCGGCGCCTATGTGGCGACCAAGTTCGCCATGGAGGGGCTGACGGACGTGCTGCGGATCGAGATGGCGGGCACCGGCATCGCGGTGATCCTGATCGAGCCCGGCCCCATCGCCACCCGCATCCGGGAAAACGCGATCCCGCATTTCGAACGCTGGATCGACTGGAAGGGCTCGGCCCGGGCGGCGGAATACGGGCGCCTGCTCGACCGGCTCTACAAGCCCGCCGATAAGCCCGACCGCTTCGAGCTGCCCTGTTCCGCCGTGACCGCCAAGCTGGTCCGCGCGCTGGAAGACCCCCGGCCCGCGCCCCGCTACTACGTCACCACCCCCACCCATGCGATGAACCTCGCGCGCCGCCTGCTGCCGACGCGCTGGCTCGACGGGGTTTTGCGGCGGGCCTGACTGGCCTTCCGCCGCCCGCCCCCTACACTAAGCTCCAGCCCGGAGGACGCCATGGCCAACGACCCGCTGTTCATCGTCGCAGCCCTTGCCTGCCTTGTCGTGCTGGGCATCCTTCTCGTGGGCATCGGCGGCTTTGCCAGGGGCGGCGAGTTCAACCGCAAGCACGCCAACCGGATCATGCGGATGCGCATCATCGGGCAGTTCGTGGCGGTGATCCTGATCCTTGTGCTCGTCACCTTCTACAAGCGCGGGGGCTGAGGCCGTGGTCGTCCTGTCGAAGATCTACACCAAGACCGGGGACGCGGGCGAAACCGCGCTCGGCAACGGCGCGCGGGTGGCCAAGCATTCCCTGCGCGTGCAGGCCTATGGCACGGTGGACGAGACCAACGCGACCATCGGCCTTGCCCGCCTGCATGCGGCGGATGACATCGACGCGGCCCTGGCGCGGGTGTCGAACGACCTGTTCGACCTGGGCGCCGACCTCTGCACGCCCGACCGGCACCTGGATGCCGGACTGTCCTACACGCCCTTGCGCATGATCGAGAGCCAGGTCGCGCGGCTGGAGGCCGAGATCGACGCCTGGAACGACCCCGCGCGGCTGAAGCCGCTGCGGTCCTTCATCCTGCCCGGCGGATCGGCGCTGGCCGCCCACCTGCACCTCTGCCGCACCGTCTGCCGCCGGGCGGAGCGGCTGGTGGTGGAACTGGCGACGATGGAGGACGTGAACCCCGAGGCGGTGAAGTATCTCAACCGCCTGTCGGACTGGTTCTTCGTGGCCGGCCGCATCGCCAATGACGACGGGCGCGCCGACGTGCTCTGGGTGCCCGGGCTGACACGCTAGCCCCGCCCGGGACGCGGCGTCCTGACGCCGCCGGCGGTCGCATTTGGTCTGTCGCGGCCCGGGCGCCTGCGGTATGACGCGCGCGACAGATTGTTGCGGGGATGGCGGCGATGAAGGTTCTGGTCCCGGTCAAGCGGGTGATCGACTACAACGTCAAGGTGCGGGTCAAGGCGGACGGGTCGGGCGTCGACCTGCAGAACGTCAAGATGAGCATGAACCCGTTTGACGAAATCGCCGTGGAAGAGGCGATCCGCCTCAGGGAAAAGGGCGTGGCGACCGAGGTCGTCGTCGTCTCGATCGGCGTCCGGCAGAACCAGGAAACCCTGCGCACCGCGCTTGCCATGGGCGCCGACCGCGCGATCCTGATCGAGGCCGCAACGGACGTGCACCAGGACATCGAGCCGCTGGCGGTCGCGAAACTGCTGGCGGCGGTCGCCAGGGAAGAAGGCCCCGGCCTGATCCTGACCGGCAAGCAGGCCATCGACAACGACATGAACGCCACCGGCCAGATGCTGGCGGCGCTGCTGGGCTGGGGCCAGGCGACCTTTGCCTCGGAAATCGTGGCGGCGGACGGCAAGGCGACCGTGACGCGCGAGGTCGACGGCGGGTTGCAGACGGTCGCCGTGCCGCTGCCCGCGGTGATCTCGGTCGACCTGCGGCTGAACGAGCCGCGCTATGCGTCACTCCCCAACATCATGAAGGCCAAGACCAAGCCGCTCGCCGCCAGGACGCCCGCCGACTATGGCGTCGACGTGACGCCGCGGCTGGCGGTGGTCAGGACGGTGGAACCCGCGGGCCGCAAGGCCGGGGTCAGGGTGGGCTCGGTCGACGAGCTCATCGCCAGGCTGAAAGACGAAGCGGGGGTGATCTGAGATGGCCGTTCTTCTTCTGGCGGACGTGAACGAAGGGCAGCTGGCGACCGACCAGGTGGCCAAGACGCTGGCCGCGGTGGCCTCGCTGGGCGAGGTGCATGTGCTGGTGGCCGGCCAGGGCGGCGACGCGGCAGCGGCCGAGGCGGCGACGCTGCACGGCGTGGCCAAGGTGCTGTTCGCGGGCGACCACGCCTATTGCCACGGCATGGCCGAACCGACCGCGGCGCTGATCGCGCATCTGGCGCCGGGCTACAGCCACATCTGCGGCGCGGCGACGGCCTTCTGCAAGAACGTGATGCCGCGGGTCGCGGCGCTTCTGGACGTGATGGTGCTGACGGACGTCACCGCCGTGATCGACGCCGACACCTTCGAACGCCCGATCTATGCGGGCAACGCGATCCAGACAGTGCGGTCGTCGGACGCCACCAAGGTCTTCACCGTCCGCACCGCGGCCTTCACCGCCGTCGCCACCGGCGGGTCGGCCCCGGTCGCGGCGATCAGCGGCCCGGCGGCGCTGGTCGCGACCTGGGTCGAGGACCGCGTGGCGGCCTCGGACCGGCCGGAGCTGACCTCGGCCAAGGTCGTGGTCTCGGGCGGGCGCGGCGTGGGGTCGAAGGACGCCTTCGACATCATCGAAAAGCTGGCCGACAAGCTTGGCGCCGCCGTGGGTGCATCCCGCGCGGCGGTCGATTCGGGCTATGCGCCGAACGACTGGCAGGTCGGGCAGACCGGCAAGGTGGTGGCGCCGAACCTCTATGTCGCCGTCGGCATCAGCGGTGCGATCCAGCACCTGGCGGGGATGAAGGACAGCAAGGTCATCGTCGCCATCAACAAGGACGAGGAGGCGCCGATCTTCCAGGTCGCCGACTA
>CAZCPY010000111.1:0-10196 GCA_964499865.1 uncultured Rhodobacterales bacterium | reverse complement strand
GAACTGGTCGCCCGCCCCGGTCGCGTCCACCGGCACCACGCGGCGCACCGGCACCGTCACACGCTCGGCCCCGCGGATCGCGATCACCTCGTCGCCCGACCGCGTGCAGACCACCAGCCCGCAATCCGCCGCCGCATGGGCCAGCGCCTGATCCAGGTCGCACTGGTAGAGCGAGGCCCATTCGTGCTGGTTGCCGATGACATAGTCGAGTTCCCTCACCAGGCGGCGGAACGCGGGGCGGTGGCGGTCCACGCAGAAGGGGTCGCTGAGCGCGATCCCCGCCCGCCCGCCGCCCTGGCGGCAGACCTTGGCCGCGCGCTCGAAGGCCGCCATGCCCTTGGGCTTGTCGTAGAGATAGCCTTCCAGGAACAGGATCCCCGCCGCCCCGGCCACCGCGTCGGGCACGTCCTCGGGGCCAAGCTCGGCCGAGATCCCGAGGTAGGTGTTCATCGACCGCTCGCCGTCGGGCGCCACGAAGATCATCGACCGCGAGGTCGGAAGCTCGCCGCCCGCCACCGGCGGATTGGGGAAATCCGTGCCGCCGGCGGCCATGTCGCGGGCGTAGAACCGCCCCAGCGCATCGTCATGCACCCGCCCGATGAAGGCGGTCGACAGCCCCAGCGCCCCGACCCCCGCAACCGTGTTGGCGACCGACCCGCCCGGGGCCTGACGGCGGTCCTTCATCGCGGCATAGAGCAGCTCGCCCCGTTCCCGTTCGACCAGCTGCATGATGCCCTTCTCGATGCCCATCAGCTCCAGAAAGCTGTCGTCGGCGGTGGAGAACACATCCACGATGGCGTTGCCGATGCCGATCACGTCGTAGCGGTGGGTCATGTCTTCTCCGGGCAAGCGCACAGGTCGGCGATCGGGCAGTCGCCGCAGCGGGGTTTGCGGGCCTGGCAGACGTAGCGGCCGTGCAGGATCAGCCAGTGGTGCGAATGGGGCAGGTATTCGGCGGGCACGTTGTCCTCGATGGCGCGCTCGACCGCCGCCTCGTCGCGGCCCGGCGCGATGCCGGTGCGGTTGCCGACGCGGAAGACATGCGTGTCGACCGCCTGCGCGGGCAGGCCGAACCACATCTGCAGGACCACGTTCGCCGTCTTGCGCCCCACGCCGGGCAGCGACATCAGCGCCGCCCGGCTGGACGGCACCTCGCCGCCGTAGACCTCGATCAGCCGACGCGACAGCGCGATGACGTTGCGCGCCTTGTTGCGGTAGAGGCCGATGGTGCGGATGAAGGGGATCAGCCGCTCCTCGCCCAGGGCCAGCATCTTTTCCGGCGTGTCGGCCACCGCGAACAGGGGCCTTGTGGCAAGGTTCACCGACCTGTCGGTCGCCTGCGCCGACAGCGCGACCGCGACCAGCAGGGTGAAGGCGTTCAGATGCTCGAGCTCGCCCGTGGGATGCGCCTCGGCGGCCCGGAAACGGGCAAAGATCGCGCGGATCGTGGCATAGTCGGCCTGCGGCACCATGGCGGCCTCTTGCCCGATCCGCGCGCCCGGCTCAAGCCGCAGGAACCGGGTCGCGGGGGGGCCGCAAGCTGCGGTATCCGCGTAGGGTGCGCATTCATTGCGCACCTTTCCCGCGCATCCCAAAGGTGCGCCATGAATGCGCACCCTACGAGGCCCCGATGACCGACCCCGATCCGCGCTACCACTACAACGTCATCGCCCGCGCGCTGCGCGAGATCGACGCGGGCGGACCGGCGCTGACGCTCGATGGGCTGGCGGCGCGGATGGACATGAGCCCCGCGCATTTCCAGCGCGTGTTTTCGCAATGGGTCGGCGTCAGCCCCAAACGCTACCAGCAGTACCTGACGCTCGATCACGCCCGCCGCCTGCTGGCCGGCCGCGCCACGCTGCTCGACACCGCGCTGTCGGCGGGCCTGTCGGCGACCTCCCGCCTGCACGACCTGTTCCTGCGCTGGGAGGCGATGTCGCCCGGCGACTTCGCCCGCGGCGGCGCCGGGCTGACGATGCTCTGGGGCTGGTTCGACAGCCCTTTCGGCGAGGCGCTGGTGATGGGCACCGAACGGGGCATCTCCGGCATCGGCTTTGCCGCCGAAACCGGGGCCGAGGCGACGATGGCCGACCTGACCGGCCGCTGGCCACGTGCGCGCTTCGCCGAGGACCCTGCCGCCCTGCGCCCGATGGCCGAGGCGGCCTTCGGGATGACCGGCGAGGCGCGCCTGTACCTGATCGGCGCGCCGTTCCAGATCAAGGTCTGGGAGGCGCTGCTGACCATTCCCAGCGGCCGTGTCGCCACCTACGGCGACATCGCGGGCGCCATCGGTCATCCGCAGGCGGTGCGCGCCGTGGGCACGGCGGTCGGGCGCAACCCGGTTGCCTGGCTGATCCCCTGCCACCGGGCGCTGCGCAAGTCGGGGGGTCTTGGCGGCTACCACTGGGGCCTGCCGGTCAAGCGGGCGATGCTGGCCTGGGAGGCGGCGCGCGCCGACGTCGCCTGATCGGACCGGCGGACACGCCAAGGTGATGCGCCGGTTTCCGCCGAGGGTTCGGCGGAACTTTGTGCCGACCGCACGTCTTGCTATAAGGCCAGCAATCCCGGCGGCAGGCCGGGTCCGCAAAAAGCGAGGCACAGCATGCGTATCAGGACACCGCTTCTTCTGGCCACCGTGGCCGTCTTCACGCTGGCGGGCTGCGAGACGATGGGGATCGAGGACGGCAGCCGCGCCCAGGCGGGCGCGATCACCGGCGCGCTGATCGGCGCCACCATCGGCGCCACCCGGGAGGGCGACGACCGGCTGGCCAAGGCCGCCGTCGGCGCCGCCGTCGGCGGGCTGATCGGCGGGGCCATCGGCAACGCGCTGGACCGCCAGGCCGAACAGCTCCGCGGCCAGGTCAGCGGCAATGTGCAGATCGTCAACGAGGGCAACCAGCTTCGCGTGGTCATGCCGCAGGACATCCTGTTCGCCACCGACAGTGCCACCCTGCAGGGTTCTCTGGTGCAGGACCTCCGCTATGTCGCGCAAAGCCTGCTCGACTACCCCAATTCGCAGGTCCAGGTGATCGGCCACACCGACAACGTCGGCGCCGCCGCCTACAACCAGGACCTCAGCCAGCGCCGCGCCAATGCGGTGGCCAGCGTGCTGCGCGACTACGGCGTGCCGCCGGGCCGCGTCGTGGCCTTCGGCCGGGGCGAGGATGTGCCCGTCGCCTCGAACCTGACCGACGCCGGCCGCCAGCAGAACCGCCGCGTCGAGATCATCATCAAGCCGACGGCCTGAGCGGTCTGCGGGCTTGGCAAAGCCCCCGGGCGGTCATACCACATGACCAATTCCCGGGGGCCCTGCCATGCCGTTCCAGAAGATCGAGGCCGAACGCCTGTCGCTGGCCGTGGTGCGCCAGATCGAGGCGCTGATCCTGCGCGGCATCCTGCGTGCCGGCGAACGCCTGCCCGCCGAACGTGACCTCGCCGAACGGCTGGGTGTCAGCCGCCCCTCGCTGCGCGAGGCGATTGCCGACCTGTCGGGCCGCGGCCTGCTGGAAACCCGTCCCGGCGCCGGGCTCTATGTGGCCGAAGTGCTGGGCTCGGCCTTCTCGCCCGCGCTGATCGCGCTGTTTGCGGCGCATCACGAGGCGGTCTTCGACGTGATCGCCTTTCGCCGCGACATGGAGGGGCTCGCGGCCGAACGCGCCGCCGCGCTTGGCACCGACAGCGACCTGGCCGTGGTGGACTCGGTCTTCCGCAGGCTCGAGGCCGCGCAGTCCAAGCGCGACGCGACGGAAGAGGCGGAACTGGACACCGCCTTTCACATGGCCATCGTCGAGGCCGGGCACAACATCGTGCTTCTGCACATGATGCGGTCGATGTACGACCTCTTGCGGCAGGGCGTGTTCTACAACCGACAGGTGATCTTCCGCGGCCGCGCCACGCGGGCGACCCTGCTCGACCAGCACCGCGCGATCAACGCCGCGATCCAGGCGCGCGACCCCGCGGGCGCGCGCCGGGCGCTGGAGGCGCACATGGATTTCGTGGCCGAAACGCTGCAGGCGATGCGCCGGGCCGAGACGCAGGAGGACGTGGCCCGCCTGCGCCTGCACCAGGAACAGACGCGCGGATGAGGAGGGGGGGGCCGCGGCGCGTGCCGGGGCCGCCCTTCAGGCGCACCGGGCTCAGTGCAGCCTGGCGCCCACTTCGGTGATGGCCGCGTCGATCGAGGCCGCCGCGCGATCCGCCGTCATCTGCCGCGCCAGCACGTCGCCCGCGGCCGCCACGGCGACCGCAACCGCCTTCTCGCGCACCTCGCGCACCGCCGAAGCCTCAGCCGTGGCGATCCGCTCCTCGGCGATGGCAAGGCGGCGGGCGATGGCGTCCCTGAGCTCTTCCTTGGCCTCGGCCGCCGCGGCCAGCGCCTCGTCCCGCGCCTTGGCGACGATGCGGTCGGCCTGTTCGGCGACCTCCTTCTTCTTGCGCTCGTAGGAGGCCAGCACCGACTTCGCCTCTTCCTTCAGGGCGCGGGCCTCGTCGAGGTCGGCCCTGATCTGCGCGGCGCGGGCGTCAAGCAGGCCGGTCAGCCTTCCCGGGACCCCGGCGTAGATCAGGATGCCGACAAAGATCAGGAACGCCACGACCACGATGAATTCCGTGTTCGCCAGCGAGAAGAACGCCCCGGGCGCGGCGAATGCCGGCGAGGCCAGGACAACCGCGGGAATTGCCAGACGTATCATCGCCCTACCCCTTCATCCGCGCGGCAACCGCTGCGCTGACGTCCTTGGCCGCGGCCTTGCCGCCCAGCACCGACACCAGTTCCGCCGCCACGTCGCGCGCCACCTCGGCCACGCTGTCCATCGCCCCCGCCCGCACCTCGGCGATCCGCGACTCGGACGCCGCGGTGCGCTCGGCGATCTGCGCGTCGGCCCTGGCGGTGGCCGCGTCCAGGTCGGCCTGGATTTCGGCCCGCGCCCTGGCGACGATCTTGCCCGCCTCGGTCCGCGCCGTGGCCAGCGCGTCGTTGTAGGCCTTTTCCGCCGCGACCGCCCTGGCCTTGAGCTCTTCGGCCGCGGTCAGGTCGTTCAGGATCGTCCCCGACCGTTCCGCCAGCACCGCCGCGATGCGCGGCAGGGCGATGCGTGTGAGGATCAGGTAGATCGTCACCAGCGCCACCGCGAGCCAGAAGATCTGGTTCGGCCAGGTGGAGAAATCGAGTTGCGGCATGCCGACCGATTCGGCGCCCTTGGCGGCGCCCTCGGCAGCAACCTCAGCGGCTTTGTCGGCTGCCATGCTGGCCCCCCTGTTCCGTTCGTCAGCGGGGCCGGGCTGTCCCGGCCCCCGGTGAGGTCTGGATCAGACGGCGAACATCAGCAGCAGCGCGATCAGGAACGAGAAGATCCCGAGCGCTTCGGCAAAGGCGATGCCGACAAAGAGGTTGGCCATCTGCCCCGGCGCCGCCGAGGGATTGCGCAGCGCGCCCGCCAGGAAGCTGCCGGCAATGTGGCCCACGCCGATGCCGGCGCCGCCCAGACCCATCGTCGCGAGGCCCGCGCCGATGAACTTGCCCATTTGTGCGATGTCGCCTTCCATGTCAGTCTCTCCTTCAGGGGAATTTCGATTGAGGTTTCAGAACCCTAGTGATGCGCGCCGCCAACGGCGTCGCGCAGGTACACGCAGGTCAGGATGGTGAAGACATAGGCCTGCACGACCGCCACCAGAACTTCCAGCGCGTAGATCGCCACCACGCCGCCGATCACGATGGGGGAGACGACGGCCAGCGAGGCAAAGCCCGCGATCACCTTGATGACCGCGTGACCCGCCATCATGTTGCCGGCAAGACGGATGGAATGGCTGACCGGGCGCACGAAGTAGCTGATGACCTCGATCAGCGCCAGGATCGGCCGCACCGGAAGCGGCGCCGAGGATACCCAGAACATCCTGAGGAAGCCCGGCCCCTGCCTGACGAAGCCCAGGATGGTCACGCCGAAGAACACCAGCAGCGCCAGCACCACGGTCACCGCGACCTGCGACGTCACGGTGTAGCCGGTCGGCACCAGCCCGACGAGGTTGGCAAAGAGGATGAACAGGAACAGCGTCAGGACGTAGGGGAAATACTTCACCCCGTCGTGGCCGGTCACCTCCTCCACCATGTTGTGGATGAAGCCGTAGATCAGTTCCGCCACCGACTGCGACCGCGACGGCACGATGGCCCGACGGCGCGTGCCGAACACGAACAGCGCCACGATGCACAGCACGCCGATCGCCAGCCACAGGGTCTGGTTGGTCACCGTGTACCACTGCACCGGCCCTTCGCCGAACAGCGGCTCGATGACGAACTGCTCCATCGGCTCGATCTTGAACTGACTTTTCGCGACATCGCCAGCCATGACTAACCCTTTGTCCTTTCAGCCGTTTCCGGCTGCGCCATCTGTCTTGCGGTGCCCAGCATGGTGCGCACGCCCGCCGCGAACCCCGCCAGGGCAAAGATGATCAGGAAGACGGGCAACGTGCCGAACCACCGGTCCAGGCCGTATCCGATGCCGAGACCGAGGAGCATCCCCGACACCAGCTCGATCACCATCCGCCAGGCCACCTCGCCCTGCGAGAATGCCTTGCCCGTCTGGCCCTTTTCCGGCGGCGGCGCCCCCTTCGCCTTCGACAGCCGCGCCTCCAGCGCGCGCAGCCGTTCGGGATCGGGTTCGTCGGACATCGGACTGCGCCTTGACTGACCGCTGTCGTCTATGCGCGCGGGGGGCCGGAGTCAACCCGGCACGACGGCCTTCAAGCCGCTGACATGCTTGGGTTTTCGCTTGAGCGGGCCGTGGCGCGGCCGGCCCCCATTGTCAACCGCACGGTTGACTTTCCGCCCCTGTCGCCCTTCCCTTCACCCCATGACCGATCCGCTTGACCGCGTCTTTGCCGCCCTCGCCGACCCCACGCGGCGGGCGATCCTGACCATGCTGCTCGAGGACGACATGGCCGTCACCGACGTCGCCACACCCTTCGCCATGTCGCTGGCGGCGGTGTCCAAGCACCTCAAGGTGCTGGCCGACGCCGGGCTGATCGCGCAGGAACGCCGCGGCCGGGTGACCTGGTGCAAGCTCGATCCCGACGCGATGAAGGCCGCGTCCGTCTGGATGCAGGGCTTCGGCCAGTTCGACCCCGTGGACCTCGACGCCTTCGAGGCCTTCCTGGAACGCGAACTGTCAAACGATCAGGCGCCGAACCATCCGGCATAGGCCTTGCGCAGGTCGGCCTTCTGCACCTTGCCCATGGCATTGCGCGGCAGGGCGGCCACGACCACCGCCGCCTTCGGCTGCTTGAACCGCGCCAGCCGCGGCGCGACCTCGGCCAGAACCGCGGCGGGGTCCAGCGCCACGCCGGGCCGCGCCACCAGCACGGCGAAGACGCCCTCGCCGAAGTCGGGATGCGGCAGGCCGATGACGGCGCTTTCCAGCACGCCGGCTGCGCGGTCCAGCGCCTCTTCCACCTCCACCGGATAGACGTTCAGGCCCCCCGTGATGACCAGATCCTTCGCCCGGCCGACGATGCGCAGGTATCCGTCGGGATCGAAGCGCCCGATGTCACCGGTGCGGAAGAACCCGTCGGCGGTGAACTCGGCCGCGGTCCTGTCGGGCAGGTTCCAGTAGCCCCGGAAGACATTCGGGCCCCGCACTTCGATCTCGTCGGCGCCGTTCAGGCGCACCTCCACCCCCGGCAGCGGGAACCCCACGGTCCCCGGGCGCCGCTCGCCCTCGTAGGGGTTGGATGCGGACATGTTCGTTTCCGTCATCCCGTAGCGTTCTAGGATGGCATGGCCGGTGCGCGCGGTCCAGGCGAGGTGCGACTCTGGCAACAGGGGCGCGGACCCCGACACGAACAGCCGCACCCCCGCCACCGCGTCGCGCGTCAGTCCGGGATGGTCCAGCAGGCGGGTGTAGAACGTCGGCACCCCCATCATCGCCGTCGCCCGCGGCAACAGGCGCAGGACCTCTCCCGCGTCGAACCCCGGCAGCCACAGCAGCGACCCGCCCGCCAGCAGCACCGTGTTGACCGCCACGAACAGCCCGTGCGTGTGGAACACCGGCAGGGCATGCAGCAGCACGTCGCGCCCGGTGAAGCGCCACAGCCCGGCCAGCGCCTCGGCATTCGACAGCAGGTTGCCTTGCGTCAGCATCGCCCCCTTGGGCCTGCCCGTGGTGCCCGAGGTGTAGAGCAGCGCCGCCAGATCGCCCGCGCCCCGCGCCACCGGCGCCAAGGGCGCAGTTGGCGCCAGCGTCCCCCGGCCACCCGCATCCAGCGTCAGCGCCCGCACCCGATGCCGCGCGGCCAGCCCGCCCAGACCTGCGGCCGGATCGTGCACCAGCACCCGCGGCGCGGCGTCGGTCAGGAAATGCTCCACCTCCGCCGGCGTGTAGGCGGTGTTCATCGGCAGGAACACCGCCCCCGCCGCCACGCAGGCGGCATAGAGCGCCAGCGCGGCCGGCGACTTCGCCACCTGCGCCGCCACCCGGTCGCCGGCCCCCACGCCCTCGTCGACCAGCCGCCCGGCCAGCCCCAGCGCGAGCGCATGGAACGCCGCACCCGACAGCGCCCCGCCGTCGGGCAGCATCAGCACCGGCGCCTCCCGCGCCGCCAGGGGCGCAAAGACCGCATCCCAGAGCGGATTCACCCGAGCCTCCTTCATCTCTTCCCAAATATCCCGGGGTCCGGGGCAGCGCCCCGGGGCTCTCCCCCCCCGAACCGCTCAGAAATCCGGGCGCACCCCCGGCAGGTTCAGCGACGCGATCAGGTCGCGCAGCTCCTGCCGGGCGGCGATGTTGGACAGGGTCAGCGCCTCCACCCCGGTCTCCTTGAGGTCCAGAAGCGTCAGCCCGCGCGGGAACAGCTCGCGGTAGATCACCCGCTCGGCAAAGCCCGGCGCGACGCGGAAGCCGATGCGGCGCGACAGGTCGGCCAGCGCCTCGCCCACCTTGCGCTTGTTGTGCATCTGCAGGACCGGCAGGCGGTTGCGGATCACCACCCAGTCGATCGGCTTAAGCCCCGCCTGCGCCCGGATCTGGCGCGCCTGCCAGACCATCTCGGCATAGATCGACGGCCCCAGCACCTTGCCGCTTTCCGGGTCGATCCGCGCCAAGAGGTCGAAGTCGACGAAACTGTCGTTCAGCGGCGACACCAGCGTGTCGGCCAGCGAATGCGCCACCTGGCTCAGCCGCGTATGCGACCCCGGGCAGTCGATCACGATGAAGTCCGATCCGGGCTCCAGCGCCGTGATCGCCGCGGCCAGGCGCGCGTCGTAGGTGTTCTCGCCCGGCGCGGCCGATGCCTCGGGCAGGTCGCGATAGTCGGGCGTCGGCAGGGCCAGCCCGCTGCGGGCGGCCTGGGCGCGCCGGTTCTCGACATAGCGGCCGAAGGTCTTCTGCCGCAGGTCCAGGTCCAGCGCCCCGACCCGCTTGCCCAGGCGCGCCAGCGCGGTCGCCACATGCATGCAGGTGGTGGACTTGCCCGAGCCGCCCTTCTCGTTGCCGACGACGATGATATGCGCCATGAGGACCCCGTTTCCCGCCCGGACTGATTACGGGAAGGCGGGCGCGGTTCCTAGGGGGGCAAGGCGATGCGGTACATTCCCGGGCTGCTGGTCGTGGCCCTGCTGGTCGGGGTCTACGCCGTCCTTGCCGCGCTCAAGGCCGACAGCGTCGAGACGCGGCGCGCGGCCTTCCTCGCGGAAGCCCTGCTGCGCTTCCAGCCCGAGGTGCTGTGGCGCGGGTCATGGCTTTACCCTGGCCAGCGGGCGGGGATGTTCGCGAGCTATGGCCTCGTGCAGGCCAATGCGGGCGCGCTGGCGGTGACCAGCGCGCTGTGCCTGGCGGGATCGGGGGCCGGGGTGCGGCTGGCCGGGGCGGGCCGGATGTTCCTTGCCCTGCTGCTGGCCTGGGCGCTTGCACCGCTGGCCGCGACCTGGGTCGCGCCCGGGCCCTTCGGCGGCGCCTCGGGCGCGGTGTACGGCCTCTGCGCCGCTGCCTTCGTCTGGGCCCTGCGGCGGGGCGAGCGCGAGGCGGCGGGCGCCATGGGCCTGGCCGTGCTGGCGGGGATCGCGGGCCATGCGCTGGCGGGTGGGCAGGCGGTGGCGCTGGATGCCGCGGGGCTGGCGGTGGGCGCGGCGGCGGGGCTGGCGCTGCGGCCGCGGCCGCTTGCCCCCTGACGCCTCAGGCGTCCGCCGGCCGGCATCGCCTCGCGGGAAA
>CAZCPY010000110.1:680-10197 GCA_964499865.1 uncultured Rhodobacterales bacterium | reverse complement strand
GCAACGTGGTGCCGGCCCCGGCCTTCTATGCCTCGGACAACACCGGCTGCCTGACGCAGGACATCGAGGGGGCGAAGAAGCTCCTCGAAGAGGCCGGCTGGGTGGACAGCAACGGTGACGGCGTCCGCGAAAAGGACGGAATGCCGCTGAAACTGCTGTTCCAGACCACCAACAACCCGGTGCGGCAGGACTTCCAGGCGCTCATCAAGGGCTGGTGGGCCGAGATCGGGGTCGAGACCGAACTGAAGGTGATCGACCCCGGCGTGTTCTTCGGCGGCGACCCCGCCTCGCCCGACACGGCCGAGAAGTTCTATGCCGACGTCGAGATGCACGCCAACAACTTCGACGGCACCGACCCCGAGGCCTATCTGGCGGCGCTGACCACCGACAAGGCGCCGCGGCCCGAGACCAACTGGATCGGCACCAACTACAACCGCTTTGCCAATCCCGAGTATGACGCGCTGTCGGTCAAGCTGGCCCAGACCTTCGACATGAACGAGCGCGCCGCGATCGCCAAGCAGATGAACGACATGATCACCAAGGACGGCATGGTGACGCTGCCCCTGATCCTGCGCGGCAACCTGTCGGCGATCTCGAACACGCTGGGCGGGGTCAAGGTCAACGCCTGGGACAGCGAGCTGTGGAACGTGGCCGACTGGTATCGCATGAATTAAGCGACACGCATCCCGGGGCGCGCGGCGGGTCCATCCCGCCGCGCGCCATTCCCTTCCCGACTGCCGAAGGCTGCCCCGCCGATGCTGACCTATGCCCTGCGCAGGCTGCTGCTTGCCATCCCGACGCTGCTTCTGATCAGCCTGATCATCTTCCTGATGGTCGATCTCGCGCCCGGCTCGCCGATGTCCGAGATTCCGCGCTCGATTCCGCCCGAGGCGCGCCAGAAGATGATCGAGGCGCTGGGCGCGGACCAGCCGGTCCTCGTGCGCTATCTTCTGTGGCTCAGGCAGTTCTTCCTGATCGAGCCGGCCTATCTGATCGACGGCTGGTTCGGCACCTCGCTTGGCGGCGATGCGCAGCGCATCCTCTCATGGCAGAGCCGGGCCCCGGTCTTCGACGTGATCGGCCAGCGCCTCGGCCAGACCATGACGGTGATCGGTGCGGGCTATGTGATCGCGGTGCTGATCGCGCTGCCGATCGGCGTCTATTCCGCCTACCGCCACTATTCCTGGTTCGACCAGATCGGCACCTTCATCGCAATGATCGGCTATTCGGTCCCGACCTTCTTCACCGGCGTCCTCTTGATCGTGATCTTCGCGGTCAACCTCGGCTGGTTCCCGTCCTACTACGACACCTCGCTGCGTGTGACCGATTTCGCCACGTTCAAGCGCCAGGTCTGGCAGATGGCGCTGCCGGTGACGGTGCTGGCGCTGTTCCACGCCGCCGAGATCAGCCGCTATACCCGGTCGGCGATGCTGGACAACCTCGGGCAGGATTATGTGCGCACCGCCCGCGCCAAGGGGCTCCTGGAGCCGCAGGTGGTGCTGAAGCACGCGCTGCGCAATTCGCTGATCCCGGTGGTCACCGTGCTGGCGCTCGGGATGCCGTCGATCTTCGGCGGCTCGATCATCGTCGAGCAGGTGTTCAAGGTGAACGGCATCGGTGCGGCGCTGATCGGCGCCATCGTCGCCAACGACCTGCCGATGGTGCAGACGCTGACCTTCATCTTCGCCGTGCTGATCGTGTTCTTCAACCTGGTCGCCGACCTCCTTTACGGCATGCTGGATCCGAGGATCCGCTATGAGTGATCCTGTGAGCGAGACTGTGGGCCAGACTGCGGGCAAGCCGGTGAGCGAGACGGGCCACGGCCTGTTCAGCGACCGTCCGCGCAGCCCCTGGGCCGATGTGCTGCGCCAGTTCCGCAGCCATGGCGGCGCGGTGGCCGGCGTGGTGATCCTGGGGCTTCTGGTGCTGGCGGTGGTGGTCGGCCCCTTCCTCTGGCGGCTCGACCCGGCCTTCATCGAGCCGAAGGCGACCGACATGTTCAAGATGCGCAACCTTGCGCCCAGCCTTGCCCATCCCTTCGGCACCGACCAGCTTGGCCGCGACCAGCTGGCCCGGATGCTGGCGGGCGGCCGGGTTTCGCTGGCCGTCGGCTTCGTGGCGATGCTGATCTCGCTTTTCATCGGCACCATGGTCGGGGTGCTGGCGGGCTATGTCCGCTGGCTGGACGGGCCGCTGATGCGGCTGACCGACCTGTTCCTGGCGCTGCCGCTTTTGCCGCTGCTCCTCGTCATGGTGATGCTGTTCCGCGATGCGCTGGCCAGCGTGGTGGGCCCCGAGGCGGGGGCATTCCTCCTCATCGTCGGCGCGATCGGGCTGACCTCGTGGATGCAGGCCGCCCGGATCGTGCGCGGCGACGTGCTGGCGCTGAAAGAGCGCGAGTTCGTCCTGGCCGCGCGGTCGATCGGCACGCCGCCATATCTGATCGTGCTGCACCATATCCTGCCCAACGTGATCTCGCCGATCATGGTCGCGGCGACGCTGGGCTTTGCCTCGGCGATCATCACCGAAAGCGCGCTGTCGTTCCTTGGCCTCGGCTTTCCGCCCGATTTCCCGACCTGGGGACGGCTTCTGTTCGAGGGCGTCGAATACATGCAGGCCGATCCGAACCGGGTGCTGTTTCCCGGCGTCGCGATCTCGCTGACCGTGCTCAGCATCAACTACATCGGCGACGGGCTGCGCGACGCGCTCGACCCGCGCCTGCGGCGGAGGTGAAGACGGCGGCACCGACCCCGCACACGAGGCGGCGGTACGCAGGTCACGGACCTGTGATGCCCGGGGCGGCGGCAGGAGCACATCGCACTGTCTTCCGTCGGCGGAATGCCGGAGACTGGTGAAAACGACCCTGCGCAAAATGCGCGGAACAACAGGGGGAAGTGATGGACAGACTTGCAAACGGACTGGCTTTCCGCCGTATCGCGCGGCGCGACTGCCTCGCGGCGGTGATCGTCGCGGCGACGGCTCTGGCGGGGGTGCCCGCCCTTGCCTCGGAACTGCCGATGGAACCCGCGACCAAGCCCGAGCGGCTGGTGGTGCGGACCTGGGGCGGGCCCTGGCGCACGACCTATGCCGACAGCGTGGCGGCCAGCTTCACCGCCAAGACCGGCATTCCGGTGGAATTCGACGTGACCGACTTCAACGAGGTCCAGGTCAAGATCGCGCAAAGCGTCGGTGCCGGCACCCGCCCGCCGGTCGATGTGGTCCTGACCATCGAATCGATGGCCTATGCCGCGCAGGTCCAGGGCCTGTCGGCCCCCTTCGACACGGCCTTCATCGCCGCGAAGGATGAACTCGGCCCCCTCGCGCTGCCCGAAGGCGCCACGAACTACGTCAACGTCGCGGCCTATTCGCAGCCCGTGGTCTATGACCCGAAGCAGGTCACGCTGCCCGACAGCATCTCGTGGAACGACCTGTTCGATCCGAAATACGAGGGCAAGCTCTTCGTCACCAACACCTTCCCCTCGCTCCTCTTCCCGCTGGCCAAATCGATGGGGCTCGACCCCGCCAAGGACGACCTGACGCCGGTGTTCGACAAGATCGCCGGGCTCAAGGCCAACATCGGTGCCGCGGGCGACGAGGAGGAGTTCATCGCCGGGATCGGCGCGGGCGAGGTCAGCCTTGGCATCACGCTGGTCGGCACCGCGATGGAGGTCGAGGGGCTGAAATGGGTGGTCCCGACCGAAGGCGCGGTGGTGTCCACCGAATCGATCTATGTCGCGGCCGGCCTGCCCGAGGATGTGAACTACTGGGCGCAGATGTTCGTCGCCGAGGCGCTGACCGCCGAGAACCAGGGCAAGATCGCCGCCGGGATCGCCGAAACCCCGGTCAACCTCAAGGCGCCGGTGCCTGATTTCATGAAGGGCGACGCCGCCTTCCCGGTGACGCCCGAGGAAATCGCCGAATACGGCATCGTCGTGCCGGTCGATGTCGAGGCGCGCAACCGGGATCGCTGGCAGGCCGCCTACAGCGCCGCGATCCAGCGCTGAGCCCGGCCCATGTCCGCCCATCCGATGCCGGCGCCGGACGCCGCCGGCCAGCCTGCGATCGTCAGGCTGGCCGGGGTGGTCAAGTCCTACGGGTCGCACAACGCCATCGACCATGTCGATCTCGAGATTCGTCCGCGCGAGCTTTTCACCCTGCTCGGTCCCTCGGGGTCGGGAAAAAGCACGATCCTGCGCGCCATCGCCGGACTGACCGGCATCGACGGCGGCACGCTGACCATCGAGGGGCGCGACGTCCGCGACGTGCCCACGCACCAGCGCAACATCGGCATGGTGTTCCAGTCGCTGGCGCTGTTTCCGCACATGAGCGTGTTCGACAACATCGCCTTTCCCCTGCGGATGCGGCGCGAGCCGCAGGGCGGCATCGGCCGCCGCGTGGCGCAGGCGCTGGACATCGTGCGCCTGCCGAACATCGCCGAACGCCGCGTGCACGAACTGTCGGGCGGCCAGCAGCAGCGCGTGGCGCTGGCCCGGGCGCTGGTCTACAATCCGCGGCTCCTGCTTCTGGACGAGCCGCTCGGCGCGCTTGACAAGCGGCTGCGCGAGGAGATGCAGCTGGAAATCGTCCGCCTGCACCGCGAGATCGACGTGACCATCATCAACGTCACCCACGATCAGGTCGAGGCGATGGTGCTCAGCGACCGGGTCGGGGTGATGAACGACGGCAAGCTGATGCAGGTCGGCAGCGGCGAGACGCTCTACCGCCGCCCCGCGAGCCGCTTCGTCGCCGATTTCCTCGGCCGGGCGAATGTGATCGACGGCGTGCTGACGGGCGGTCCCGACGGACCGGCGGTCGTCACCCCCGGCGGCGCGCGGATCGCCGTCACCCCCGAACGCACGGTTGCCGAGGGCCGCGCCGCCACCGCGATCCTGCGCGCCGAGGACATCGGGATGGCAACGGCGCCCGCCGGTCCCGCCAGCCTTGCGGGCGAGGTGGCGCTGCGGCTTTTCGAGGGCGAGACGGTCTATTACGAGGTCACCGCCCCCGGCATCGACCGCCCCGTGCGACTGGCCAGCCGGACGGGCGAGATCCCGGTCGGCGCGAAGGTCTGGCTGACCTGGCCGCGCGACAAGGTCTGGGCGGTGGAGGCCGGTCATGGCTGAACGCTATTCGGGTCTGCGCTGGCGGCTGATCGACGGGCTGATCGGCGCGGGCCGCATCCTGCGCCCCGGCCGTCTGGGTCGGCTGCAACCCTACGTGCTGATGCTGCCCGCCATCCTTCTGGTCAGCGTCCTTGCGGTCGGGCTGATCTATCTCGGCTGGCTCAGCATCCACGCCTATGACAGCTTCCTGATGCAGCAGGGCGGGATTTCGGCCCAGCAGTATCTGCTGCTGTTCGAGCCGCCCTCCGGCCCCTTCTACCAGCAGACGCTGTTGCGGACGCTGCTCCTGTCGCTGACCGTGACCGCCGGGGCGGTGCTTCTGGGGCTGCCGCTGGCCTATGTCATCATCCGCACGCCGCGCCGCGCGCTCAGGGTGACGCTCCTTGTGCTGCTGCTCGTGCCCTTCCTGATGGGCGAGATCGTGCGCACCTTCGCCTGGTATCTGATCCTGGCGAACCGGGGCATGGCGGGCTGGGTGGCGGGCCTCTTCGGGATCGAGGATGGCGGGCTGCTCGGCACGCCCTTGGGCGTCTTCATCGGCATGATGCAGGTCTCCACCCCGCTGGCGACGCTGCTGATCATGCCGGCGATGCGGCGGATCGACCCGAACCTCGAACGCGCGGCGGCGACGCTCGGCGCCTCGCCCGCGCGGATCTGGGCGCATATCGTGATCCCGCTTTCGTGGCCCGGCATCGTGGCGGCGCTGGTCGTGGTTCTCCTCCTCAACATCGCCGAATACGACATGCCGGCGATCCTTGGCCTCGGGCGGCTGCCCTTCGTCGCCAACGTGATCGGCGACATCTACCGCTTGCAGCAGAACCTCTACCTCGGCTCGGCGTTCAGCCTGCTGTTGCTGGTGGTCTCCACCCTGGTCGTGGTGCTGCCGGGGCTTCTCTTCCTCGGCTGGCTCAGGCTGCGGCGTCGGCAGCGGAGGATGGCGGCATGAACGGTCCGGTGATCCGCCTGTCGGTGGCGCTTGTCATCCTGCTGGTGGCGGTGCCGCTCGCCATCGTCCTTCTGGCCTCGGTCAGCGGCGGCGAGCGGTTGACCTTCCCGCCCGAAAGCCTGTCCCTGAACCCCTACCGCGCGCTGATCGGCAACGGCGAGATCCGCGCGGCCCTGGGGCGCAGCCTGATCGTCGGCTTCCAGGTCGTGGTGCTGTCGCTGATCGCCGGGGTTCCTGCGGCCATCGCTCTGGTGCGCTTCCGCTTCCGCTTCCGCTTTCCGCTGGGCCTTTTCATGATCCTCGGCGTGGCGACGCCCTTGATCGCCTCGGCCTTCGCCTTCCTCGCGCTTTTCACCTGGATGGGATCGCTGGGGTCGCTCTGGCCGATCTCGGTCGGGATCACCGTGGTGAACCTGCCGTTCCTGATGTTCTCGGTCGCCTCCTCGCTTTTCAGCCTCGACCCCCGGCTGGAGGAGGCGGCGGCGACGCTTGGGGCGGAAAAGGTGCAGACCTTCCTTTTCGTCACCCTGCCGGGGATCATGCCCGGCATCCTGTCGGGCACGCTGATGGTCTTCGTCCTTGGCATCTCGGAGTTCGTGATCTCGCTTCTCCTCTACACCATCAACATCCAGACCCTGCCGATCGCGATGTTCGCCAGCCTGCGCGGCCCGCCCCCGCCCGAAGTCGCGGCGGCGGCCGGGCTTTACGTGCTGGCGGCGGTCCTCGTGGTGGTGACGCTGACCAGCCTGAAAAGCACCGAGCAGTTCTTCTATCGCAACGACTGACCGGCAGGGTCGTCGCGTCGCTCCGGCCCGCGACGAAACGCTGCGCCGCGGCTGGTTCGGGCCCGGTGCCGAAATCATCCGCCCGGTGGTGGAGCGTTCACGGCACGCCATCGACTTTACGGACGATGCGGCGAAGCACGATTTCTTTTTATGTCAATGCCGTGCCTTGAGAAGATGCTGGAGCGGGCCCGGCGTCAGTCCCGGCCCGTCCGCGACCTGCACCCCCGGCGAAAGGCCGCGCACGGACGGTCGGCGGCGGGCACGGCGGCGGCGGCTTCAGCGGGCCTGGCGGGCGGCGACGCCGACCACGATGCGGGCGGTCAGCGCTGCGGCAGAGCTGCGCTCCAGGACCATCGGGCCGTCGAGGCTGGCGGGCGGAAAGACGATCCAGGTCTGGTCCTGCGCGTTGGTCATGACGGTGAAGGTCTCGGCGTCGAGGACGGCGTTGTTGCGGCAGTAGAGCACGCTGACCACCCCGGCATCCCGCGGCGAGAACAGGCCGCGCACGGCAGAGCGGGCGTCGGCCTTGTCGAGCCCGAGCCCGGCCAGGGCGGTGGCGGCCTCGTCG
Organism: uncultured Rhodobacterales bacterium; assembly: GCA_964499865.1. GTDB lineage: Bacteria > Pseudomonadota > Alphaproteobacteria > Rhodobacterales > Rhodobacteraceae > JANOGU01. The sequence continues at coordinate 2,775 of CAZCPY010000110.1, read as the reverse complement.
ATCTCGCCCTCGCGCGCCAGGCGGCGGACCTCGTCCATCGCGGCCCTGTCGGTATCGACGCGCGCCTCATGGTCAGGCGGCGCCTCCGAGGCGCCGACGAAGACCGAACAGGCCACCGCCGCGGCAGCAAGATCGCCGTAAAGCGTCAGGTCGAACATCCCGTCCGCCTCGCGCGTCAGGCCGACGAAATCGTCGCCCGAAACGTGGACAGTCAGCCTCTGCACGCCCTCGCCCGCCTTGCGCTGCGCCATCAGGACAAGGTCGGGATTGACCAGCGCGAGGACCGCCGAGGTCATCTCGTCGGTGAAGTTCAGCCCCGCCGCCGGATCACCGGTCAGCCGGCCTGCCGCCGTCAGGCGCCGCTCTCCGCCTTCCAGCCAGCCTTCGACTGCACCCTCGGGCTGGAACGGGTCCTTGCCCCAGCCGATGATGGCCTCGGCCCGGGCGAAGGCGAAGGCATAGGCGAATTCGGACGGATGCACCGCAATGGCCATGGCTTATTCCCAGATGCTGTTCCAGGCGTCTTCGAGCTTCTTCCTGGCCTCGTCCGCGATCTCGCCGACCTTCCTGGAGGCCGTGTCGAAGGTCTCGACGGCAGCCTTCTTGGCCTTTTCCCCGGCCTCATCCATCGCCCGGGCGATGTCCATCGCCTTCTTCTCTGCCGCCTCGGCCAGCTTGACTGCCCTGGCCTTGGCCTCCTCGGCCTTCCTGCGCGCTTCGGCGATCTTCTTCTGCACTTCGGTCGCCACCGCGTCGCGGGCCGACTTCAGCTTTTTCTCGACCGTGACCACCGCCTCGTCGATGCGCTTTTCGACGTAGGCGGGCCCGGCCTCCCTGGCCCAGAAGCTGACGCCCGAAAGCTGCCCCAGCAGGTAGTCGGGCAGCGGCGTGACCGACAGCACGGCCTCGACGTCGTCTTCGAGATAATTGTAGCCCGGCCCTTCGTCGTGATAGCTCGCGAGGTATCCCGCCGCGTCGTGCACGGTGCCGTGGATGCCCACCGGATTGTCGGGATCAAGGTGCAGCGAGTCGTTGCCCGCCCCCACCAGCCCGCCCGTGGGGCTGAGCATGGCGGCGAAGACCTCGTGGATGCCGAAGGCGTCGGACAGCACCTTGCCGAACATCAGCTGCCCGCGCGAGGCCATGAAGTCCTTGTGCTTGGCCTCGTCCAGCGGCGGGACGTCTTCCTTCTTCTTCTGCGCCTTGATCGCCGCCTGCTGCTTCTGGATGACCAGGAAGCGGCCATAGTCGGCGTCGAGCTTTTCCCAGGCGACCCTGGGGCCCACGACCTGCGCCAGTTCCCGCATGAACGCCTGCCGCCGGGTGGCAGGCAGTTCGCCCTTGGCCAGTTCCTGCATCAGCTTCTTGAGATCTGGGCTGCCCTCGCCGGGGATCTTCGCATCCTTCAGCCTGAGCATGTAGTCCCTGGAGAACAGCGTCTTGGTGTCGCCGACGGTCAGGTCCTGCCTGGCCAGTTCCTCGGGCTTCATGGCGTCCAGCCGCGCGTTCTGCTCGGGCGTGACCGGGGGCGCCTCGGGCGAGGTCTTGGGCGGGGCGGTCACCGCGCGGTACGCCTTGATCATCTTGCCCAGGGTCTCTACCGCGGTCAGGGCAGAGGGGAAGTCGGGCACCGTCGCCAGCGCCTTGGACTGGGCAAAGGACCAGTAGGCCAAGATCTTCCTGGCCTCGGGCGTGGTTGCCGCGGCGATGCCTGAAAGGGCGGGCGCCAGTTGCGCGGCCGCGGCCTGCCAGCGCGCCGCGGCGTCGCTGGCGGCGCGTGCGGTGCCGATGGCCGCGGCGATCAGGCGCGCGGTCTCGTTGGCCATGCCCAGGGCGGCGGCGTAGTCCCCGGCTTCGGCCAGCGGGGCCGCCTTGGCCCAGGCGGCCCTTGCCTGCGCCAGGTCCGGCCCCTTGCTGGCCGCGGCCTTGGCCAGCGCCTCTTCCACCCTGGGCCTGGTTTCGGTCCACTTCGCCCTTTGCGGGTCTTCCTGGGTTTCAGGGGCAGGCGCGGGGTCGGCGGCGGCGACCGGGGCGGCGGCTTCGCCTTCCTCGTCCTCCGGCTCGCCATGCTCCTCCATCAGGTTGCCCTCGGCGT
>CAZCPY010000110.1:0-670 GCA_964499865.1 uncultured Rhodobacterales bacterium | reverse complement strand
TCGGCGTCGAGGATGCGGACCTTGAGCTTGAGCCCTGCGGCCTTGAGCATTTCCCTGGTCTTGCGGGCCAGACCCGGGATCACGTCGCCCGCGCAGCTGAGGTTGATGACCTTGCCTTCGACCGACATCATCCCGAAGGCAAGCTTCGTCGTCTCGCCCTCTTTCTTGGCCTGGCGGCCGATGACCTCGGGGTCCTTGGTCTTGTGATTGAGAAGGATCGTCGTCTCGGGCGACTTGCCGAGGCAAAGGCCAAAGGCCAGCGGCCGCTTGCGGGCAAAGGCGATGCTGGTCTTCAACTCGTCCAGTCGCGCGGCATCAAGCGGCATGGCGATCCCCAAGACTGCATCGGGCAATGCCGGAAGCGTCGCATTCCGCGCCGCGCACCGCAAGCAATTCCGCGGGTTCGGCCAGCCACAGCCGGATGTGCCCCTGCCCGGCCCCGCGGGCAGCGCGCGCGCCGCCTGTCCGTGTGCGGCCCCTCCCCTGGCCCCCTGACCCACGTCGGCCGGGACGGCGCGGTCAGGCCCGTGACCGCCGCGTCTTCCCCCGCGTCCGCCGGACTGCCGGCCGGCGGTGCCTTGACGGGGCGCATGTCGACCCCTTCGCCGCGAAAGTGGCGTTGTTGCGCAACTCGGGCCTGAGGCGTGATGCCCCCTTTCGATTTCCCCTT
>CAZCPY010000109.1:0-10314 GCA_964499865.1 uncultured Rhodobacterales bacterium | reverse complement strand
GGGTAGTAGTGGATGCCGAACTCGCGCGCGTTGCGGTCCAGCGCCTCGACCTGGATGCGGCTTTCCTCGTTGTCGATCCGCAGGTCGCGTCCTGCGGTCGTCGGCACGTTGTGGTCGGGCACGGCGATGGTCTTTTCGGGCGCGCGCACCTTGCGGCCGGTCATGCGCAGACCCTCGAAGGCCTGGGGCGAGGTCACCTCGTGGACCAGGTGGCGGTCGATGTACAAAAGGCAGGTGCCGTCTTCCGCCTGGTGGACGACATGGTCGTCCCAGATCTTGTCATAGAGCGTGCGGGGAGCCATGGCTCTCTCCTGTCGTCGGGGGATGGCTGTGCAGGGCAGGCGGGCGTGCGCGCGGCCTTAAGGGCGCGACAGCACCGAACGGGCAGCGCCGGTAAAGCGCCAGGGCAGGCGCGCGCGGTCGGCGATGTCGAAAAACCGGAGCATCGGCCGGGGATAGCCCCGAATCCGCCGCAAGGCAAGGCGCCCGCGGGCGATGCCCCCGGCCCGGCCATGGTCGCGGTTGAGCTTGGCCGCACCGGGTGCTACCCTTCGACATCCCGGCGCGGGGAATGCGCGCAGTTGCCGAAGGACCAGGGTCCTGTCCCACTCCGATCCGACGACCGGCCTGCCCACCGCCGCGCGCGCCGCGCGCCCGGGGGCGGCAGAGACCGGTGCCGATGCCGTGCTGGCGCGCGTGCTGACCTCGCTTGACGACGACAAGGCCGAAGACGTGGTGCAGATCGACCTGCGCGGGCGGTCGGATGTCGCCGACTGGATGGTCATCGCCTCGGGCCGGTCCACGCGCCAGGTTTCGGCCATCGCGGAAAAGCTGATGGACCGGCTGAAGACCGATCTCGGCATCCTGGCGCGGGTCGAGGGGAAAGAGGCCGCCGACTGGGTGCTGATCGACGCGGGCGACGTGATCGTCCATGTCTTCCGCCCCGAGGTGCGCGGCTTCTACCAGCTGGAAAAGATGTGGATGCCCGCAGCACAGCAGGCGGCGCGGGTGGCGCCGGTCTAGGTGCTGCGCCTGACGCTTGCCGCCGTGGGGCGACTGCGGGCCGGACCGGAACGCGCGCTGGTCGACGACTACCTTGACCGCTACGCGAAGACGGGGCGCCCCCTGGGCCTGGCGCCGGTGGCCGAGCGCGAGGTCGAGGGGCGCGACGAGGCGGCGGCGCTTGCGCGCGCGATCCCCGCGGGGGCGTTGCGGGTTGTGCTGGACGAACGCGGGCAGATGCTGTCCTCGCCCGCGCTGGCCGAACGGCTGGCGGGCTGGCGCGACGGCGGCCGCGCGGCGGCCTTCGTCATCGGCGGGGCGGACGGGCTGGCGCCTGCGCTGTGCGACGGCGCGGACCTGGCGCTGAGCTTCGGGCCGATGGTCTGGCCGCATGCGCTGTCCCGCGTGATGCTGGCCGAACAGCTCTACCGCGCCGCGACGATCCTCGCAGGCTCGCCCTATCACCGCGTCTGACGCCCCGGTTGCATCCCGCCCCGCCTGCCGCTAACCCGTGCCCGTCATCAGGGGTCGGCAGCATGGAACTGGGCGAGGTTCGGGGCAGGTTCATCGGCGCAGTCGCCGCGGCGGCGAACGAGGCCGCGCTGGAAGAGGTGCGCATCGCCGCCCTTGGCCGCAAGGGCGAGGTCAGCGCGCTGATGGCGACGCTGGGCAAGCTCGACCCCGACGCCCGCCGCGCGGCAGGCGCCGCGCTGAACGCGCTGAAGGACGAGATCGAGGCCGCCCTGCGCGCCCGCAAGGCGGCGCTGTCGGACGCGGCGCTGGACGAACGCCTCAGGGCCGAATGGCTGGACGTGACGCTGCCCGCGCGGCCGCGGCGGACGGGCACGATCCATCCCGTGTCGCAGGTGACGGAGGAACTGACCGCGATCTTCGCCGACATGGGCTTTGCCGTCGCCGAAGGCCCGCAGGTGGAAAGCGACTGGTTCAACTTCGACGCGCTGAACATCCCCCCCGAACACCCCGCGCGGCAGGAGCATGACACCTTCTTCATGGCGCGCGCCGAGGGCGACGCCCGCCCGCCGCATGTGCTGCGCACCCATACCTCGCCGGTGCAGATCCGCGCGATGCAGGCGCAGGGCGCGCCGATCCGGGTGATCGCCCCCGGCCGCGTCTACCGCATGGACATGGACCAGACCCACACGCCGATGTTCCACCAGGTCGAGGGGCTGGCGATCGACCGCGACATCACCATGGCCAACCTCAAGTGGTGCCTGGAGGAATTCTGCCGCGCCTTCTTCGAGGTGCCGTCGGTGGAACTGCGTTTCCGCGCCTCGCATTTCCCCTTCACCGAACCCTCGGCAGAGGTGGACATCCGCTATTCCAACGTCGGCGGGCAATTGCGCATCGGCGAGGGCGAGAAGTGGATGGAAATCCTCGGCTCGGGCATGGTGCATCCCAGGGTGCTGGCCGCGGCGGGGGTGGACCCCGAGGTGTATCAGGGCTTCGCCTTCGGCATGGGCATCGACCGTATCGCCATGCTGAAATACGGCATCCCCGACCTGCGCGCCTTCTTCGAGGCCGACCTGCGCTGGCTGCGCCACTACGGCTTTGCAGCACTTGACCGGCCCGACCTCGCGGGCGGGCTGTCGGCCTGAATGGCCCGCCTGCCGTCGTTGCCCGGGGTGGAGATCGCCTTGCGCCGGTCGGACCGGGCGCGGCGGGTGTCGCTGCGGGTGGGGCGCAAGGACGGCGCGGTGGTGCTGACCCTGCCGCGGCGGATGCGCGAGGCCGAGGCGCTGGCGTTCCTTGCCGTGCAGGAAGGCTGGCTGCGCGCGACGCTGGCCCGCCTGCCGCCTGTGCCCCCGCCGGTCGCGCCCGGGTCGGTGCTGCCGGTGGAGGGGGTGCGGCTGACGGTCGTGCCGGGGGCGGGGCGCGCGGTGCGCATCGAAGGTGCCACGCTGGTCGTGCCCGGCGATCCGGCGCAGGCGGGGGTGCGGGTGCAGGCGTTCCTCAAGACGCTCGCCCGCGCCCGTCTGGTCGCGGCCTGCGACCGCCATGCGGCGGTGCTCGGGCGCGGCTACAGCCGCCTGACGCTGCGCGATCCCTCCTCGCGCTGGGGGTCCTGCACGACGGCGGGGGCGCTGATGTTCGGCTGGCGGCTGATCCTGGCCCCGCCTTCGGTCCTCGACTACGTCGCCGCCCACGAGGTGGCGCATCTGGCCGAGATGAACCACTCCGCCGCCTTCTGGGCCGTGGTGGCGCGCCTCTGCCCCGGCTGGCAGGCGCAGCGCGCCTGGCTCAAGGCGGAAGGTGCGGCACTGCAGGCGCTGCGGTTCTAGTGCAGGCCGGGGGCACCTTTCGGCATCAGGCGCTTCCCTCCCCCCTGGTGGGGGAGGGAGAGGGTGGGGGGGCTCCCGGCCGCTCGCGCGGACCCCCCTCCCCCATCCCCTCCCCACGAGGGGGAGGGGAGGCGCCACCTGGGCACAGGTTGCGCACGCGGTGACCCCGCGCGCAGGCCCGTTGACCCGCACCGCGCCTGTGATCACACTCTGCCCATGACCGACCCCCGCCCCGCCGCCCTGCCCCCCCGGCCCACGCTTCCGGCGGTGGCGCATGAACGGGTCTACCGCCAGCTGCGCGCGCGCGTGCTGCACGGCGAGATTGCCCCCGGCACGCCGATGACGCTGCGGGGCCTTGCCGCGGCGCATGGCGTGTCGATGACGCCCGCGCGCGAGGCAGTGCGGCGGCTGGCGGCGGAAGGGGCGCTGACGATGTCGTCCTCGGGCCGCATCTCGACGCCCGAACTGACGCAGGAACGCATCGAGGAACTGGCCAAGATCCGCGCGCTTCTGGAGCCCGAGCTTGCCGCCCGCGCCCTGCCGCGCGCCCATGCCGTGCTGATCGAGCGGCTGGCGGCGATCAACGGGGTGCTGGCCGAGGCCGTCGCCCGGCAGGACGCGGTGGGCTACATCCGCAGCAACCTCGAGTTCCACCGCACGCTGTACCTTCGCGCCCAGGCCCCGGCGATGCTGGCGCTGACCGAAACCGTCTGGCTGCAACTTGGCCCCACGATGCGCGCGCTCTACACCCGCGTGCGCCGCAACGACGCCCCGCCGCACCACCGCATGATCCTGGCGGCGCTGCTGGCAGGCGACGAGCCCGGCCTGCGGCTGGCGGTCCGGGCCGACGTGACGCAGGGGCTGCGGCACCTGGCGGCGTGAACCGCAATGGAAACGGGCCCCGGGGTTGCGCCCCGGGGCCCGTTGACGTTGCGGTCAGGCGCGGGTCAGTCCGCCGAGGCGTCTTCGCGCTTCTTCTCGGTGATCTCCTCGCCGGTCTCCTGGTCCACCATGCGCATGCCCAGCTTGACCTTGCCGCGGTCGTCGAAGCCCAGAAGCTTGACCTTGACCTCCTGGCCTTCCTTTAGCACCTCGTTGGGGTGATTCAGGCGCTTGGCGGCGATCTGGCTGACGTGCACCAGACCGTCGCGTTTGCCGAAGAAGTTCACGAAGGCGCCGAAGTCCACCAGCTTGACGACCTTGCCGGTGTAGATCTTGCCTTCCTCCGGTTCGGCCACGATCGACCAGATCATGTCGTAGGCCTTCTTGATCGCCTTCTGGTCGGACGAGGCGATCTTGATGACGCCGTCGTCGTTGATGTCGACCTTGGCGCCCGACACTTCCACGATCTCGCGGATGACCTTGCCGCCCGACCCGATCACTTCGCGGATCTTGTCGGTGGGGATGGTCAGCGTCTCGATCTTCGGGGCGTATTCGCTGAACGCCGCGGGGCCGGAGAGGGCCTTTTCCATCTCGCCCAGGATGTGCAGCCGGCCGTCACGGGCCTGCGCCAGCGCCTGTTCCATGATCTCGGGCGTGATCCCCGCGACCTTGATGTCCATCTGCATCGTGGTGATGCCGCTGGCCGTGCCCGCAACCTTGAAGTCCATGTCGCCGAGGTGGTCCTCGTCGCCCAGGATGTCGGTCAGCACTGCCCAGCGGCCGTCACGCTCCAGGATCAGGCCCATCGCCACGCCGGCGACCGGCGCCTTCAGCGGCACGCCCGCGTCCATCATGGCGAGCGACGAGCCGCAGACCGTGGCCATCGAGGACGACCCGTTGGATTCGGTGATCTCGGACACCAGGCGCAGCGTGTAGGGGAAGTCGGTCGCCGCGGGCAGCACCGCCTGCAGAGCGCGCCAGGCGAGCTTGCCGTGGCCGATCTCGCGGCGGCCGGGCGACCCCACGCGACCAACCTCGCCGACCGAATAGGGCGGGAAGTTGTAGTGCAGAAGGAAGTTCGACCGCCAGTTGCCGTTCAGCGCGTCGATGATCTGCTCGTCCTCGCCGGTGCCGAGCGTGGCCACGCAGAGCGACTGCGTCTCGCCGCGGGTGAACAGCGCCGACCCGTGGGTGCGCGGCAGGATGCCGGTTTCCACCACGATCGGTCGGACGGTGGTGTTGTTCCGCCCGTCGATGCGAGCGCCGCCGTTGATGATGTCGCCGCGCAGCACGTCGGATTCCAGCGCCTTGAACGCGGGCCAGAGGTTCGGGTCGGCCTGGTCCTCTTCGGTCAGTTCGGCCTTGGTGGCGTTGATCGCGGCCTCGATGGCCGCGGTGCGGTCCTGCTTGTCGCGGATCGCGAAGGCGGCGCGGATGCGCGCCTCGCCCAGCGTGCGGACGCGCGCCGCCAGCGCCGAATAGTCGGCAGGCTGGAAGTCGAAGGGCTCCTTCGCCGCGTCTTCGGCCAGGTCGACGATCAGGTCGATCACCGGCTGCATCGCCGCATGGCCGAACTTGACCGCGCCCAGCATCTCGGCCTCGGTCAGCTCGTAGGCCTCGGATTCCACCATCATCACGGCGTCCCTGGTCCCGGCGATCACCAGGTCGAGGCGCTGCTCGGGGTTCAGCCGCAGCTTGGTCATCTCGTCCATCGGCGGGTTCAGGAGGTATTCGCCATCCTTGAAGCCCACGCGCGCCGCCCCGATCGGGCCCATGAAGGGCACGCCGGAAATCGTCAGCGCCGCCGAGGCCGCGATCATCGCCACCACGTCGGGATCGTTCACCAGGTCGCAGGACAGCACGGTCGCCATCACCAGCACTTCGTTGCGGAAGCCTTCGACGAACAGCGGACGGATCGGCCGGTCGATCAGGCGCGAGGTCAGCGTCTCCTTCTCGGACGGCCGCGCCTCGCGCTTGAAGAAGCCGCCGGGGATCTTGCCCGCGGCGTAGTATTTCTCCTGGTAGTGCACCGTCAGGGGGAAGAAATCCTGCCCCGGCTTGGCGGCGCGGGCGAAGGTGACGTTGGCCATCACGGCCGTCTCGCCCAGCGTGGCGATCACCGAACCATCGGCCTGCCGCGCAACCTTCCCCGTTTCCAGCGTGAGGGTTTCCCCACCCCACTGGATGCTTTTCTTCGTCACGTTGAACATGTGGTTTCCTCTGAGGACCCGGCCCCTGCCGGTGCCCTCGAACATCTGGCGGCCCCATTGCCGCCGCCCCTTATCCTTCGCATGTGCCCGGGGCCAAGGGCGTCACGTCGCAGATGGGCGGGCCATACAGGAAAGCGGGCGGCGGGGGAAGTGGGGGGCTTCTTGACAAACTTTGCCATCAGGGACAGCCTTCGTGCATGGCCACGATGAACATCTCTCTCCCCGACGCGCTGAAGGCCTTTGCCGAAGAGCAGGGCGCCTCGGGCAAGTATGCCAACGTCAGCGACTATGTGCGCGACCTGATCCGCAAGGATCAGGAGCACTGGCAGGCCGTGCGCGAGATTCAGGCCCTCATCGACGAGGGAATCGCAAGCGGCCCTTCGGAACCGTTCGATCTCGAACAGTTTCTTGCCCGGAAGAACGCCTGTTGACCTTGCGCCTTGTGATCTCGCCCCGCGCGCTTGCGGAACTGGACAGCATCTGGGACTACGGCGCACGAACATGGGGCGCGCCTCAGGCGGATGCCTACATCCGCGGGCTGCATGAGGTGCTTGGCTTGCTTTGCCATAATCCGGACATTGCCCGGCTGCGCCCCCAGTTTTCGCCACCGGCCCCTGTCCATCCATACAGGTCGCACGTATTGATCTACCGGACGGACTCATCACGCCTCGAAGTGATCCGCCTGCCCCATTCCCGGTCAAACTGGTCGGCCCTGCTGTCGCGAAGCTGACCGCCTCAGAACACCGCATGCGCCCCGCGGTCGTCCTGCACGTCGCCGCGCAACAGGGCGGCGTAGTGGTCGCGCAGGGTGCGGGTGCCGGTCTCTGGCGTGGCGGTGGCGTCGTAGCGTTGCGCCGCGGCATCCCAGACCAGCATCGACTCGGTGGCGTAGTAGCGGCCGATGCGCGCGAGTTCCGCCTTGTCGGCCATCCGGCGCGAGACAAGGCCCAGGGCCCCGAGCGTGCCGATGATGCCGGAGAGCAGCGCCACGGGCACGCGGCGGACGGGCACCTCGCGGCCCAGAAGGTCGCCGAGCATCGCCGCCTGGTCCAGCGGCGTGATTGCGGGACCGGGGCCACCGATGGGCAGGATGCGGCGGTGCAGGGCCGGGTCGGTCAGGCAGCGGGCGAGGTAGTCGCCCAGGTCACCGTCGGAAATGGGCTTGCAGGCGGTCAGGCGACCGTCGCCGAAGACCAGGAACGGCCGCCCGTCCCGCACCCGCGCCACCTGGCCCGACAGCGACTTGAAATAGGCCGTCGGCCGGACGATGGACCAGCACAGGCCGGAAGCCTGCAATTCCGCCTCGAAGGCCAGCTTGGCGGTCTGGAAGCCAAGCCTGGGCCGCTGCACGCAGATCGCCGACAGAAGGACGAAGGTCCCCACCCCGGCCCCCTGCGCTGCCGCCAGCGCCAGGCTGTTGGCGCGGTGGTCCACCGCGCGGGCGTCCGCGGGCACCCCCGTGCGGCTGGCCAGGCACGAGACGACCGCATCGGCGCCGCCCGCCAGCGCCGCGGCCACCGCGCCCGGCGCCGTGGCCTCACCCTCGACCACGCGGCAACCCGCCCCCGCCGCGGCGCCGGCCCGTACCAGCACCGTCACCCGGTGCCCGGCGCGCGATAGCGCCGCCGCTGCCGCGCGGCCGATGCTGCCGCTGGCGCCGAGAACGAGGACGTGGAGGGAACCGCTCACGCGTTCAGCAAACCGCTCCCGCGGGCGTTGCGCAACGCAAAACGCCCGGGCCTTGCGGTCCGGGCGTTGCGGTCAGGCGCGGCGTGGCCTCAGCGGCGCAGGCCCAGGCGGGCGATCAGCGACTGATAGCGCGCCTCGTCCTTCTTCTTGAGGTAGTCGAGCAACTTGCGGCGCTGCGCGACCAGCATCAGCAGGCCGCGACGGGAATGGTTGTCCTTGACATGGATCTTGAAATGCTCGGTCAGCGTGGCGATGCGCGACGACAGGATCGCGACCTGCACCTCGGGCGAGCCGGTGTCGCCTTCCTTGGTGCCGTAGTCCTTGATCAGCTTGGCCTTTTCCTCGACGGTGATCGACATCGGGTGTCTCCTTGATCCTATGGGTGACGGCGCAAGCCGGGATGTCGTCCAGCAGGGCCCTTCCCCCGGCCATGCCGGAGGACGTGCGCCCTTAGCGGATCGGGGCGGCTTTGGGAAGGCCGCACGGCGCGGGGGTCGCGACAATCCGACGCAATTGCCGCAGCCTCGCCCCGCCGCCGCCGCAGCCCACTGGCGCGGATGCCGCGTTTGTGTCAAGCTTTTCGCCCAGAAAGTCCGCGAAGTCAGACGGTTGACGGTCGAAATGGTTAACGGCAGTTGACCTCGGGTGTGTGCAGCGGGGTGGGTCCATGTTGGCATTGCTGGGATTGTTCGGGGCGCTGGCGGCAGGACTGGCCGCCGATGCGGTGATGAGCCGCGCGCAGGATACCGGGGACGACGACACCCCCGATGACACGGAAGATGCCGGCGGGCAGCAGAATCCCGGCGGCGGCGACCTTCTGGACACTGGCGGCGAGACGCCCGATTCCTCGGACGAGCCGCCGGTCGAGCCGCAGCCCGTCACGCTGACCGGCGGCGCCGCGGCGGACAACCTGGCCGGTGGCGCGGGCGACGACAGCGCGACGGGTGGAGACGGCGACGACCAGATCACCGGACGCGGCGGCGATGATTCGCTGCGCGGCGGGGCGGATGACGACGTGCTGCAGGGCGAGGACGGCGCCGACACGCTGTTCGGCGACGACGGCGCCGACACGCTGAACGGTCAGGGCGGCGATGACCGTCTGGTCGGCGGCGCAGGCGAGGATTCGCTTTCCGGCCAGGACGGCGACGACACCCTGCGCGGCGGCAAGGCCGATGACACGCTTCTGGGCGGCGGCGGCGACGACAGCCTCAAGGGCGGCGGCGGCGACGACTGGGCGGCAGGCGGCGAGGGCGACGACAGGCTGACCGGCGGCCCGGGGTCAGACACGCTGGACGGCAATGCGGGCGATGACTGGCTCTGGGCCAACGGCGACGCGGGCACCGACTTCGCCAACGGCGGCGACGGCGCCGATACGCTGGTGGCGGGCGAAGGCGACGACCTGGCGGGTGGTGCGGGCGCGGACGATTTCGTCATCGACACCTGGCTGGGCGAGGGCGAGGGCGAGGTCGTGCAGATTTCCGACTATGACCCCGAGGAAGACGAGATCGTGCTGGTCTACGACGCCACCACCCATCCCGATCCGCAGGTCACGGTTGAAACCGATGCCGAAACCGGCCTGGCCACCGTGATGATCGACGGCACCGCGGTGGCCGAGGTCGCCGACGCGGCGGGGCTGGCGGCAGACCAGATCCGGCTTCTGTCTTCGTTGCCGATGGCGGCCTGAGGCGGTCGCGGTCGCCCGGGATATCCGGCCGGGACCCTGCCCCTGCGCTTTCGGCCCGGGCCTTCCCTTTCCCGGGCGGATCGCCGCGGGCGGGCGAGGTCCCGGGTCAGGCGCGGGACGGGGTCTGTCCCTGGAAGAACGGCAGGAAGGCGCGGGTCACTTCGTCCGGCGCCTCTTCCATTGCGAAATGGCCGCTGTCGCACTGCGCATCGGTCACCTGCGCCGCCCACCTGCGCCACAGCGCCGCGGGGTCGCCGGTGCGGGCGGGAAAGCCGTGGCGGCCCCAGAGAAAGTGCAGCGGCGCCGCGATCCGCCTTCCCGCCGCCCGGTCGGCCAGGTCATGCGTGCGGTCCGGCCCGGCCCCCGCGCGATAGTCGGCGCACATCGCGGCCAGCCGCGCGGGGTCGGCGATCTGGGCGCGATAGCTGTCCAGCACCGCGGGCGCGAAGGCGGCCAGCGACTTGGCCGCCGTCCAGCTGGCCAGGGTCCAGTCCAGCCAGCCCGCGGGGTCGGCGCCGATCATCCGCTCTGGCAGCGGCGCGGGCTG
>CAZCPY010000108.1:5653-10497 GCA_964499865.1 uncultured Rhodobacterales bacterium | reverse complement strand
GCGGCCTGCGAGCACCCCCACCCCCTTCGGGTGGGGTCGAGCAGGCCGCACCTGCCCCGGTGTCGCCGCCGCCGCGCCACAGGGCGCGAACCGGCCTTGACGGCCCGGCGCCGCAGGTATCCACTTGTCGGGTACGGTGCCCTGTCCGGACGCAAAGCGTCCTGGGGCTTCATCGGGAACGGGGAACGGGCGCACCCCCTCAGGGCGCCCGCCACCCCGGCCGCCCCCGCGACTGTCAGCGGCGAGCGGTCCTCCATCGGCCACTGGGGCGCCCGCGCCCCGGGAAGGCGGAGGACACCGCGACGACCCGCGAGCCAGGAGACCGGCCGTGCGTGAAGGACAACCCAGATGGCCGTCGGTGGGACGGCCTCAAGGAGACCGTGATGACCGCCAAGACCCTGACGCTTTCGCTGACCCGCACGCTGGCGCCCGCTGCCGCGCTGTTCCTGGCCGGCGCCATGCTGCTGTTGCTCGCCGGGCATGCGCAGTCGGCTGCGCTGCACGACGTCGCGCATGACCTGCGCCACGCCAACGGCTTCCCCTGCCACTGAGGCCGCAGTCCCATGTTGACCCGGATGCTGGTGACCGCCGTCACCGCCGGGGCCCTGGCCGGATGCCTGGCCGCGGTCCTTCACGTCCTGCTGGTGCAGGACCTCATTGTCACGGCCGAGACCTACGAATCGGGTGCCGCCGTCCACTTCGCCGGCGCGGCCGAGGCCGCGGGACGCGTTCAGGCCCCGCTTGAGCAGGCCCCGCCTGACCAGGCCACGCCTGACCAGGGCGGCGGCGCAGGGACGGGCCAGGCCGACGTCGCGGCCTCGGCCGCCGGCGCACGGGCGGCCTGGACCTTCGCCTTCGGCATTCTGCTCACCACGGCCTATGCGCTGATGCTGACCGCGGGCCTGGCGGTGGCCGAAACCCTCGGCCGCCCGGTCTCGGCGCTGAGCGGCGTGGTCTGGGGGCTGGCGGGCTTTGCCGCCGTGCACCTGGCGCCGTCGATCGGCCTGCCGCCTGCCCTGCCGGGGACCGACGCCGCGCCCATGGCGGCCCGCCAGGGCTGGTGGCTGCTTGCCGTGCTGTCGACCGCCACCGGTGCGGCCGTGCTGGGTTATGGCCGCGGCACGCTGCGCTTCGGTCTGGCGGCGGGCCTGATCGCCTTGCCGCATCTGGTCGGGGCGCCGGTGCCGGAGACATTCTCGGGCGTCGCGCCGCCGGAACTGGCCGCGGCCTTCGCGGCGCGCAGCCTTGGCGTGGCGCTCGTGGTCTGGGTCACGCTGGGATGGGTGGCGGGCGAGGTCTGGGCGCGCCAGTCGGTGACGCGCGGCGCCGTGGCGTGACCCGGCCCGATGCGCCACCTGACCCTGATCGGCATCGGCACCGGCGACCCCGGCCACCTGACCCGCGGCGCGGCGGCGGCGATCAACCGCGCCGACCTGATCCTGATCCCGCTGAAGGGCACGGAGAAGGCGGCGCTGGCCGCCGTGCGGCAGGCGATCCTGGATGCGGTGCTGACCAACCCCGCGACCCGGATCGCGGCCTTCGACCTGCCGCAGCGCGACGAGGCCACGCCCGGCTATCTGGACCGGGTGAACGACTGGCACGACGCCATCGCCGCGCGCTGGCAGGCGGCGGTGGCCGCCGCCGGCGACGCCGACCGGGTGGCGCTGCTGGTCTGGGGGGACCCCTCGCTCTACGATTCCAGCCTGCGCATCGCCGCAAGGCTGCGCCCGGCACCGCAGGTCGAGGTCATCCCCGGCATCACCGCGCTGCAGGCGCTGACCGCGGCGCACGGCATCCCGCTGAACGACCTCGGCGCGCCGGTCCTCGTCACCACCGGGCGGCGTCTGCGTGACGGCGGCTGGCCGGACGGCGCCACCCGGGTTGCGGTGGTGCTGGATGCGGGCGGGGCCCATGCGGCGCTGGACCCGTCAGGCGTGACGATCTGGTGGGGCGCGAACCTGGGCCTGCCGTCGCAAAGGCTGGAGGCCGGGCCTCTGGCCGAGGCCGCGCCGCGCATCGCCGCCGCCCGCGCCGCGGCGCGGGCGGCGCAGGGGTTCGTGATGGATGTCTATATCCTGGGCAAGGATGCCGCGGCACAGCGGAACTGAACCGACCGTCTCGGGTTTCCCCTTGACCTTCGGGCAAGCCCGCCCTAGGTGCGAATGAACGTTCATTCGCACCGGGTCCCGCAGTCCCATGACCGCCACCGCCGCCGTCCTTCCCGCCGCCGACCAGCGCGTCGCCGACATCCTGGCCGCCGCGCGCCGGGCCTTTGCGGACAAGGGCTTTGACGGCGCCTCGATGCAGGACCTTGCCCGCGCGGCGGGGATCAGCGTCGGCAACTTCTACCGCTATTTCCCCTCCAAGGCCGCCATCGTCGAGGCGCTGATCGCCCGCGACCTGGCCGAGATGGAGGCCGACTTCGCCGTCATCCTGACCTCGGCCGACCCGATGGCGGCGCTGCGCGGCGGCATCCGGCAGAAGATCGCCGACCCCGACTGCGCCGAGGACGGCCGGCTCTGGGCCGAGATCACGGCGGCGGCGCTGCGCCGGCCCGAGATCGGCGACAGTTGCCGGCGCATGGAGGAGGGGATCGCCACCAACCTTGCCACCGTATTCGCGCGCGCCGCGGGCATCGGCCTTGCCGACGCGCGGCGGCTTTACGGGGCGCAGGCGGCGTTCCTCGTGCTGCTGGTCAAGGCGGCGATGATGCAGCCGCCCGAACCCGCCGACCTGCGCGAAAATCTGATTGCCATCCTGCTGCGTAACATCGACCGGACGCTGGACGAGATCGCGGCGACCCCCCATCCGAAGGCCTGAACGCCATGCGTGCCCTGCTTGTTGCCCTGACCCTGTCGTTGCCCCTGCTGTCCCTTGCCGGCATCGCCGCGGCCGAGACCGACCTCGCGCCGCAGGCCCCCCCGGCGCCTGCCCTGCCGGCGATTTCCGTCACCACCGTCGAAACGCGGCTGATGTCCGACCGCATCTTCGCCTCGGGCCTCGTCGGGCCGGTGGAGCGCGTGCAGGTGCAGCCGCTGATCGAGGGCCAGCCGATCGACGCGCTTCTGGCCGATGTCGGCGACGTGGTGCAGGCGGGGCAGGTCCTGGCGCGGCTGTCGGCCTCGACGCTCGACCTGCAACGCGCGCAGGTGCGGGCCAGCCTGGCCGCGGCGCAAAGCCAGGTCGCGCAGGCCGAGGCCTCGCGCATCGAGGCCGCGGCCGCGGCGGACGAGGCCGAGCGCGTCGCCGCACGCACGAAGGCGCTGTCCGCGCGCGGCAATGCCGCGCAGGCCTCGGTGGACCAGGCGACCGCGGCGGCGATCAGCGCGCGGGCCCGGGTGACGGTTGCCCTCCAGTCGCTCGAGGCCGCCCGTGCCCAGGTCACGCTGGCCGAGGCGCAACTGGCCAACATCGACCTCCAGCTTGCCCGCACCGAGGTGACGGCCCCGGTGGCGGGCGAGATCGTCGAGCGCAACGCGCTGGTGGGCGCCGTGGCTTCGGCCGCGGGACAGCCGATGTTCGTGCTGGTGCGCGACCGGGCGCTGGAACTGAACGCCGACGTGGCAGAGGGCGATCTGGTGCGCATCAAGGTCGGGCAGACGGCCAGCATGCAGCGCGTGGGCGACCTGGCGCCGATCCCCGGCAAGGTGCGTCTGGTGGAACCGGCCATCGACACCGCGACCCGCCTGGGACGGGCGCGCATCTGGGTCGATCCCGGCGCGCCGGTGGTGCAGGGGATGTTCCTGTCGGCCGAGATCCTCGTGTCCGAACGGCAGGCCCTGGCGGTGCCGGTGACCGCCGTCGGCGCCTCGGCCGAAGGGCCCACGGTGATGGTGGTGCGCGACGGCCTCGTGGCCCGGGTGCAGGTCGAGACCGGCATCCGCGACGGCGGCTATGTCGAGGTCGTCTCGGGCCTTGACGCGGGTGAAACCGTGGTGGCGCGGGCGGGCGCCTTCGTGCGCGACGGCGACCGGATCAATCCGGTGCCGGTCGAAACCAACTGAGGAACCTGCGGCGATGAACTTTTCGGCCTGGTCGATCAAGAACCCCATCGCGCCGATCCTGGCGTTCTTCATGCTCATGGTGCTGGGCTGGCAGAGCTTCAACAGCCTGCCGATCACGCGGTTCCCCAACATCGACGTGCCGCTGGTGGCGGTCACCGTAGCCCAGCAGGGCGCGGCACCCGCCGAGCTTGAAAGCCGCGTGACCAAGGAGATCGAGGACGCCGTTTCCGGCATCACCGGGGTCAAGAACATCACCTCGACCGTCAACGACGGGGTGTCCACGACGGTCGTCGAATTCCGCATGGAAGTGCCGACCGACAAGGCGGTGCAGGACACCAAGGACGCCATCGACCGGATCCGCGGCGACCTGCCCGCAGAGATCGAGGCGCCCATCGTCACCCGGATCGACGTGGAAGGCCAGGCGATCATGACCTTCGGCGTCTCGGCGCCCGACAAGTCGGTCGAGGAGATTTCGTGGTTCATCGACGACGTGGTGTCGCGCGCGCTGCAGGGCCGGTCCGGGATCGGCCGGGTGGACCGCTACGGCGGCGCCGAACGCGAGATCCGCGTGACGCTCGACCCGGTCAAGCTCGACAGCCTCGGGATCACCGCGCAGGCGGTCAGCCAGCAGCTGGCGGTCACCAACACCGACCTGGGCGCGGGCCGTTCCGAGGTCGGCGCGGGCGAACAGGCGATCCGGCTGCTGGGCGATGCGGGCACGGTCGCGGCGCTGAGCGCAAAGACCATCGCCCTGCCGAACGGCCGCCACGTCCGGCTGGCCGACCTGGGCACCGTCGAGGACACCTACGAGGAGTTGCGGTCCTACACCCGGCTGGACGG
>CAZCPY010000108.1:0-5643 GCA_964499865.1 uncultured Rhodobacterales bacterium | reverse complement strand
CTTTGCCATCTTCCGCGCCAAGGGCGCCTCCGAGGTTTCGGTGGCCGAGACGGTGAACGCCACGCTGGACGAAATCCGCGCGGCAAATCCCGACTTCCGCATCGCGTTGATCGACGAGACGGTGTTCTACACCTACGGCAACTACGAGGCCGCGCTGCAGACGCTGGTCGAAGGCGCGATCCTGGCGGTGCTGGTGGTGTTCCTGTTCCTCAGGAACTGGCGCGCCACGCTGATCACCGCGGTGGCGCTGCCGCTGTCGGCGATCCCCACCTTCTACATCATGGACCTGCTGGGCTTCTCGCTGAACCTCGTGTCGTTCCTGGCGCTGACGCTGGCCACCGGCATCCTGGTGGACGACGCCATCGTCGAGATCGAGAACATCGCCCGGCACATGCGGATGGGCAAGTCGCCCTTCCGCGCCTCGATCGACGCTGCCGACGAGATCGGGCTGGCGGTCATCGCCACCACGGCGACGATCGTGGCCGTCTTCGTGCCGGTCAGCTTCATGCCCGGCATTCCGGGCCAGTACTTCCGCCAGTTCGGCATGACGGTCGCCATCGCCGTGCTGTTCTCGCTGCTGGTCGCACGCCTGATCACGCCGATGATGGCGGCGTATCTCATGCGCGGCAAGGATGCGGGGACCGACCACGGCCACCGGGACGGCCCGGTGATGCGCGGCTATCTGCGGATGGTGCGCACGACCGCCTCGGGTGGCCTTCCGCTGCCCAACCCGCTGGTGCTGCTCTATCCGTTGCGGGGCCTGCCGCGCATCGGCGGCCTTTTCCGCCGCTGGTGGTTCCGCTTTCCCGCGCGCTACGTCACGCTGGTCGCGGCCTTTGCCGTGGTCGCCTATTCGGTGGTGCTGATGAGCCAGGTCCCCGGCAGCTTCCTGCCGCCCGAGGACGTGAGCCGCACCGCCATCTCGGTCGAGATGCCGCCGGGCACCACGCTTCAGGAGAACGAGCGCACCACGTCCCGCATGGCCGCGATCATCCGCGAGGTGCCGGGGGTGAAGTCGGTCTTCGTCCTCGGCGGGTCGTCCCCGACCGGCGAGCGCGACATCCGGCGCGCCAGCGTCACGGTGGTGCTGGACCGGCTGGACCATTCGCTGCTGCTCAAGTTCTCGAACCTCGGGCAGAAGATCCCGCTCGTCGGGCCCCTGGTGCCCAGGGTCGAGAACACCGGCCGCCGGATCCCGCAGAACGAGGTCGAGGCCGAGATCTTCCGCCGCCTCGCCGTGGTGCCCGACATCCGCGCCTTCAAGCTGAACGACCGCGGCGAGCGCGACCTCAGCTTCTCGATCCTGTCGCAGGACGAGGCCGACCTCACCCTGGCCGTGGCCCGGCTGGAAGAGGCGCTGGCGAAGGAACCGCTGCTGGCCAACGTCGCCTCGGAAGGTGCTTTGCCGCGGCCCGAAATCCAGATCGTGCCGCGCACCGAAGAGGCCGCGCGTCTGGGCGTGACGACGGCGCAGATCGCCGCGGTGATCCGGGTCGCCACCATCGGGGACTTCGACGCGGCACTTGCCAAGGTGTCGCTGGACGACCGGCTGATCCCGGTCAGGGTGCAGCTCGACGAGGCGACGCGCAGCGACCTCGGCCGCATCGCGGCGCTGCGGGTGACCACGGCGACCGGCGCCAGCGTGCCCCTGTCGGCGGTGGCCGACGTCACCATCGCCTCGGGGCCGTCGGTCATCGAGCGGCTGAACCGCGAGCGCATCGCCACCATCGGCGCCAACCTGCCCGTGGGCGTGGCGCTTGGCACCGCCTCGGCGCGATTCCAGGAAATCGTCGCGGCAACCCCCCTGCCCGCGTCCGTCCGCATCCAGGAGGCGGGCGACGCCGAGGTGCAGCAGGAACTGAACCAGAGCTTCGTCAACGCTATGATCATGGGCCTGATGCTGGTGCTGGCGGTGCTGATCCTGCTGTTCCACTCGGTCATCCAGCCCTTCACCATCCTCTTGTCGCTGCCGCTTGCCATCGGCGGGGTGGCGGCGGCGCTGATCCTGACGAGCTCGGCGGTGTCGATGCCGGTGCTGATCGGCATCCTGATGCTGATGGGGATCGTGACCAAGAACGCGATCCTGCTGATCGACTTCGCCATCGAGATGCGCGACCGCGGGCTGGACCGCTTTGCCGCGGTGATGGAGGCCGGCCACAAGCGCGCGCAGCCCATCGTGATGACCTCGATCGCCATGTCGGCAGGGATGCTGCCCTCGGCGCTGGGCGTCGGCGAGGGCGGCGCCTTCCGCGCGCCGATGGCGACCGCGGTGATCGGCGGGATCATCGTCTCGACCGTGCTGAGCCTGGTCGTGGTGCCGTCGTTCTTCCTGGTGATGGACGACCTGTCGCGCGTGCTGGCCTGGGTCTTCGGCCGCTTTGTCGGCCGCAAGGAGGCGGACGAGCCCGAGATCGACACCCGCGCGCTGGAGGCGCGGGTGGACGCGATGGCGGTGGACCAGAGCCTTCTGTCCGGCCGCCTGACCGACATCGAGGACGCCGTCCGCCCGCGCCGCCCGCCCGCGCTGCACGTCGCGGAATAGGCGCGCCGGTCAGCGCCCCCGTCCCGGGCCCGACCCGGGACACCGCCCGCCGGGCGCGGCAAGGGCGGGCGGCAAAGCCGCGGTCTTGCGCGCCGGCGCGCTTCCGTGCTTTCGTCCGGCGCGCGTCGGCCCGGGAACGGGCGGCGGGTCCGACAGGGGAACCCCATGCAGATCCTGCGCATCGTGACGCTGGCCGCCGCGCTCGCGCTGGCAGCACTTCCCGCCCGTGCCGACGAGGCGGGCGAGGTGCTGCGGCAGTGGTATCGCCTGGTCCTCGAACTGGTGCGCCACACGCCGACCTATTCGCCCCCGGTGGCCAGCCGCGCCTTCGCCTACCTGGGCATCACCGCCTGGGAGGCCGCGGCGCAGGACGACGCATCCCTGGTCAGCCTGGCGGGCCAGCTGACCGACCTGCCCGCCCCGCCGCCGCGCGCCGCGGGCACCTATGACATGGCCGTCGTCGTCAACGCCGCGATGGCGACCGCGGTGCCGCATTTCTTCGGCAACACCGGCCCCACCGGCCAGCGCGCCATGGCGGCAATGACCGAACGGCTGGGCGCGCAGGTGGCCGAGGGGCTGGACCAGGCCACCGTCGACCGCTCCACCGCCGCGGGCCAGGCCATCGCCGCCCACATCATCGCCTGGGCCGCCGAGGATGGCGGGGCCGAGATCGAGAACATGGGCTTCCCCCTGAAGCCGTCGAAGGCCGAAAAGCCGTCCGACTGGGTGCCAACCTCGACCATCGGCCAGCAGCAGGCGCCGCTTCTGCCCTTCTGGGGCCAGAACCGCACCTTCGCCCTGCCCACCCCCGCCACCTGCGCCCCGCCCCCGCCGCCCGCCTATTCCGAAGACCCCGGCAGCGCCTTCTATGCCGAGGCGCTGGAGGTCTACGATGTCTCCAGGGCGCTGACCGAGGAGGAAAAGCTGATCGCCCGCTACTGGTCGGACGACCCGATGCTGTCGCCCACGCCGCCCGGCCACTGGGTCTTCATCGCCCGCGACCTGCTGGAAGCGGAAGACGCGGACCTTGCCCGCAGCGCCGAGGTCATGGCCCGCCTGGGCATCGCCATGGCGGATGCCTTCATCGGCACCTGGCGCACGAAGTACGACTACAACCTGCTGCGCCCGGTGACCTACATCCGCCGCCTGATCGACCCCGCATGGGAGCCGCTGCTGATCACCCCGCCGTTCCCCGAATACACCTCGGGCCATTCGGTCCAGTCGGGGGCGGCGGCGGCGGTGCTGGACGGGATGTTCGGCGCCGCGTTCGCCTTCACCGACCGCACGCACGAGGATGACGGGATGGCCCCCCGGACCTACCCGTCCTTCCGTGCCGCGGCCGAAGAGGCGGCGGTCTCGCGGCTCTACGGCGGCATCCATTTCCGCAGCGCCATCGACGTCGGCCTGACCGAGGGCGCCTGCATCGGCGCCAGTGCCGCGGCCCTCAGGATGCGCGCGCCATGAAGACCCTTGTCCCGATTGCCCTTCTGCTGGCCGCCCCGGCACTGGCGCAGGATGCGCCCAAGGCGCCCGACCCCGCGGTGCCGGTCTACCTGGAAGAGACGGCGACCGCGGGCCTCGCCACGCCGTATCTCGGCGAATACGAATACATGGTGGGGGGCGGCGTCGCGGCCTTCGACTGTTCGGGCGACGGCCTGCCCGAGGTCTGGCTGGCGGGCGGCGAAGGCCCCGCGGGCCTTTACCTCAACGAAAGCGCCGCGGGCCAGCCGCTGGCCTTCCGGCGGCAGGACAGCGGGCTCGAGGTGACGGCGGCGACCGGCGCCTATCCGGCCGACATCGACGGCGACGGGATCACCGACCTTCTGGTGCTGCGGGTGGGCGAGAACCTCCTGATGCGCGGCCTGCCCGGCTGCCGGTTCGAACGCGCCAACGAAAGCTGGGGCTTCGACGGCGGCGACGGCTGGTCGGCGGCCGCCGCGATCACCTGGGAACCGGGCGCCACCTGGCCCACGATCGCCGTCGGCAACTACATCGACCGGCGGGAGACCGCCTTTCCCTGGGGGTCCTGCACCGACAACTGGCTGCACCGCCCGGGCGCGGGCCGCCGCTTCGCCCCGCCCATGCCGCTGACCCCCAGCTACTGCGCCCTGTCGATGCTGTTCACCGACTGGGACCGCTCCGGCCGCCCCGCGCTCAGGGTGTCGAACGACCGCGAATACTACAAGGGCGGGCAGGAGCAGCTCTGGCGGATGGACGCGACCCCGGCGCTCTACACCGAGGCCGAGGGATGGAAGCGGCTGCGCATCTGGGGGATGGGCATCGCCGCGCAGGACGTCACCGGCGACGGGCTGCAGGACTATTTCCTGACCTCGATGGCCGACAACCGCCTGCAGGTCCTGACGGGCGATCCCGGGCGGCCGACCTTTGCCGACAAGGCCTTCGCCAAGGGCATCACGGCGCAACGCCCCCCTGCGGGCGACGACTACCGCCCCTCGACCGCCTGGCATGCCCAGTGGGAGGACGTGAACGCCGACGGCCTGCCCGACCTCTTCATCGTCAAGGGCAACGTCGACCGCATGCCCGACTTCGCCCAGGAAGACCCCAACAACCTGCTGCTCGGCCGCGCCGACGGCACGTTCATGGAAGCCGCGGCGACGGCGGGCGTCGCCTCGCGCAGGCTGGGGCGCGGGGGGCTCCTGGTGGATCTGAACGGCGACCTGAGGCTCGACATGATCGTGCAGAACCGCCGCACGGGGCCCGAGGTCTGGCGCCACCCGGGGACGGGGGCCGGCAACGCGCTGGCCGTCCGGCTGTCGATGCCCGGTCCGAACCGCGATGCGATCGGCGCCCTGATCGAGGCGCGCACGCCAGCAGGCACGGTGACGCGCGAGGTCACCGTCGGCGGCGGCCACGCGAGCGGGGCGCTCGGGCCGGTGGTGCTGGGTCTGGGCGCGGCGACCGCGGCCGAGGTCCGGGTGACCTGGCCAGGCACAGGACCCGGCCCGTGGGAAAGCCTGACCGCGGGCCGCACCTGGCAACTGTCTCCGGGCGCCCCCGCCGAATAGCGTCCGCCCGGCCCTGGCGTCTGAAGTGAATCGCGTGCCTTCGGCACATTCCTTTCATCTCGCCTGCGGGGCCTG
>CAZCPY010000107.1:0-10500 GCA_964499865.1 uncultured Rhodobacterales bacterium | reverse complement strand
CGCCACGGGCGGGCTGATGCTGGTCTGGAGCATCTGCGGCTGGTCCTTCATGGCCGCCCAGCAGGCCCGGCTGGCGGCGCTGGATCCGCCCCGCACGCCGGTGATGTTCGCGCTGAACGCCGCAGGGGTCTACGTCGCCGCGGCCTTGGGCACCTCTGCGGGCGGGGCGGCCCTGTCGGCCAGCGGGGGCTTTGCGGCCTCGGGGATCGCGGGGGCGGCCTTCGTGCTGGCGGCGGCGGTGACGCTGCCGCTGGTGGGGCGCCGCCGTCAGTTGGTCAAGAGCAGGTAGCCCGCCGCCGCGGCCCCGGGGTTCCGCACCGTCAGCAGGAAGAAGCCGTTCTCGGCGGGCACGAAGGCGCAGTATTCGCGGTCCGGCGCGGAGGCTTCTGTGCAGACCGGGTTGCCCGCCTCGTCCGTCACCGACAGGTCGAGGTTGCCGCTGCCGTCGCCCAGCACCGCCACCTCGGCCAGCGACGCGCCGAAGAAGGGCACCTTCCAGACCTGCGCAGCGCCGCCCGCGACCGTTCCCGCCGACCACCCCGCCCCGGCAGCACCCGGGGGCGCCACGCCGATCTCGTCGGCGAGGCTTGCGAGCAGGTCATCCTCGCCCGCCAGCGCCCGCGCCGTGGCCAGCATGGCGGCGGCGTCGGGCGGCAGGCCGGTGGCCTCGGAGGGCGGGTTGGCGTCGCGCGCGGCGGGCGCCAGCGTGACGCCGGAGGCCAGCCGCGCCGCCGCCAGCGCAAGCAGCGCATCACCCGTGGCGACCGCCCGCGCGTGCAGGTCGGCCGCCAGCACCAGTTGCGCCACGCCCCCTGTCCGGCCGGTGGCCGCCGGGTCGATGTTCGCCGCCTGTTGCGCGGTGGCGGGCAGGGCGGCAAGCAGCATGACGGGCCAGAGACGCATGACGGGGCGCATGACGGGGCGCATGACGGGGCGCATGATCGGGCGCATCACAGGTACCAGTCGAATTCGCGGGGAAAGACGCCCGCCGTGAAGGCCTCGAACTCCGACCGCTTGATCGCGGCATAGGCAGCCGGATAGCGCGCGCCCAGATAGCCGGGAAGGATCGTGGCGGCCTCCAGCCGGTCGAGCGCGGTCCACAGCTTCAGCGGCAGGCCTGGGTCGGCGCTTTCGCCCGCGTTGCCGGTCGACGGCTCGGTAGGCGCAAGGCGCTGCGTCAGCCCGTGGTGCACGCCCGCCAGCACGGCGGCCATCACCAGGTAGGGGTTTGCCTCGGCCCCGGCAAGGCGGTGCTCGATCCGCCGCGCCGCCCCGCCGCCCGCCGGGACGCGGAAGGCCACGGCGCGGTTGTTCACCCCCCAGGTGGTGTTCACGGGGACGAACTGGTTCGGCGCGAAACGGCGGAAGGCGTTGAAGTCGGGAGCAAAGATCGCCATCGCCTCGGCCGTCGTCGCCTGCAGCCCGGCGATCGCCTGCCCCAGCAGCCGGTCGCCGTCGGGGGTGGTCTCGTCGAAGGCGTTGCGCCCTGTCGCGTCCACCAGCGACAGGTGGATGTGCAGCCCCGATCCCGACTGGTCGGCAAAGGGCTTGGACATGAAGGTCGCCTCGCGCCCCTGCGACTGGGCGACTCCCTTGACGATGCGGCGCAGCATCAGCGCGTGGTCGGCGGCGCGGACGGCGTCGGGCAGATGGCCCAGGTTCACCTCGAACTGCGCGCCGCCGTATTCCGCCGTCGCCGCCCCCGCAGGCAGCCCTTGCGCCGCGCAAGCCGCGTCGATGGCGGCCAGAAGGTCCGCCCATTCGTCCAGCTTGTCGAAGGCCAGCACCCGCGCCGAGGCCGGGTCGCGCCCCGGCCGGGCGGGCCGGGCCGGGACAGGCTGGCCGCCGTCGCGGTCCAGGAGGTAGAATTCCAGCTCGCAGGCGACGACCGGGGTCAGGCCCAGGTCGGCAAATCGCGCCACGACCCGTTGCAGGATGTGGCGGGGGTCGAACCACCATCCGGCCTCGCCTTCGGGCGGGGCCGGGGCGATCAGGACCTGCGCGAGGCCCGGCGCCCAGGGCACGGGGGCCAGCGTGCCGGGGATGGGGTAGGACGTGGCGTCGGGGTCGCCGTCGGAGAATCCGATGCCGTTCACGTCCCAGCAGGTGCCCTGGGCGTCGAGCGTGGTGATCCCCGCGCAGAACGCCACGCCCGAGGACCAGACCTTGGCCGCATCCCGCACCGGATAGCGCTTGCCCACCGGCGTGCCGCACAGGTCGAAGGTCACGGCGTCGAGGAACCGGGTGTCGGGATGGGCGGCAAGGCAGGCGGAAAGCTCGGGCGGCAGGGCGTCGGTCGGCAGGGCGTCGGGCGGCATGGGTCGGTCCCTTGCTGTGTCAGCCCGACAATACCCGCCCCGCCGCCGGTGTCACCCGTGTGTCACCCACGCGCTACAGGGGTTTACGTCGGGCGCGGCGGCGCGCAGGCTGCGCGATAGCACAGATGGGGGCAAAGATGGCCGAAAGACCGTTCTGGAAACTGCTGGTCGCGGGGATCCTCGATTTCCTGCTGGTCTTCGTCGGCGCCGGCTACCTGATCGCCAGGGCAACCGGGAACACCACGGACGGCGGGTTCCAGCTGAACGGCTGGCCGGCGGTCATCCTCTTCGCCATCGTCTTCCTGTATTTCTGGGGCATGCGCCGCCTGGGCGGCACGGTGTTCCGCCGCATCCTGGGCGTGGCGCCGTAGGGCCTACTTCCCGCCGCCCGCCGTCTCTGCCCCGCCGCGGGTGAGGTAGTAGGCGGCCAGGATCGGCAGGAAGGTCGCGGCGAAGACGATGATGGCAACCACGTTCGTCACCGGGCGCTGGCGCGGGCGGACAAGCTCGTTCAGCATCCAGATCGGCAGGGTGCTTTGCTGGCCCGCGGTGAAGGTGGTCACGATCACCTCGTCGAAGGACAGCGCGAAGGCCAGCATCCCGCCCGCCAGCAGCGCCGAGCCGAGGTTCGGGAACAGCACGTGGCGGAAGGTCTGGAAGGCGTTGGCGCCAAGGTCGGCGCTGGCCTCCACCAGCGCGCCGGACAGGCGTCGGAAGCGGGCTACGGCATTGTTGTAGACGATGACAATGCAGAAGGTCGCGTGGCCGAGCACGATGGTCCAGGTGGAGAAGGGGATGTCCATCACCGCGAAGGCGGACCGCAGCGACATGCCGGTGATCACGCCGGGGAGTGCTATGGGCAGAAGGATCAGAAGGCTGATCTGTTCCCGCCCGAAGAACCGCGCCCGGCTCATGGCGGCGGCGACCAGCGTGCCCAGCACCATCGCCAGCACGGTGGCGATGGCCGCGACCTGCAGCGACAGGACCAGCGGCGGCCAGATGTCCGCGCGGTTCCAGGCGACGGCGAACCACTGCGTGGTCAGTCCCGGCGGCGGGAACCGGTAGCTGCGTTCCTCGGTGGTGAAGGCGTAGAGGAAGATCAGCAGGATCGGCAGGTGCAGGAACAGAAGGCCCGCGACGGCTGCAGCCTTCAGGCCCCGGCTTGCGCCATCTTCAGAGCGCATCGAAGGCCCCCGCGCGCCTGGCCAGCCACAGGTAGACGACCATGATCAGGATCGGCACCACGGCAAAGGCCGCCGCCAGAGGCGTGTTCCCGGCGGTGCCCTGCAACTGGTAGACGGTCAGCCCGATGAACCTGACCGAGGTGCCCACGATCTGCGGGATGATGTAGTCGCCCATCGTCAGCGAGAAGGTGAAGATCGACCCCGCGATCACCCCGGGCAGGGCCAGCGGCAGGACAACGGTGCGGAAGGTCTGCGCGCGCGTGGCGCCGAGGTCGGCCGAGGCCTCGAGCATCGAGACAGGCACCCGCTCCAGCGCCGCCTGCATCGGCAGGATCATGTAGGGCAGCCAGACATAGACGAAGACCAGGAAGGTGCCGAGCAGCGAGGTCGAGAGGGAATTGCCGCCGATGCCGGGGATCGACAGCACCGCGTCCAGGATGAACGAGGTGCCCGTCGCCTCGGCCCCCCAGCCGATGATCCCTTCCTTCGCCAGGATCAGCTTCCAGGCGTAGACCTTGACCAGGTAGGACGACCACAGGGGCAGCATGACGCCGAGGTAGAAGGCGGCCTTCCATTTGCCGCGGGCATGGCGGGCGGCGTAGTAGGCGACGGGGAAGGCGATCACCGCGCAGGCCAGCGTGACCGCGGCGCTCATCACCAGGGTGCGCAGGATGATGTCGAGGTTCTGGGCGCGGAACAGCTCGCCATAGGTCTTGAGCGTGAATTCGGGGACGACGAGGCCGGAGAATTCGTCGATCGAGTAGAAGGACTGGACAAGGAGAGCGGCCAGCGAGCCCAGGTAGACCAGCCCCAGCCAGATCAGCGGCGGGGTGAGGAGAAGCAGCAGCAGCAGGTTCGGGCGGCGCCAGAACGTCGCCGTAAGTCGGTCGGCGGGGCCACGGGCGGGGAGGATGGCGGTCATCGCCGGGCGTCGCGCGGGCGGTGGGGGTGCTCTCCCGCGGGCTGCGCCCTTGGGCCGGGCAAAGGGGGGCGGAGCCCCCCTTTGAACCCCCGCGCCGGGCAGCGGCCGCCCGCAGGCGCTGCCGCGCGAAAGGTCGCGCCCGGCCCTCCGCCCGGGGGTTTCACACCCCCGGACCCCCGTGGGATACTTGGGAAGAGATGAACGGCGCGAGGCGTGCCGTCGGGCGTCATCCCTCGCCCTCCATCACATGCAGCGCCGCGGGGTCGAAGCAGAGGCCGGTCCGGGTGCCCGGGGCGGGAACGGGGTGGCCTGCGGGGATCATCACGGCGACCTCGGTGCCGTGGGTGGTGATGATGGCGCGGGTGCCGGAGCCGAGGTAGCGCAGGCCGGTCACCGGGCCGGAGAGGGTCGCGCTCTGGGGCGCGAGGCGCAGCGCCTCGGGGCGGATCGAGGCCCAGCGGGGCGGGCCGCCCAGGGTGCGGGTGAGGTCGGGGGGCAGGACGTTGGAGGAGCCGACGAAATCCGCGACGAACCGCGTGGCGGGGCGGTCGTAGATGTCGGACGGCTTGCCCACCTGGACGATGCGGCCTTCGTTGAAGACCGCGAGCCTGTCGGCCATCGACAGGGCCTCGCCCTGATCGTGGGTGACGAAGACGAAGGTGATGCCGAGCGAGGCCTGGAGCGACTTGAGTTCGTCCTGCATCGCCTCGCGCAGTTTGAGGTCCAGCGCGCCCAGGGGTTCGTCGAGCAGCAGGACGCGGGGTTCGTTGACCAGGGCGCGGGCCAGCGCCACGCGCTGCCTCTGCCCGCCCGAAAGCTGCGCGGGCCTGCGGTCGCCGTAGCCGTCAAGGTGCACCAGCGCCAGCATCGTCTCGGCCCTGGCGTGGCGGGCCGCGCGGGCGACGCCCTTGACCATCAGCCCGTAGGCCACGTTGTCGCGCACGTCGAGGTGCGGGAAAAGCGCATAGTCCTGGAAGACGGTGTTGACGTTCCTCAGGTGCGGCGGCGTGTCGCTGACATCCTGGCCGAAGATGCGGACCTGCCCGGCGGTCGGCTTCTCGAACCCCGAGATCAGCCGCAGGCAGGTGGTCTTGCCCGAGCCGGAAGGCCCCAGCATGGCGAAGAAGGCGCCTTCGGCGATCGACAGGTCGACCGCGTCGACCGCCCTGACGGGATTTGCCGCGGGGCCGAAGTGGCGGGAGACGCGGGCGAATTCGACGGCTGCGGTCATCGGTGATCCGTAGGGCGGGGTTCGCCCCGCCGTTGCGTCCTGGCGGGGTGAGCCCCGCCCTGCGAAGCCCCCTCCCCGGCGGGGAGGGGGCGATGGCGCCCTAGCGGCCGCCGATCACGCCGATGTAGTCCGACACCCAGCGGTAGTAGGGCACGCACTTGCCTTCGCCCTGCGCGCAGTTGGCGACCGGCGTGGTCCAGAACCGGATCTTCTCGAAATCCTGCATCCCGTTGGCGGCGCAGCTTTCCGCCGTCGACATGCCCGAACCGTCGGTGCAGGCCGCCGGAACCGACGGGTTCGCGCCGAACCAGACCGCAAGGTCGGATTGCAGATTGGACGACAGCGTATGCTCCATCCACAGATAGGCGCAGTTCGGGTTCGCTGCGTCGACCGCCATCATCGTGGTGTCGGCCCAGCCCGTCGCCCCTTCCTTCGGAATGGTCGAGGCGATCGGCAGCCCTTCGGCCTTCAGCAGGTTCACCTGGAACGGCCAGGAACCGGACGCGACCACGCCCTCGTTCTTGAAGTCGTCGATCTGGATGAAGGCGTCGTGCCAGTAGCGGCTGACCAGCGTGCGCTGCTGGCGCAACAGGTCCAGCGCGGCCTTGTACTGGTCCTCGTTCAGCTCGTAAGGCGAGGTGATGCCCAGTTCCGGCTTGGTCGCCATCAGGTATTGCGCGGCGTCGGCCACATAGATCGAACCGTCATAGGCCTGCACCCGCCCCTTGTTGGTCTTGCCGTCGGGCAGGGTCATTTCCTCGAACACCACGTTCCATGAGGTCGGCGGTTCCTTGAACACTTCGGTGTTGTACATCAGTACGTTCGGCCCCCACATGTAGGGGACGCCGTAGTTCACGCCATCAACCGTGTGCCAGGCTGCGTTCTTCAGCCGGTCGTCGACGGTTGACCAGGACGGGATCAGGTCGGTGTTGATCGGCTGCACCCGCTTGCCCGCCACCAGCCGCAGCGACGCGTCGCCCGAGGCGGTGACGAGGTCGAAGCCGCCCTCGTTCATCAGCGCGACCATCTCGTCCGAGGTGTTGGCGGTCTTGACATTGACCGTGCAGCCCGAGGCCGCCTCGAACTTCGTCACCCAGTCGAAGGCCTTGTCGGTCTCGCCGCGCTCGATATAGCCCGGCCAGGCCACGATGTTGACCTGCCCTTCGGGCGCGCCGATGGCGGTCACCTGGGCCATCGCGGGGGGCAGGGCGGAGGTCAAGGCGACCGACAGCGCAAGCGCCGTCGTGCCGATGAGGCGAAGCTTGGTCATGGTCGTCTCCCCGTTGCTGCGGCATCTGGCGGCCGCGTTGCGATGCGCCCGAGATTAGACGGGGCTCGCGCAATCGCAATCGCAAATGTCACGGCCGCGAGAGGCGGGGCACCGTCGGGGGGTGCGGCCAGCTTGCGCGAGTTGCCGCCGGTCTTCCCGACCTCTGCCGCATCCTTGCCACAAGGGGCTTTCACCATCGCGCGCATCCGTCCAGAACTCTGCCCGAGGGGACCTACGCCGATGCGCCGCCTGATCCTTGCTGCCGCCCTTTTCCTGATGCCTGCCGCCGCGCAGGCTGCCCCCTGCGCCGCCCCGGACGAGGCCCGCACGCTGGCGGCCGAGGTGGTGGCCTGGGTCAATGCCGAACGCGCCGCCCGCGGCCTGCCCGCCTACCGGCGCAACCCCAAGCTCGACCGCGCCGCCGCCTTCCAGGCCTGCGACATGGCGCGCTACGGCTATTTCGACCATGCACGCCCCGGCGGCCCGCGGCTGGGCGAAAGGATCAAGGCCACGGGCTACAGGCTGAAGGCCGGGAACGAGAACCTCGCCTTTTCGCGGCAGCAGGCGGCATCCTCTGCCGCCACGATCTGGCGCAATTCGCCGCCGCACTGGGCCGCCGTACTCGACCCCACGCTGAAGGAGATCGGCGTGTCGGTCGCCTTCGACCAGCAGGGCCGCGTGCTCTGGGTGATGAACGTCGCCCGGCCGAAGAGCTGACGGCGCCTCAGCCGCGCTGCAGCTTGACCGGCTCGCTGCGGCCCAGCCGCAGCGCATGCGCCATGAAGGGGCGCGCCACGTCCCCGGTGCGGGTCGCCGCATAGAGCCGCTTGACCGGCCGGCCCGCCAGGGGGCGGGTGACGTAGTCGGCGCTGCTGCGCACCTCGCGCAGCACCCAGTCGGGCAGCACGGCCACGCCGCGGTTCGACCCCACCAGCATCAGGATCACCGCCGTCAGTTCCACCTGCCGCTGCGCCCGGGGTTCCACCCGGGCGGGGGTCAGAAGCTCGGTGAAGACGTCCAGACGGTCGCGCGGGACGGGGTAGGTGATCAGCACCTGGTCGCGGAAATCCTCGGCCGTCACCTCGTCGCGCGACGCCAGCGGATTCGCCGCGGCGGCGACGAGGCGCGGCTCGTAGTCGAACAGCGGGTTGAAGACGATGCCGTCCATGTCCACGGGATCGGAGGAGATCACGAGGTCCACCTCCTCGCGCGCCAGCGCCGGGATGGCATCGAAGGCAAGCCCGGCGCGGATGTCCACGTCGACCTCGGGCCAGGCGTGGCGGAACTGTTCCAGCACCGGGAACAGCCAGTCGAAACAGGCGTGGCATTCGATGGCGATGTGCAGCCGCCCGGTCCGTCCCTGCCGCAGCGCGCGGAACTCTTCGGCCAGGGCATCCACCTCGGGCAGCACGCGCTCGGCCAGCCGCAGCACCCGCAGGCCCGCCGCCGACAGGCGCAGGGGCTTGGACCGCCGCACGAACAGCTCCACCCCCGCCTGATCCTCCAGCCCCGCGATCTGGTGGCTCAGCGCCGACTGGGTGGTGTGCAGGATCTCGGCCGCGCGTGCGAGGCCGCCCGCCTGATGGATGGCCCGGATCGTGCGCAGGTGGCGGAATTCGAGGTGCATCTTGAACATCTCTCATGATGATCGTGAGAATTATGAATTTGTCTCACATCGTGCGGCGTGGGACAACGGGGGCAACAAAGAGGTTCCCCATGGCTCCGCGCGTGTCCTTCGAATTCTTCCCGCCGCAGACGCTGGATGCGTCCTTCCGCTTGTGGGAAACCGTGCAGGCGCTGGCGCCGCTGGCGCCGGGCTTCGTGTCGGTCACCTACGGCGCGGGCGGCACCACGCGCAAGCTGACGCACGAGGCGGTCACCGCCATCGGCCGCAACTACGGCCTGAACGTCGCCGCGCACCTGACCTGCGTCGATGCGACAAGGGCCGAGACGCTGGAAATCGCCGCCGCCTATGCCGCGGCGGGCGTGACCGAGATCGTGGCCCTGCGCGGCGACGCGCCGAAAGGGGCCGCGCGCTTCACCCCGCTCCCGGAGGGTTTCGCGGATTCGACCGAGCTGGTGGCGGCGCTGGCTGCGACCGGCAAGTTCAAGGTCCGCGTCGGCGCCTATCCCGAACCGCACCCCGATGCGGCCGACGGCGATGCCGACGTGGCCTGGCTGAAACGCAAGATCGACGCGGGCGCGTCGTCCGCGATCACCCAGTTCTTCTTCGAGGCCGACACCTTCCTGCGCTTCCGCGACCGCTGCGCCAGGGCGGGGATTGCCGCGCCGGTCATCCCCGGCATCCTGCCGATCCAGTCCTGGGACGGCGCCAGGCGCTTTGCCGCCCGCTGCGGCACCCGCGTGCCGCCGCGGCTGGACGAAGCCTTCCAGATGGCCGCCCGCGACGGGCGCGAGGACCTGCTGGCGCTGACCCAGTGCACCACGCTCTGCGACCGGCTACTGGGCGAAGGGGTGGAGGACCTGCACTTCTACACCCTGAACCGCCCCCACCTGACCCGCGAGGTCTGCCGCGCGCTGGGGATCGTGCCGAAGGCCGCGCTGCAGATGGTGGCCTGAGCCTCAGCCCCGCTTCACCACGACCGGGATGCGCGAACGTGTGTACTGCGTTTCGGGATGCGGCGGCGCGCCGCCGGTGCGCGCCCAGTAGGCCGTGCCGCCGCGCGCGGCAAGCACCGGGACAAGCAGGACCACGCCCGCGAGGAACCCCCCCGCATGCGCCCAGTAGGCCACCCCGCCCTGGTCGGACGGCGTGTTGAACCCGCCGACCAGCTGCAGCGCAAACCAGATGCCGAGGACGATCGAGGCCCGGATGGGAACGACCTTGAAGAAGATGATGAAGATGAACAGCACGTCCACCTTGGCGCGCGGGAACATCAGGATATAGCCCCCCAGCACGCCCGCGATGGCCCCCGAGGCGCCCACCATCGGGATCTGGCTGTCCGGGTCCGCCGCAATCTGCAAGCCGGCCGCGGCCAGCCCCGCCAGCAGGTAGAAGCCCAGGAACCGGACGGACCCCAGTTCGTCCTCGATGTTGTCGCCGAAAACCCAGAGAAACAGCATGTTGCCCGCCAGATGCATCCAGCCGCCGTGCAGGAACATCGAGGTCACCAGCGTGATCGGCCCGGCATTGGGGGTGTACCCCTCCGGAATGGCACCGGTCACCACGCCGGGCACGACACCCCAGGTGTAGAAGAACCAGGCCAGGTCGCGTTCCGACATCGACAGCCAGGAGCCGAGGAAGACGGTGACGTTGATCGCCACCAGCGCCCAGGTCACGAAGGGGCGGCGGCCGGAGGGGTTGTGGTCGCGGATCGGGAACATGGGGCGACAGGTTTTCCGGGAATGCCCCGCCGGTCAAGCGAAACCGCCGCGCCCGCCCCCGGCCGCTGAAGCAAATTGCGTGCCTTCGGCACATTCCTTTCCTGTCGGCCATGGGCTGAAGAAGCCCATGACCTCCGCCGAGGGGGCGTTCCGCCCCCACCGCTCCCTTCGGTCGCTCCCCCCTGAGGATATTTGCGATCGGAAGATGAACCCGCCGGTCTCATCTTCCG
>CAZCPY010000106.1:0-10697 GCA_964499865.1 uncultured Rhodobacterales bacterium | reverse complement strand
CATGGGCGTCGCAGACGTGGTTGGGCAGCACCTCGCCCGCGCAGTGATAGCCGCAGTCCTCGACCGTCTTGCGCAGTTTCTCGACATCCGTGACGCTTTCGTCGAAGGTGACGGTCACGGACAGGCCCGCCGGATTGGCCGTGGCCGAGGTCACGCCCGGTTGCCTTGCAAGCTGCTTTTCGATGCCCAGATGCCCCAGCCGGTCGGCCGAGGCGCTGAAGTCAAGCGTTGCGGTCGTCGCCATTCTTCCCCTGCTTTCGTCTGCCGGAGCCGCAGCGCGCCGGGAAGGTCCGGCACGCTGCGGCCCTGTCGTTTCAGGAACAGCAGCACCCGGACCCATGCCCGGATTTCGGTTTGTCGGCGGGTTTCGCCGCTGCGCCGGTCTTCGACGCGGCATGGCCGGCATGGTCATGCGGCGCAGAGTCCGACGCGGCCGCTTGGTCCTGCGTTCCCGCCGATCCGCAGCATCCGGCCTGGACGGTCTCGGCTTCGGTCCTCGAGGCGACTTCGGGTCTGTTCATCTCTTGGCTCCTGGTGAAGTTGGCGTTTCGGGCAGCCGCAGAATACGGTCCCTGCCCGGATGACAGACGCGGAACCGGCTGGCGCATTACAGGCCGCCGCCGGACGTCACGGCCTTGGCCGCCTGTTGCCGCGCCCGGGCGCGGTCGCAGGCGCAGTCGAGAAATCCGTGCTCGGGACAGGTCACGCACATCCGGATCAGAAGGTCGCGCAGCTTCCGCCGTGCCCGGTGCAGACGCACCGCAAGCGTTCCCTCTGAGATGTTCAGCGACCGCGCCACCTCGTCGCGGGACTGGCCCAGGAGGTCGATGCGACGCAGGAGGTCGCGCGTCCCGGGATCGAGAAGGCCGATGAGGTCGTGCAGGCAGTCGCAGACGACGGCATCGGTCTCGGCGTCCGGGTGGGCAAGGGCCTCGGACAGGTCGGTCAGTGCGTCCGAGCCGAGGTCCGGCCTTGGCTGTCTGGCCGAACGCCGGTGGTGATCCGTGATCGCGGTCGCAAGCAGGCGGCCAAGCCAGCCCCGGACGCTTGCCACGTCGCGCAGGTCGTCGGCGCGGGTGATCGCGCGCATGGAAAAGTCCTGCAGGACATCCTTGGCGTCCTCGATGTTTCTCAGCCGCGCGACAAGAAAGCCGAGGATTCGCTGTTGCCCATCCAGCAAGGCGGCCTCGACCGCCGCGCGCCGAGCGCGGGCCTGGGCGGTCTTTCCCGGCGGTTGGTCGGCCAGAAGGTCGGAAAGACTGTGATCCATCATGCTCACCCTGCCGTGCAAAGTGCGGTTGCAGCGCCGGTTGCGGCGGCGGAGGCCGTTCGTGCCGACCCTCCGCCCGATCCGGCAGAGGCTGCGTCCCCGTCGCCGGAACCGCCGCCCTGGCGCAGCAGGGCGTCGCGCAGCGCGCGGCGCGCCCGGAACGCGCGGACGTTCAGCGTGCCGATTTCCAGCCCCAGCGCCCTCGCGACAGCCTCGCGCGGAAGGTCCTGCAAGTAAAGGGCCCGGATCACGCCGGCATGATCGGGGCGGATGCTTGCCAGGGCGGCATCCAGCGTCTGCGCGGCATCCGCGTCCGAGGCCGCACCGGCCGCGTCGGCATCGCCCGGTTCGGACAGCAGCTTGCTGTGCAGGGTATATCCGGCCTCGCCCCTCAGCCGCGCGTCCTTGCGGCGGTAGTGGTCGAACAGCGTGTTGCGCAGCACCCGGAAGACCCAGGCGGCGGTGTTTCCGACCGGCTCGCGGGCGCGGGCGGCGCGGATGACCTTGACGGCGAAATCCTGGAACACGTCCTCGGCCACATCGGCGCTGCCGACGCGGCGACGCAGGTAGGCAAGGTAGTGCGCCTTGCGAAAGACCAGCAGCGCGCAGGGGTCCGGGTTGACCGGGGCCGGGTCCGGCACGTCGTAGCGGGAAGGGGTGATGTGAAACATGGTGGCATCCGTTTTCTGGAACTGACTGAATGGCAGCGACCGGGCGCGTTGGCCCCGAAAGTCGGTGGCCGGCGTTCAGGCGCTTGCCGCGCTCAGGCGATGAAGGAAAACGGAGTAGGCGGGCGCAGCGGACGGTCCGGCCGGTGTTGAAGCCGAGCCAGGGCGTCCCGGAGCGAGAAGCGGGGTATGGAGCGCAAGGTCAGGCCGGAATCCACGCAATCCGTCAAGCGCGACAGTGCCTCGGAAAGCTGGCAATGCGATGATGCGCTTGCCGTTTGGATTGCGCAAGCGATTGTCGGTACGACCACCACGTGCGTCAGCGGCGTCTCGGCCGGGCTTTTTTCGGACGGCCATTGCAATTCGAGAATTGCGGTAATCAGGGACAGGACCAGCAGCCCGCAGACGATTGCCTTCAGGAAACCCCGAATTGCACTCGCGGCAAGGACGTCCGGCCTGTTGATCGCGTGCTCCATGCCTTTCGCTAGGCCGGGACGGCGGGCGGCGCCTTGACCTGAGTCAATTCCGGCGGCGGCACCGCAGCTTGCCGCCGGGCGACCGCACATTCCGGCACTGTAATGTGGCGTCGTCGGAAGCGTCTTTCCCCTGCACAGGATCAAGTCCCGTGTCACCGAAGGGCCTGCGACCATGCACGATCACCGCCGTTCCGAAGGCACGGCCACCTCCGATAACCCGTCACGGACGCGGTGGCGTATCGCGCTTGCCGGATTTGCCGGGCTTGGCGCCCTGCTTCTTGTCTACGAACACCGGCTGCACATCCCCTTTGGCAACCTGCTGATCCTGCTGCCGCTTTTCGCCTGCATCGGGCTGCATTCGCTGATGCACGGCGGGCATGGGGGGCACGGCGGGCACGGGGCCGGGCCATCCGGGCCGGACGCCGCCGGTGCGGCGGATGGGAGAAAGGATGTGCAGCCATGAGCGTTGACAGCGCGCCCGCCTATGGGCTCTGGCTTCTTGCCGCCGTCAACGCGGCGGTGTTCATCATCTTCGCGCTGAGCTTCGTCAAGCCGCAGACCCCGCGCGACTGGCGCAGTTTCGGCGCGTTCGGCGCCTTTCTGGTGGCGCTCTTTGCCGAGATGTACGGCTTTCCGCTGACGATCTATCTGCTGTCGGGCTGGCTGCAATCCGCCTATCCCGGCATCGACTGGTTCTCGCACAATGCCGGGCATCTGCCGGAGATGCTGTTCGGCTGGCGGGCGAACCCGCATTTCGGCCCGTTCCACATCCTGAGCTTCGTGCTGATCGGCGGCGGATTCTGGCTGCTGTCGGCGGCCTGGCCGGTGCTTTTCGCGGCACAGCGCGCGGGCAGGCTGGCCACGACCGGCCCCTACGCGCGGATGCGCCATCCGCAATATGCGGGCTTCGTGCTGATCCTGACCGGGTTTCTGGTGCAGTGGCCGACGATCCTGACGCTTGCCATGTATCCGGTGCTGATCTGGATGTACCTGCGCCTTGCCCGCACCGAGGAGCGGGAGGCGCGCGCCCGGTTTGGTGCCGAATACGACGCCTGGGCCGCGCGGGTTCCGGCGTTCCTGCCTTGGGGAAGTGTTGCCGGAGGGGCCACGTCATGACGGCAGTTTTGCGCATCCTGTGGTTCTGGCTTGCGGCCGGTGCGCTTGCGCCTGCCGTCGCACAGGATAAGCCGGTGGGCGACACCATGCCGATGATGGCCACCGGCATCATCCTGCCCCGCATGGATGCGGCGGCGGGGCGGCAGCTTTTCGCAGCCAAGGGCTGTGTGCTCTGCCACTCGGTCAACGGGATCGGTGGCGCGGATGCGCCGCCGATGGACGCCGAATACATGGAACCGATGATGAACCCGTTCGACTTTGCCGCTGGCATGTGGCGCGGGTCCGAGGCGATGGTCGCCCTGCAGCGCGAGGAACTGGGTGCCCCGATCGAACTGACCGGGCAGGACCTGGCCGACATCATCGCCTTCGTCCACGACGCCGGAGAGCAGAAGCGCTTTACCGAAGCGGACATTCCCGCGCCGATCTCGGCGCTGATGATGAAGATGGATGGTGGCGAATAGGGCCACCTCCTCCCAACTGCCTGAAAGGAACACCGCATGAGCGACGTCACCACCGGGCCGCAGCCCGACCGTCTGGCCAGCCGGTTCCCGACCGCCTACACGATCCTGTTCCTGCTGATCGTCCTGGTCGGTGCCCTGACCTGGATCATCCCGGCCGGCAAGTTCGACCGGGCCGAGAGCGAGGCCGTCGGCCGCGAGATCGCGGTCGCCGGGACCTACAAGACGGTCGAGGCCAATCCGCAGGGCCTCATCGACATCCTGATGGCCCCCATAGCCGGGTTCTACGATCCGGTCAGCTATTCGGCCAACGCGATCGACGTGGCGCTGTTCGTGATCATCCTTGGCGGCTTTCTGGGCGTGGTGAACGCCACCGGCGCCATCGACACCGGCATCCGCCGGGCCATGGCGCGGCTGAAGGGGCGCGAGATCTGGATGATCCCGATCCTGATGAGCCTTTTCGCGCTGGGCGGCACCACCTATGGCATGGCCGAGGAAACGCTGGCCTTCTACGGGCTGCTGATCCCGGTGATGATCGCGGCGGGATACGATGCCGTCACCGGGGCGGCGATCATCCTTCTGGGGGCCGGGATCGGCACGCTGGGATCCACCATAAACCCCTTTGCCACGGTGATCGCGTCGAATGCGGCGGGTGTCGCCTTCACCGACGGGCTGGCCCTGCGGCTGGTGCTGCTGATCGGGGGGCTGGCGATCTGCATCGGCTATGTCATGCGCTATGCGATGCGGGTCCGGCGCGATCCGTCGCTGTCGCGGGTGGCCGACCTTGCCGCCGACCACCGCGCCGCCTTTGCGGGCGGGGCCGCCACCGGCGAGGGCGCGACGCTGACCGGCACGCAGTCGCTGGTCCTCGTCGTCTTCGCGCTGAC
Organism: uncultured Rhodobacterales bacterium; assembly: GCA_964499865.1. Taxonomy (GTDB): domain Bacteria; phylum Pseudomonadota; class Alphaproteobacteria; order Rhodobacterales; family Rhodobacteraceae; genus JANOGU01. Next base: position 5,822 of record CAZCPY010000106.1, on the reverse strand, counting down.
CTTCGCGGCGCTGATCTGGGGCGTGTCGTCCCAGGGCTGGTGGATGGCAGAGATGAGCACGATGTTCTTCGCCTCGGCCATCGTCGTCGGGCTGATCGGCCGGCTGGGCGAAAAGGGGCTGACCGGCGCCTTCATCACCGGCGCGCGCGACCTTCTGGGCGTGGCGCTGGTGATCGGGCTTGCCCGCGGCATCGTCGTGGTGATGGAGCAGGGGCTGATCGCCGACACGATCCTGAACGCCGCCGCGGGCGCGGTTTCCGGGCTGTCGGAGCTTGCCTTCATCAACCTTCTTTACTGGATCGAGGTGGGGATGAGCTTCTTCGTGCCGTCCTCGTCGGGACTTGCCGTGCTGTCGATGCCGATCCTTGCACCCCTGTCGGACTTCGCCGGGGTGGACCGGTCGCTGGCCGTCACCGCCTACCAGTCGGCCAACGGGCTCGTGAACCTGATCAACCCGACCTTCGCCGTGGTCATCGGCGGTCTGGCCATCGCCCGCGTGCCTTACGAACGCTGGCTGGCCTTCGTCTGGCCGCTGCTGCTGATCCTGACCCTGTTCATCATGGCCGCGCTCAGCGTCGCCACCTTCCTTTGACCGGAGCATCCCATGTCCGAACCAACCCTTGGCGTCCATTCCGAAGCCGGTCGCCTGCGCCAGGTGATCGTCTGCCGTCCGGGTCTGGCGCACCGTCGGCTCACACCGGAAAACTGCGACGAACTGCTGTTCGACGACGTGTTCTGGGTCAAGCAGGCGATCAAGGACCATGCCGTCTTTACCGATCTGATGCGCGCCGAAGGCATCGAGGTGCTGGACGCCAACGACCTGCTGGCCGAAACGCTGGAGATTCCGGCGGGCCGGGCCTTTGTCCTTGACCACAGGGTGACACTGACCACCGTCGGCGCGGGCATGGTGGACCCCTTGCGGCTGTGGATGGAGGGATTGTCGGGCGTCGATCTGGCGCGCTGGCTGATCGGCGGGCTGACGGTGGGCGATCTGCCCTTCGCGCCCGAGGGGTTGTTCGGGGCCTGGCTGGGCAAGGCGGGCTTCATCCTGCCGCCCCTGCCGAACATGATCTTCACCCGCGACAACAGCGCCTTTGTCCACGGCGGGGTGTCGCTGAACCCGATGTTCTGGGCGGCGCGCAAGCCCGAGACGCTTTTGACCACCGCGATCTACCGGCATCATCCGAAATTCGCGGGCCGGGTGCGCGAACTGTTCGGCGACCCGGCGCGCGACTTCGGCCCGGCAAGCCTGGAAGGCGGCGACATCATGCCGGTGGGCAAGGACACAGTCCTTGTCGGCATGGGCGAGCGGTCCTCGGCGCAGGGCATCGGGCTCTTCGCCCAGGCGCTGTTCGATCAGGGGGCGGCGTCGCGCGTCGTCGCCTGCCGTCTGCCGCGCACCCGGTCGGCGATGCACCTCGACACGGTCTTCACCTTCTGCGGCGGCGATGTGGTCACGACCTTCAAGGAAGTCGCCGACGGCATCACCTGCTTCGACCTGCGCCCCGGCGGCGCGGGCAAGCCGTTCCGTGTCACCGAGGACCGCCGCCCGATCTTCGAGGTTGTCGCGGAGATCCTCGGCTTCAAGAAACTGCGGATCGTGCCGACCGGCGGCAGCGATCCGGCCGAACGTGCGCGCGAACAGTGGAACGACGGCAACAACGTCGTGGCGCTGCGGCCGGGCGTGATCGTGGGCTATGACCGCAACGACGACACCAACGCCATGCTGCGCGCCGAAGGCATCGACGTGCGCGAGATGCCGGGGGCGGAACTGGGCCGGGGCCGGGGCGGCGGACATTGCATGACCTGCCCGACCATCCGCGACCCCGCCTGAAATCGAAGGAAAAATCATGAGCTTCAACCTGCGCAACCGCCATTTCCTGACCCTGCGCGACTACTCGCCGGCGGAAATCGGCTTTCTTCTGAAACTTTCGGCCGACCTCAAGGCCGCGAAATATGCCGGGACCGAACAGCAACTGCTGAAGGGCCGCGAGATCGCGCTGATCTTCGAGAAGGATTCGACGCGCACCCGCGTCGGCTTCGAGGTCGCCGCGCACGATCAGGGCGCGCATGTCACCTACCTTGGCCCCTCGGGCAGCCACATCGGCCACAAGGAAAGCGTGCGAGATACCGCGCGTGTCCTGGGCCGGGTCTATGACGCGATCGAATATCGCGGCTTCGGGCAGGAGATCGTCGAGGAGTTGGCGCGTTACGCCGGTGTGCCGGTCTACAACGGGCTGACCGACCAGTTCCACCCGACCCAGGTGCTGGCCGATTTCCTGACCATGCAGGAACATGCCGAAAAGCCGCTGCGCAAGATCGCCTTCGCCTTCCTGGGCGACGCGGGCAACAATGTCGGCGAAAGCCTGTTGATCGGCGGGGCCAAGATGGGGATGGACGTGCGTCTGGGCGGCCCCAAGGCCTGCTGGCCGAAAAAGCCGGTGATCGACGAGGCTCTGGCCATCGCAGAGGAGACCGGCGCGCGGATCACCGTGACCAAGGACCCCGACGAGGCGGTGAAGGGTGCCGATTTCCTGTATACCGATGTCTGGCTGTCGATGGGCGAGGACAAGGCGAAATGGGCCGAGCGGATCAAGCTGCTGACCCCCTGGCGCATCGACGCGGCGATGATGGCGCGCACCGGCAACCCGCGGGCGCGGTTCATGCACTGCTTGCCCGCCTTCCACAACACCGAGACGGCGGTGGGCCGCGAGATCGCGGAAAAGTTCGGCCTGACCGAGATGGAGGTCAGCGATGCGGTGTTTGAAAGCCCCGCCTCGGTGGTCTTTGACCAGGCCGAGAACCGGCTGCACACGATCAAGGCGGTGCTTGTCGCCACGCTGGGGGGCTGAGGGGTGCTGGTGGTCGCGGCCCTGGGCGGCAATGCGCTCTTGCGCCGGGGAGAGCCGATGACGGCCGAGGTCCAGCGCGCCAATGCGGCGCAGGCGGCATTGGCGCTGGCCGGGCTGGTGCGGGCCGGGCATGACCTGGTGGTGACGCATGGCAACGGCCCGCAGGTCGGGCTGCTGGCCTTGCAGGGGGCGGCCTTCCGGCCGGATGCCCCCGATCCGCTGGACATGCTGGGGGCGGAAACCGAAGGCATGATCGGCTATCTTATCGAGCAGGAGCTGGAGAACGCGCTGGGGCACGATCGGCCGGTGGCGACCCTTCTGACGCAGATCGTGGTCGATCCGGCCGATCCGGCCTTTGCCCGCCCGACCAAGCCCGTCGGCCCGGTCTATGCCGAGGCCGAGGCAAAGACGCTTGCCGCGCAGCGTGGCTGGGCCATCGCCCCGGACGGTGCCCACTGGCGGCGCGTCGTGCCCTCGCCAAAGCCGGTCGAGATTCCCGACCTGCGGGTGATCAGGCTCTTGCTGGCGCAGGGCGTGGTGGTGATCTGCGCCGGTGGCGGCGGCATTCCGGTGGTGCGGCGGGCCGATGGCAGCCTGACCGGGGTCGAGGCGGTGATCGACAAGGACCATGCCAGCGCGCTGCTGGCAACCTCGATCAAGGCTGACGCGCTGCTCATGCTGACAGATGTTGACGGGGTGATGGAAGGCTTCGGCACGCCCGAGGCCCGGCGCCTTGCGCGTCTGTCCGCCGTCGAGGCCGGGCACCTTGCGCTGCCGGCCGGTTCGATGGGACCGAAGGTGACGGCGGGGATGAATTTTGTCGCTTCGGGCGGGCGACTGGCCGGGATCGGCCGGATGGAAGATGCCGCCGCGATCATGGACGGGACGGCCGGCACCGTGATCTCGGCATAGAAAGGGAAACGCCATGTGTCTTTCGGCAACGGTCAGCTTCACCGCCAGCGCGCTTCTGACCACGGGGGGCGCGGCGATCATCGTCAAGGCTGCGCGCAGCAACTGGCGCTATCTGCCGATCGGCCTGATGCCGCTCTTTGCCGGGATCCAGCAGTTCAGCGAGGGCTTCGTCTGGGTCGGCATGAACACGGGCGACAACGCCACGATGACCCTTGGCGCGATGGGCTTCATCTTCTTCACCTGGTTCATGTGGCCGTTCTGGATCCCGTTCTCGGTCTGGGTGCTGGAGCCGTCCGACAGCCGCCGCCGGCCCTGGCTGATGGCGATGACCCTGGTCGGGATCGTGTTCGGTCTCATGCTTTACATCCCGCACGGGTTCGGCACCGACTGGCTGGTGGTGACGGTCAACCAGAACTCGCTGGCCTACGAGAATTCGATGCTGCTGGACCAGTTCCTGCCGCGCTGGCTGACCTATACCATCTATGTCCTGCTGATCACCGTGCCGCCGCTTCTGTCGCGCTACCGCCACATGCGCCACTTCGCGGTGACGGTCATGGTCGTGGTCGTGCTGGACGTGACCTTCCTGCGCTATGCCTACATCTCGTTCTTCTGCCTGCTGGCGGGGCTGGCGACGCTGCATCTGGCCTGGATCATCCTGACCAACAAATGCGCCGAGGAATGTCCCGAGCTGTTCGGGCACGAGGCTTCCCGGCCGGTCGCGTCGCGCTGACCGGGGAGGCACGGCACGCATGACCCAAGCGCCCCTCATCCTGCCCATGCCGGGCAACGAGACCTTTGCCCGGCAGCTTGCCAAGGCCCGGAAGTCCGATGTCGGCATGGTCGAGACCCGCCGCTTCCCGGATGGCGAGACCTATCTGCGGCTTCTGACCCCGGTCGCGGGGCGGACCGTCGACATCGTGGCGACCCTGGCCGGGCCGGCCCCCGACTTCCTGCGCCTGGCCTTTGCCGCCGATGCCGCCCGCAGCCAGGGGGCGGACCGGGTGCGGCTGGTCGCGCCCTATCTGGCCTAAGCGCGCCGGGACAAGGCGCCTCATCCGGGAAAGGCCGTCACCTCGGACACTTTCGCCCGGCTGGTCTCGTCCCTGTTCGACGGGATCGTGACGGTTGACTCGCACCTGCACCGCCGCCTGGCGCTGTCCGAGCTTTGCACCATCCCGGCCGCCGCCGTGCAGGCCGCGCCCGCGCTGGCCGACTGGATCGCCGCCAAGGTGGACCAACCGCTGCTGATCGGCCCGGATTCGGAAAGCGCGCAACGGGTCGCGGCCATCGCGGCGCGGACCGGTGCGCCGGGATCAATGATCGGTTCGGCCGTCCATCGGCAGTTCCCGGCCCCGCCAGGATGCCCTCCGGCGGGCGGATCGGACGTAAGCGAACCTCCGAAAATCGTGCCCGGCATGTGCGGCGCGAACACGGGGCCCGTCCTGACCGCGCCAGACGCAGGTTTCGAACTGAAGCGCCTCTTCCTGAAAGTGGCCGTTCAATGTCTCGGCATATCGCGCGAGGATCGCACGGACGACCGGATCGTCGGGATCGACCGGCCCGCCTGTTTCGCGCAGCCGTTCCGCGACGGCGGTGCGAATTTGGTCCCGGATCGCGGCAGGATCCACTGACGTTATGTCGATGCAGACACCCTCAGCGAGAAAACCGTTCAGGCGGGCAGCGCCGGCAGCCAGTGCGTCGTCAATGATGCTGTCCAGCAGCCTGTCAGGAATCACCGAGAACCCGACTTCCGGCGCCCGAACGGGACCAAGCGGCAAAGAGAAGGCGCTGTTGCCGCCTGACCTGATGCGGGCCGCAAACTCGCTTTGGTGCCGCACCGGTTCCTCCGCTTCGCTCCCTGAAAGGGGACCGGGTTGGAGTCAGGGTCGACTTGACCTTCCGAACGCACCGTTGAGAGCGGCGAAGAAGGTTGGATTTCGGGGGGCGTTCGGATGGCGGAGGGGATGGGCTTGAGATCCAACCTTCTCCACCTGATGGACATCCTAGGTGTTCAGTCCCGGCATCTGGTGGATCGGGTTTAGGATGAATTGATCTGGC
>CAZCPY010000105.1:0-10846 GCA_964499865.1 uncultured Rhodobacterales bacterium | reverse complement strand
GGGCGCGGCGGACGGGGCGCGGCGGCCGCGGAACGGCGGACGGGGCGCGGCGGCGATGGCCGACCGCCGGAAAGCGGAACGGGGGCGGCCATCGGCCGCCCCCGTTCCATCGCAATCCTGAAGGCGATCAGGCCAGCGCGAGGTTGATCGCCGACTCGCGCCCGTCACGGCCGCGCTCGACGTCGAAGGTCACGGCCTGACCGTCGGGCAGCGCGCGGATGCCCGCACGTTCCATCGCCGAGATGTGCACGAACACATCCTTGCCGCCGGTGGCCGGGGCGATGAAGCCGAAGCCCTTGGTGGTGTTGAACCATTTCACGGTGCCATTGGCCATCGTGAGTACTCCTGTCAAGTTGCCGCCCGCAGAGTGCGGCGGCCTGGCTTCGTCCTCTGTAGATCGAGACCGTAAGCCGTGAAGCAGACAGAAGGTCGATGTGCAGCGAGTTCGCCCGGTCCCAATGCGCCTTTTCGGCGCAAATGGCAAGGGCCATCTACCGCGCCTCATGCCGCCAGCAGGTGCGCCACGTCCAGCATGCGGTTGGCAAAGCCCCATTCGTTGTCATACCAGCCGAAGACGCGCAGCAGGCCCTGCGGGGTCGTGCGCGTCTCGGGCAGGGCGATGACGATGCTCTCGGGCCGGGCGCGCAGGTCGGATGACACCAGCACCCGGTCGGTCCAGCCGATCACGCCGCCCGCCTGCCGCAGCACCGCGTTGGCCGCCTCGACCGTCGCCGGGCGTTCGGTCACCACCGTCAGGTCCACGCAGGACACCGAGGCCACCGGCACCCGCACCGCCGACCCCATGATCCGCCCCGCCAGATGCGGCAACACGCCGTCCAGCAGCCGTTGCGCCGAGGTCGTGGTCGGCACCATCGACAGCGCCGCGGCCCGGCTGCGGGCGAAGTCGGCGGCCGGGGCATCCGTCGTGGGCTGGCTGCCGGTGTAGCAGTGCACCGTCGTCATCGACCCCGTGACCAGGCCGAAGGCACGGTCCAGCACCGCGGCCAGCGGCGCCAGCGCATTGGTGGTGCAGGAGGCGTTGGACAGGATGCGCTGGCCCGCCAGCCCGGCCTCGTTCGCACCCAGCACCGCGGTGAACTCCGCCGCCTTCGTCGGACCCGACACCAGCACCCGCCCGGCACCCGCCGCGAGCCCGCGTGACGCGACCCCGACCCTGTCCGCCCGCCCGGTGCATTCCATCACCAGGTCAACCCCCGCCAGCGGCAGGCGCGAGATGTCGGGCGCCTGCGTCAGCGGGATGGCGCGGCCATCCACCTCCAGCATTCCCTCCGCCAGCCGCACCGTCCCCCGCCAGGGACCGAAGACGCTGTCGTATTCGAACAGATGCGCGCAGATCTCCGGCGCGGCGATGTCGTTGATGCCCGCGATGTCCAGCCCCGGCCAGCGGCCGGGGTCCTGCGCCCAGGCGCGCAGCACCGACCGCCCGATCCGCCCGAATCCGTTGATGAAGACGCGCATGACCTCTCTCCCCGCGGGGCACCAGACCGCCCCGCCGCGCGGCCCGCAACCCCCGGGCGGGGAAAGACTTGTGCCCGACACAAGCCCGTCAGCCAAAGGCCGGGCGCAGTTGCCGTCCCCGCCCTTGCGTGCCACATGGGGCGACAGGGTGCGCAAGGGGGATGGCATGCTTCGGTATCTGGGACCGGTGATCCTTGGGCTTGCCGGCGTGGCGGTGCTGGTGTCGCTGGGGCTGTGGCAGCTTCAGCGCATGGCCTGGAAGGAGGGCGTCCTGGCCGAGATCGCCGCGCGCATCGGCGAAGCGCCCGCGGCCCTGCCCCGGACCCCGGACCCCGCGCGCGACCGCTACCTGCCCGTCGCCGTCGCAGGCCGCCTGACCGGACAGGAGGCTCTGGTGCTGGCCAGCCGCAAGGGCGTGGGCCCGGTCTGGCGCGTGATCGCGGTGCTGGAAACGGACGAGGGCCGCCGCATCCTGGTGGACCGCGGCTATGTGACCGAAGACACCAAGGCCGCGCCGCGTCAGGCGGTGGGGCTGGCGGTCACCGGCAACCTCGCCTGGCCCGACGAGGCGGACGGCTACACCCCCGCCCCCGACCCCGCCCGGGGCCTGTGGTTCGCCCGCGACCTGCCCGCCATGGCCACCCATTTCGGCACCGAGCCCGTCCTCGTCGTGGCCCGCGAGCCCACCGGCGACGGCATCATCCCCTGGCCCGTCGATGCCTCGGGCATCCCCAATGACCACCTCGGCTATGCGATCCAGTGGTTCGCGATGGCGGTCGTCTGGGCGGGGATGACACTCCTTCTGCTGTGGCGTATCAGGCGGCGGACGGCCTGAGGACATCCATGCGCTACATCTCGACCCGGGGCGCGGCCCCGACCTTGAACTTCGCCGAGGCGATGATGACGGGGCTGGCGCGGGACGGCGGGCTCTATGTGCCCGAGGCGGTGCCGCGGATGGCGCTCGGCGACATCGCGGCGCTGGCGGGCCTGCCCTACGAGGAGGTGGCCTTCCGCGTGATGCGGCCCTACCTGGGCGACGCCTTCACCGACGACGGGTTCCGCAGCCTGATCGCCGCCGCCTACCGCGGCTTCGGCCACCCCGCGCGGGCGCCGCTGCGGCAGCTCGCGCCCGGGCATTTCCTGATGGAACTGTTCCACGGGCCGACGCTCGCGTTCAAGGACTTTGCCATGCAGCTCATCGGGCAGATGATGCAGGCGGTCCTGGCGCGGACGGGGGCGCGGATCACCATCGTGGGCGCGACCTCGGGCGATACCGGATCGGCGGCGATGGAGGCGTTCCGGGGCCTGGCCAACGTCGACCTGTTCATCCTCTACCCCCACGGCCGGGTGTCAGAGGTGCAGCGCCGCCAGATGACCACGCCGGCCGAGGCGAACGTCCATGCGCTGGCCATGGACGGCGATTTCGACGACTGCCAGGCGGCGGTGAAGGAGATGTTCAACGACCACGCCTTCCGCGACCGGGTGCGGCTGGCGGGGGTGAACTCGATCAACTGGGCGCGGGTCCTGGCGCAGGTCGTCTACTACTTCGCCGCCGCCGCGGCGCTGGGGGCGCCCCACCGCAAGGTCGCCTTCACCGTGCCCACGGGCAACTTCGGCGACATCTACGCGGGCCACATCGCCCGCGCCATGGGGCTGCCGGTAGAAAGGCTGGTGGTCGCCACCAACCACAACGACATCCTCGACCGCGCGCTGCGCACCGGGGACTACACCCCCTCGGGCGTGCGCCCGTCGATCAGCCCCTCGATGGACATCCAGGTCTCGTCGAACTTCGAACGCGCGCTGTTCGATGCGCTGGGGCGCGACGGGCGGGCCGTGGCCGCGCTGATGGCCGACCTGCGCGCGGGCGGGTTCCGCATCCCGCAGGGCGCGCTGCAGGCGCTGCGCGCGGGCTTCGCCTCGGGCCGGGCGTCAGAGGCGCAGACCTCCGCCACCATCGCCCGCCTGCGCGCGACGACGGGCGAGCTTCTGTGCCCGCATTCCGCCGTGGGCGTGCATGTCGCGGAACAGCACCTCGGCCCCGTGCCGATGGTGACGCTTGCCACCGCGCACCCGGCCAAGTTCCCCGATGCCGTCGAGGCCGCGACCGGCCTGCGCCCCGCCCTGCCCGCCCGCATGGCCGACCTCTACGACCGCCCCGAACGCCTGACCCGCATCCCCCGCGACCTGCCCGCCCTGCAGGCGCTGATCGAAAGCCGCATTGCATGAGAACCCTGGCATGAGCCGCCTGACCACCCTGCACAACGGCCTGCGCGTGGTGACCGAGGACATGCCGGGCCTCATGTCGGCCTCGGTCGGGCTCTGGGTGCAGGCGGGCGGGCGGCACGAGCGCGAGGACCAGAACGGCATCGCGCATTTCCTGGAACACATGGCCTTCAAGGGCACGACGCGCCGCACCGCGCTGCGCATCGCCGAGGAAATCGAGGACGTGGGCGGCTACATCAACGCCTATACCTCGAAGGAGACCACCGCCTACTATGCCCGCGTGCTGTCGGCCGACGTGCCGCGCGCGCTGGACGTGCTGGCCGACATCGTGCTGAACCCCGCCTTCCACGCCGCCGACATCGAGACCGAGCGCCACGTGATCCTGCAGGAGATCGGGCAGGCGCTGGACACGCCCGACGACATCATCTTCGACTGGCTGCAGGAGGCGTCCTACCCCGGCCAGCCCTTCGGCCGCACCATCCTGGGGCCGGAGGCGCGCGTCGCGGCCTTTGCCGCCGACGACTTCCGCCGCTTCGTGACCGAACGCTACGGCCCCGACCGCATCGTCCTGGCCGCGGCAGGGGGCGTCGACCACGAGGCGCTGGTGGCGCAGGCGCAGGACCTGTTCGGCGCCCTGGCGCCCCTCGGCGACAGGGCGACCGACCCCGCGCGGTTCGACGGCACCGAACGGCGCGAGGTCAAGCCGCTGGAGCAGGTGCACTTCGCCCTGTCGCTGGAGGCGCCCGCCGCCCGCGACCCCCGCGCCCATGCCGCGCAGGTCTATGCGATGGCGATGGGCGGCGGCATGTCCTCGCGCCTGTTCCAGAAGATCCGCGAGGACCGCGGCCTGTGCTATTCGATCTTTGCCCAGGCCGGCGCCTATGACGACACCGGGTCGCTGACGATCTACGCCGGCACCTCGCGCGACGAGATCGGCGACCTGACGCGCCTGACGGTGGACGAGATCCGCAGGTCGGCCGAGGACATGACCGAAGACGAGGTCGCCCGCGCCAGGGCGCAGCTTCGGGCTGGGCTGGTGATGGGGCTGGAAAGCCCCTCGTCGCGCGCCGAACGGCTGGCGCGGATGGTCGCGGTCTGGGGCCGCGTGCCCGAGGTGGCCGAGGCGGTGGACCGCATCGACGCCGTGACCGCGGCGGATGTGCGGGCCTTCGGCGCGGGGCTGACGACAGCGGGGGCGGCGCTCGCGCTCTACGGCCCGGTGCGCAAGGCCCCGGGGCTGGAGGCGATCCGCCAGCGGCTTGCCGCCTGATGCTGGGCTTTCGCCGCCGCATGGCGATCGAGACCGAACGGATGACCCTGCGCCTGCCGCAGCACACCGACTGGCGCGCCTGGTCGGCGGTGCGCGCCGACAGCGCCACCTTCCTCGCGCCATGGGAGCCCGTCTGGTCCCCCGACCACCTGTCGCGCCGCGCCTTCACCAACCGCGTCTACTGGGCCGCCCGCGCCTGGGGCCAGGGCACCGCCCTGCCGCTGATGATGCTGCGGCGGGACGACCGGGCGCTGCTTGGGGCGATCACGCTCGACAACATCCGCCGCGGGCCCGCGCAGGCGGGAACCCTGGGCTACTGGATCGGTGCCGCCCATGCGCGCCAGGGCTTCATGCGCGAGGCGATTGCGGCGGTGGTGCACCACGCCTTCACCGCGCTGGACCTTTCGCGCATCGAGGCCGCGACCCTGCCCGAGAACACCGCCTCGCGCCGCCTGCTGGAAACCTGCGGCTTCAAGTACGAGGGGGTGGCGCAAAGCTACCTGCAGATCGGCGGGCGCTGGCGGACGCATGTGCTCTACGCCAACCTGCGCCACGACCGCCGCGGCCGGACCGACGCGGGATGACTGCCGACCGGGAAGCCCCGCCCCGGCCGTGAGCCGGGGCCTCCCGGCTTCGGGGCAGGCGCCGGATGTGGGCCAGGGCGGGGTCGCCGGCCGCGTGGTCGCGCCGGGGCGACGGCCGCGGGTTTCGCCCCGCTGGCGGGGCCGCGACCGCGACGTTGCCGACCCCCGCCCTGCCCCCCGACGGTGCCTGATGGCGGCGCCGGCCATGCGGCGCGCCCGTCCGGTCTTCACTGCCCTGCCCCGGCCCGCCGCCTGCGGCGCCGATCCCCGAGGGCGCGTGTCGTGCCGCCATTAGGCGGCCGGACGTGGTGTCGGTGCCGGTGGACGACGGCCGTGCAGCTTAGTCGCCGGTTCCCGGGCGCCGCGCGCGCGACCTTCCCGGCCCGGATGGAAGGCTGGCCCCGGATCTGCCGGCCGGACCGGCCTGACCCCGACCCGGAGCTCGGCCGCCTGCCGTCATGGCCCGGGATCGCCGTGCCGCCCCCCGCCCGGCCGGACTGAGGCCCGCCAGGCGGGGGGCGCGCTTCAGCCCGCGCCCCAGACGTAGACGGCGGCGAACAGGAACAGCCAGACCACGTCGACGAAGTGCCAGTACCAGACCGCCGCCTCGAAGCCGATGTGCTTTTCGGGCGTGAAGTGGCCCCGCATCACCCGCAGCAGGCAGACGAACAGGAAGATCGTGCCGATGATGACATGCAGGCCATGGAACCCGGTCGCCATAAAGAACGCGGCGCCGTAGATGTTGCCCGAAAAGCCGAAGGCCGCCTCGCTGTATTCGTAGGCCTGAAGTCCGGTGAACAGCAGACCCAGGCCGATCGCGAGGATGAGGCCGGTCTTCACGTCCCGGCGGTTGTTCTCGTGCACCAGGGCGTGGTGCGCCCAGGTCGCGGCGGCGCCGGAACACAGGAGGATCAGCGTGTTGATCAGCGGCAGGTTCCAGGCGTCGAAGGTCTCGATCCCCGCGGGCGGCCAGACGCCGTCCACCGCCGGGCTTTGCGGCCCCATCGGGTAGAGCGCGTGCTTGAAGAAGGTCCAGAACCAGGCCGAGAAGAACATCACCTCGGACATGATGAACATGATGAAGCCGTAGCGCAGCCCGATGCGCACCACCGGCGTGTGGTCGCCGGCCCGGCTTTCTGCCACCATGTCGGCCCACCAGCCGAACATGACGTAGAGCACCAGCACCAGCCCCATCAGGGCCAGCCAGGGCGCCGACCCCTGCATCCACAGCACGAAGCCGAACAGCATCACGAAGGCCCCCACCGCCCCGAGGAAGGGCCAGATCGAGGGCGGAAGGATGTGGTAGTCGTGGTTCTTGGCCTGCGCCATCGGATTCCCTCGTCGTTACGGCTGAAGCGCCGCCTGCTCTTCGGGCAGGTCGGTCTCGTAGAATGTATAGCTCAGCGTGATCGTGTGCACGTAGCGGCCCTCGGGGTCGTCCAGCATCGCCGGATCGACGAAGAAGGTCACCGGCATCCGCACCACCTCGCCGGGTTGCAGGACCTGCTGGGTGAAGCAGAAGCAGGCGATCTTGGAAAAGTAGCCGCCCGCCGCACCGGGCGTGACGTTGTAGACCGCGGTGCCCGCGACCGGGCGGTCGGACAGGTTCCGCGCCTCGTAGTAGGCGATCCCCGTTTCGCCATACCGCACCTGCATCTCGCGCTGCACGGGGCGGAAGGACCAGGGCAGGCCCGCGTCCCTGGACGCATCGAAGCGCACCGTCACGACGCGGTCGGACACCACCTCCGGCGCCGCGGTCGCGACCGACGGCGTGCCGCCAAAGCCCGTGACGCGGCAGAACCAGTTGTAGAACGGCACCGCGGCAAAGCTGAGCGAGGCCATCGTCACCACGACGCCCACCAGCATGAAAGCGGTCCGGCCCTGCCGTGTCATGGCGTGCCGTCCTGCGTCCCCGCGGGCGGCATGAACTGGTCAAGGCCCTGCATCCGTTCGCCGCGGGTGACCTTGACCACGGTCAGCGCGAAGACGAGGCCGACGAAGGCCGCCAGCACCACCGCCAGGCCGACGTTGCGGCCCAGGCGGCGGGCGTGGATCTCGTGCGTGGCGCGGATCGTCATGTCAGCCCCCTGAGCGCGGCATCGGCGAGGAAGGCGCCGAAATGCAGGAAAGTGTAGAACAGCGAAAAGCGGAAGACACCCTTTTCGACCCTGTAGCCGTCCACCTCGGCCGCCGCCTCGTCACGCCGCCAGATGCGCCAGGCGCCCAGCAGGAACAGGCCGTTCAGCACCACGGCGGTGGCGAGCGTGACCGGTCCGCCGATCGGCGACAGCGCCGCCAGCGCCGACACCGGTGCCAGCAGCGCCGTGTAGGCCAGGATGTGCGCCCGCGTGGCGCGGCGGCCATGGGTCACCGTCAGCATCGGCACCCCGGCCTTGTGGTAGTCCTCCTTCATGAACAGCGCCAGCGCCCAGAAATGGGGCGGCGTCCACATGAAGATCAGCGCGAACATGAGCCAGGCCTCATAGCCGACCGACCCGGTGGCGGCGGCCCAGCCGATCATCGGCGGAAAGGCCCCCGCCGCACCGCCGATGACGATGTTCTGCGGCGTCACGCGCTTCAGCCACATCGAGTAGACCACGACATAGAAGGCGATGGTGAAGGCCAGGAGGCCCGCCGCAAGCAGGTTGGTGGCCAGCCCCAGCATCACCACCGAAATGCCCGACAGCGCCAGCCCCAGCCCCAGCGCCTCGCCCGGGGCGACGATGCCTGCGGGGATCGGCCGCCGGGCGGTGCGCTTCATCACCGCGTCGATGTCGGCATCCCACCACATGTTCAGCGCGCCCGCGGCCCCCGCCCCCAGCGCGATGAACAGGATCGCGGCCAGCACCTCGACCGGATGCAGCGACGCGGGCGCCACCAGCAGGCCCACCAGCGCGGTGAAGACCACAAGCGACATGACCCGCGGCTTGAGCAGCGCGATGTAGTCGCCGAACCCCGCCTCGCGGGTGCCGCCAAGGCCTTGCAGGCTGGTATCGGCCATCCGGTCCTCTCCTCCCGGGGCGAGGGCGCCGACCCGGGCGCCCCTGCCCTGCACGTCAGTCGGCCGCGGCCACGTCGACCGGCGCCGCGGGCAGGCCCGCCAGCGCCTTCTGTTCGGCCAGCCAGGTGTCGTAGGCCTCCTGGCTCACGACCTTGACGGTGATCGGCATGTAGGCATGCGCCTGGCCGCAGATTTCCGAACACTGGCCGAAGTAGATGCCTTCCTGATCGGCCTTGAACCACAGTTGCGCGAGCCGCCCCGGCACCGCATCCTGCATCACGCCGAAGGCGGGGATCTTCCAGGAATGGATCACGTCCGCCCCGGTGACCTGCATCACCACCACCTTGTTGACCGGCACCACGACCGCATTGTCGGTCGCCAGCAGCCATTCCTTGCGGCTGTAGCCCGCCGCGACCAGCTGCGCCTCGACTTCGGGCGTCAGGCGGTAATCGCCGCCCGTGGCCGGGGCGCCGATCATGTTGGCGTCGAAGGCGATGCCCTCGTCGACATATTCGTAGCCCCAGTACCACTGGTAGCCGGTGACCTTGATCGTCACGTCGGCTTCCGGGATTTCCTGCTGCTTGAACAACACGGGCAGCGAGAAGGCGCCGATCACGAACAGGATCACGACCGGGATCACCGTCCAGGCCACTTCCAGCGGCGAGTTGTGGGTGAAGGTCGCGGGCTTGGGGTTGCGCCTGGCGTTGTAGCGGATCGCCACCCAGACCAGCAGCAGCGTCACGAAGATCGTGATCGCGGTGATGATGTAGAGGATGAATGTGTCCAGCCAGACGATGTCGTACTTGAGCTCGGTCGCCGAAGGCTGGAAGCCCATCTTGCCGTCGACCGGCGCGCCGATCACCGGCAGGTCCTGCGCCGCCGCCATCCCGGCCACCATCAGGCCGACCAGAAAGGCCGAAATCCGCTCCAAAGTCCGCATGTCCGGTTCCCGTTCCTGTGCCGCGGCCCGTCCCGGCCGCTTTGCCCCGACCCCTTGGCGACGCCGCCGCGGGGCCGGTTGTCTCTTGCCTTCCTATGACCATATTGAAGGAGCCGCGGCAAGGGTTGCCGTCGCTGCAGGGCTTGCGTCAAAGGGACGCCGCCGCCCTGCCCGCCCAAGCAGGAGCCGCCATGACCGACGCCCCCTTCCGCCCCTTCGACACCGCGCTGGACGGGCTGCGCGCGCTGGACGCCCTGCGCGCCGCGACCGCGGGGGCCGAGGATGGCGAGTTGTTCCTGGAACGCCGCCGGGCCGAGCGGATCGTGCTGGACGACGGCCGCATCCGCGAGGCGAGCTACGAGGCCGCGCAGGGCTTCGGCCTGCGCGCGGTCAGGGGCGAGGTGGCGGGCTACGCCCATTCGACCGAGATCAGCGAGGCCGCCCTCCTGCGTGCCGGCGACACGGTGCGCCTGGCGGTGGGTGCGGGCGGCGGCACGCTCGCCGCCCCCCCGCCCGCCACCAACCGCCGCCTCTATGCCGAGGTGGACCCCGTCCGCGGCACCGCCTTCGCCGCCAAGATCGACACCATGCGCCGGATCGACGCATGGCTGCGCGACCGGGATCCCCGCGTGGTGCAGGTGTCCGCCCGGATCGAGGCCGCGGTGCAGGAGGTGGAGATCCTGCGCCCCGAGGGCCTGCACGTCCGCGACTTCCGCCCGATGGCGCAGGTCTACATCTCGGTCATCGTCGAGGACGGCGGGCGGCGCGAAACCGGCGGTGCGGGCGGCGGCGGGCGGTTCGGGCTCGACGGCCTGATGGCGCCCGACCACTGGCAGGGGGTGGCCGCCGAGGCCTTGCGCATCGCGCAGGTGAACCTGGGCGCGGTGGCGGCACCCGCGGGCGTGATGGACGTGGTGCTCGGCCCCGGCTGGCCGGGCGTACTGCTGCACGAGGCCGTGGGTCACGGGCTGGAGGGCGACTTCAACCGCAAGGGCACCTCGGCCTTCGCGGGGCTGATGGGCCAGCGGGTGGCGGCACCCGGCGTGACGGTGGTGGACGACGGCACGATCGAGGACCGCCGCGGGTCGATCACGGTCGATGACGAAGGCACGCCCTCGGGCCGCACGGTGCTGATCGAGGACGGCATCCTGGTGGGCTACATGCAGGACCGCCAGAACGCCCGCCTGATGGGCGTGGCCCCCACCGGCAACGGGCGGCGGCAGAGCTATGCCCATATCCCGATGCCGCGGATGACCAACACCTACATGCTGCCCGGCACCGCCGCGCCCGACGGCATCCTCGCCGACCTCAAGGACGGGCTCTACGCCGTGGGCTTCGCGGGCGGGCAG
>CAZCPY010000104.1:0-11113 GCA_964499865.1 uncultured Rhodobacterales bacterium | reverse complement strand
CATCTCTTCTCAAATATCCCGGGGGTGCGGGGGCAGAGCCCCCGCTGGCGCGACGGCGCAAGCCGGCGCAATCCTTCCGGGGAAGCGCCACGGCCGGCGGCGCGTTCCAGCAGACGCAGTCCTCACCGAGGAGGATCCGCGGGGGTGCGGGGGCGGAGCCCCCGCCGGGGCGTCCGCGGCAGCGGGCGCAATCCCTCTGTCCGTGCGCTCCGGTCGGGGAGGAGCCGCATGAGCGGGCTCGAGCGTCTGCTGCGGCCGCGGTCGATCGCGGTCCTGGGTGCGGGCTGGGCGGCGAATGTGATCGGACAGACGGCGAAGATGGGGTTTGTCGGGCCGGTCTGGCCGGTGCACCCCACAAGGGGAGAGATCGCGGGGGTGCCTTGCATCCCTACGCTCGGCGACCTGCCCGCCGCGCCCGACGCGACCTTCGTCGGCGTCAACCGGCACGCCACGGTCGAGGTGGTGCGCGCGCTTTCCGCCATGGGGGCCGGGGGGGCGATCTGCTTCGCCGCGGGCTGGACCGAGGCCGGGGAGGCCGGGCTGCAGGCGGCGCTGGTGGCGGCGGCGGGGGGCATGCCGATCCTGGGGCCGAACTGCTATGGCGTGATCAACTACCTCGACGGCGCGCTTCTCTGGCCCGACCAGCATGGCGGGCGGCGGGTGGACCGCGGGGTGGCACTGGTCAGCCAGTCGTCCAACATCATGGTCAACCTGACGATGCAGGCCCGCGGCCTGCCGGTGGCCTATTGCGCCTGTCTGGGCAATGCGGCGCAGACGGGGCTGGCGGAACTGGCCGGGGCGCTTCTGGCCGACGACCGGGTGACTGCGCTCGGGGCCTATGTCGAGGGCATCGCCGATGCCGCGGCCTTTGCCGCGATGGCCGAGGCGGCGGCGCGGGCGGGCAAGGCGGTGGTGGTCATCAAGTCGGGCAAGACCGAATCCGCGCGCACCGCGGCGGCCTCGCACACGGCCTCGCTGGCAGGCGGCGGGGCGGCATCGAGCGCCTTCCTGCGCGCCTGCGGGGTGGTGGAGGTGGCGACGCCGGCCGAGATGCTGGAGGCGCTCAAGATCGCCCATGTGCACGGGCCCCGCCTTGGCCCGCGGCTCTGTTCGGTCAGCTGTTCGGGGGGCGAGGCGGGGCTGGTGGCAGACCTGGGCGGGCCCCTGGGGATCGACTGGGCGCCGCCTTCGCACGCGCAGAAGAAGCGTCTGCTGGCCACGCTCGGGCCCCTCGTCACGCTGGCCAACCCGCTGGATTACCACACCTTCATCTGGGGCGACGGGGCGAAGACGACCGAGGTCTTCACCGCCATGCTGGAGGCGTATGACGCCGGTGTCTTCATCATCGACCCGCCGCGGCCGGACCGCTGCGATCCGTCCTCCTTTGCCCCCGCGCTGGCGGCCATCGCGGCGGCGCAGGCGGCGGCGGGCAGGCCTGCCTTCCCGGTCGCCTCGTTGCCCGAGAACTACGACGAGGATCTGGCCATCGCCGACATGGGCCGCGGGGTGGTGCCGCTGATGGGGCTGGAGACGGCGCTGGGGGCGATCACGGCCTTGCAGCGGGCGCCGCTGGGGCGGCCCGGGTGGCGCCCCTGGGCGCCGGTGGCCGGGCGGCCCCTGCGGATGCTGGACGAGGCCGCGGCCAAGGCGCGGCTGGGTGCCGCCGGGGTCGCCGTGCCGCGGGGGGCTGCGGCACCGACGCTGGCCGCGCTGGTGGTCGAGGCGACCGACCTGCGCCGCCCGCTGGCGCTGAAGGGCCTGGGCTTCGCGCACAAGTCCGACGTGGGCGCCGTGCGCCTTGGCGTCAGGCGGCTGGAGGACGAGGCCGCGATGCCGGGCGCGGCGGGCTATCTGGCCGAGGAGATGGTGCAGGGGGCGGTGGCGGAGCTGCTGCTGGGGCTGCGGCGCGATCCGGTCTACGGGGCCACGCTGACGCTGGGTTTCGGCGGCGTCGCGACCGAGCTTCTTGCCGATACGGTGACGCTGGTCTGTCCGGTGACGGCGCAGGAGGTGGCCGCGGCGCTGCGGCGGCTCAGGCTCTGGCCGCTGCTGGACGGCTACCGCGGCAAGCCCGCGGCGGACGCGGGCGCGGTGGTCGCGGCGGCGATGACGGTGCAGGCGATGTTCGCCGACCCGCGCCTGCAGGAAGTGGAAATCAACCCGCTGATGGTGCGCGCGACCGGTGCCGTGGCGGCGGATGCGGTGATCTGGGAGGAGGCGTGATGCAGCTGCGGACCGAGGGGCCGGTGCGGACCCGGGTGGAGGACGCGATCCTGGAGGTCACGCTGGACCGGCCCAAGGCCAATGCCATCGACCTGGCCACCAGCCGGATCATGGGCGAGGTCTTCCGCGATTTCCGCGACGACGCCGGCCTGCGGGTGGCGATCCTGCGCACGCCCGGGGGCAGGTTCTTCTGCCCTGGCTGGGACCTCAAGGCCGCGGCTGCGGGCGATGCGGTGGACGGCGACTATGGCATCGGCGGCTTCGGGGGATTGCAGGAGTTGCCGAACCTCAACAAGCCCGTCATCGCCGCGGTCAACGGCATCTGCTGCGGCGGGGGCCTGGAGCTGGCGCTGTCCTGCGACCTGATCCTGGCCGCGCGCGAGGCGACCTTTGCCCTGCCCGAGATCAGGTCGGGCACGGTGGCCGACGCGGCCTCCTGCAAGCTGCCCAAGCGCATCCCCTACCATGTGGCGATGGACCTTCTGCTGACCGGGCGCTGGTTCGACGCCGCGGAGGCGCATCGCTGGGGGCTGGTGAAGGACGTGGTGGCGGCGGAGGAGCTGATCCCCCGCGCCTGGGACCTGGCCCGGCTGCTGGCAAGCGGGCCGCCCCTGGTCTATGCGGCGATCAAGGAAGTGGTGCGCGAGGCGGAGGCGATGCGTTTCCACGACACGATGTTCCGCATCACCAAGCGGCATTTCCCGACCGTCGACCGGCTGTATTCCAGCGAGGACCAGAAGGAAGGCGCCCGCGCCTTCGCCGAAAGGCGCGATCCGGTGTGGCGGGGGCGCTGAGGCAATTTCCTTGAAGAAAGGAAATTGCAAATCCCTTCTTCCAAGGGATTTGCCGAACCCGGTCCGGAGGCGCCGTACCGGCGGAGGGACCCGGGGCGCTGCCCCGGACCCCGGGGTATTTTTGCCAAGATGAAGCGCGCCGTCAGGACTTGAGGGCATTCCGCCTGCGGGTGGGGCAGAGAATGCCGAAGTCATGGGCGGGATGCGACTTCCGCTGTCGGCTTTCGGCTGTCGTCCGGCGGCCAGCGGTTTAGGAAGGGCGCCGGGTGCGGGGAGTGCGGGTCGGATGGACGCGGCGGACGTCATCATCGTGGGGGCGGGCAGCGCGGGCTGCGTGCTGGCCGACCGGCTGAGCGCGGGCGGCCTGCGCGTGGTGCTTGTGGAGGCCGGCGGCAGCGACCGGCGGTTCTTTGTCCAGGTGCCGATGGGCTATGGCAAGCTGTTCATGGACCCGGCCGTGAACTGGATGCATGCGACCGAGCCCGATCCGGGTCTGAACGGGCAGCGCGACCACTGGCCGCGGGGCAGGCTGCTGGGCGGTTCGTCCTCGATCAACGCGATGGTCTGGGCGCGCGGACATGCCGAGGACTACGAGGACTGGGCGCGCGCCGGGAACCCCGGCTGGGGCTGGGCCGAGGTGCTGGCGGCCTATCGTGCCATCGAGGACAACGAGGATGGCGCGGGCGAGACGCGCGGGGTGGGCGGGCCCCTGCGGATCTCGGCGATGCGGGCGGGCCTGCATCCCCTGACGCATGCCTTTCTTGCGGCGGCGCGGGCGGCGGGGTTGCCGGACTGTGCGGACTTCAACGTCGCGGCACCGGATGGCGTCGGGGTCTATCAGCTGACCGTCGCGGGCGGACGGCGCAATTCGGCGGCGCGCGCCTTCCTGCGGCCGGCGATGCGACGGGCGAACCTGCGCGTGCTGACCCATGCGCAGGCCACGCGGGTGGTCATGGAGGGCCGTCGCGCGGCGGGGGTGGAGATCCTGCGCGGCGGGCGGCGCGAGGTGCTGCGGGCGCGCGAGGTGATCCTGGCGGGCGGGGCGATCAATTCGCCGCAGCTGCTGCTGCTGTCGGGCATCGGTCCGGGGGCGGCCCTGCAGGGGATGGGTCTGCCGGTGATGCTGGACCAGCCCAATGTCGGGCGCCACCTGAGCGACCATCAGGGGCTGAACTACACCTGGCGGGCCAATGTGCCGACGCTGAACGAGGTGCTGCGGCCCTGGTGGGGCAAGCTGCGGGTGGGCGCGCAGTATCTTCTGACCGGGGGCGGGCCGCTGGCGCGGTCGATCAACCAGGCGGGCGGGTTCTTCCGCTCGCGTCCCGGCCTTGCCCGGCCCAACATGCAGCTGTATTTCCAGGCGTTTTCAACCCTTCTGCCGAAGGCCGGGGAGCGCCCGATCCTGTCGCCCGACCCCTGGCCGGGGATGTCGATCGGGCTGTCGAACGCGCGGCCGACCTCGCGCGGGTGGCTGGAGCTGGCCTCGCCCGATCCGCTGGCCAGGCCGCGGATCACCGGCAATGCCTATGCGACCGACCGCGACGTGCAGGAGATGCTGGAGGCCGTGCGCTTCCTGCGGGTGATCGCGGCGCAGGCGCCGCTGGCGGGGTTCATTGCCGAGGAGCTGCGGCCGGGTGCGCAGGCGCAGTCGGATGCGGATGTCATCGCCGACCTGCGGCAGCGGTCTGGCACGGTCTACCATCCGTCGGGCACCGCGCGGATGGGGCCGGATGCGGCAACCGCGGTGGTGGATGCGCGCTGCCGGGTGCACGGGGTGGAGGGGCTGCGGGTGATCGACGCCTCGGTCTTTCCCAACCTGATCACCGGCAACACCAACGCCCCCGCCATCGCCGTGGGCTGGATCGGGGCGGGCAAGGTGCTGGAGGCGCTGCGCTGACCGCCGCCTTCACGGGCCGCGGACCGCGACGACCTCGCAGGCCATCAGGCCCAGGCCCTGCGCCCGTTGCCGCAGGCTGCGGTCGAAGGTGGCGACCATGCGTGCAACTTCGGCCAGGCAGTTCAGCGTTGCGCCCGCGTCGGCGGCCTCGGCGCTGTCGCGGTCCGTGGCCGACCCGGCGACCCCCAGACCGCTCATCGCGAAGGCCGAAAACGTGCCGTTCCGGTGCTGCTTGAGAAACCCTGAACGGAACAGGGGCACGAGGTCGCGGGACAGGGCTTCGGCTCGCAATGCGCCCTTCGGCAGCTTGCGCGGCACCACAATGGCATAGAGCTCGCAACGTCCCGACGCGCCTTTCGAGAAGCGGGCGCAAGCATGTTCGGCAAGCTGGATCGCGCCGTCGAGCGAGGCCATTCCGACGAAGTAGGCGACAATGTCGGCATCGGCATTGTAGGCCATCGCACCGAAATAGGCCTGTCGACGCGACACATCCGCCAGCGCGGCCTTGGCGTCCGGTCCGAGAGCAGACCTGGACAGGACGCGGACCTCTGCGGCAGGGCCGTAGTCGACAGGATCAGCGGTCGCGGCAGGGGCCAGAGGCGCGATCCACAGCGCCAGTGCGAACAGGTGTCTGGCGCTGCGCATCGGATCAACCATTCCATGAGGGGCCACCAGACTGTGCCCGAGATTCGCGGGCCTGATCAAGCCGCCCGGCGGCGCGCGTCCGCAGCGCAACCTTCCCCGCCCTATTCCCCCCGCGGAAAGCGCTTGGTCTCCTCAAGCACGTTCAGGTCCATGTGGTTGCGCATGTACTGCTCGGACGCCTTTGCCAGCGGCTGGTGGTCCCATGGGTAGTAGGCACCGTTCCTGAGCGCGGGGTAGACCACCCATCGGCGCGCCTGGCTTTCGCGCACCTCGGCGTCGTAGGCGGTCAGGTCCCAGCGGGCGGCCATCGCGCGGAAGCGGGCCAGCGTGGCGGCATGGGCGGGATCGGCGGCGAGGTTCACGGCCTCCCCGGGGTCCGCCTCCAGGTCGAAGAGCTGTTCGGGGTCGGCCGGGCAGGCGATGTATTTCCATCCGCCCTGCACCAGCCCGACCATGGGGGCAATGGACCCTTCTGCGGCGTATTCCATCGCCACGGGGCTTTGTCGCGGCGTGCCGCGGGCAAGGGGGACAAGGCTTTCGCCGTCGGTCCAGGGCATCACGTCGTCCATCGGCACGCCCGCAAGCTCGCAGAGCGTGGGCGTCAGGTCGATGGTGGAGACGGGGGTATCCACCCGTCCCGGCGGCAGGCCGGGGGCGGCGATGGTGAAGGGCACGCGGGCCGCGCCTTCGCGGAAGGACATCTTGAACCACAGGCCGCGGGTCCCGAGCATCTCGCCGTGGTCCGAGACGAAGACGACGATGGCCTCCTGCCGCGTCGCCTCCAGCACCGCCAGCACTTCGCCCAGCTTGTCGTCGATGTAGCTGATGTTGGCGAAATAGCCGCGGCGGGCGCGGGCGACCATCCCGGGGGTGATGTCGAAGGCGGCGTGGTCGCAGGCGTCCATCAGGCGCCGCGAATGGGGGTCCTGGGCGGCATGGGGGATGGCCTCGGGCGCCGCGCATTCGGGCGTATTCGCGTAAAGATCCCAGTGCTTTTTCCGCGCGACGAAGGGGTCGTGCGGATGGGTGAAGCTGACCGTCACGCACCAGGGCCGCGCATCCGCGCCGCGAGACAGGTCGTAGAGCTTCTGCACCGCGCGGTGGGCCACGTCGTCGTCGTATTCCAGCTGGTTGGTGATTTCCGCCACGCCCGCCCCGGTGACCGAGCCCAGGTTGTGGTACCACCAGTCGATGCGCTCTCCCGGGCGGCGCCAGTCGGGGGTCCAGCCGAAATCGGCGGGGTAGATGTCGGTCGTCAGCCGCTCCTCGAAGCCGTGGAGCTGGTCGGGGCCGACGAAATGCATCTTGCCGATCAGCGCGGTGTGGTACCCCGCCCGCCGCAGGTGGTGGGTGAAGCAGGGGGTCGCCGAGGCGAATTCGGCGGCGTTGTCGTAGACCCGCGTGCGCCGCGGCAACTGCCCCGACATGAACGACGCCCGTCCCGGCGCGCACAGGGGCGAGGCGGTGTAGGCGCGCGCGAACCGGGTCGACCGGGCGGCGAGGCGCGCAAGGTTCGGCGCGTGCAGGAAGGGCGCCGGGCCGTCGGGGAACAGCGTGCCGGTGAACTGGTCGGCCATCAGGATCAGGATGTTCGGTCGCGCCATGAGCCCCTCGTTTCCGGAACGCACCCTATTGGGCGCCTGCGGGGCCGCCCGTCTGTCCCGTGTGCGACGTTCGGGCGCCTGCTGACGGTAACGGGTTGTTCAGGCCTGCGTGCGACTCTGCTCGTGTCGGTGGTCACATGGCCGCCGCAATCGGCCCCGCGGCGGCACCAAAACACACCGCCCGGGCCACATTCCGGCCAGAAGGCCCCTGTTTCATCCATGGAAACAACGCTGGTGCAGGAGTGGGCCCATGCAGATCGTACGTCAGATCGACCAGGTGAATGCGGCGCTCGTTGGCTGGGGGGTGCGCGTGTTCCTCCTGTCCGCCGGGGCGGGGGAAGGTCCGGGCCGGATTGCCGAGCGTCTGGCCGGCTTCGGCGGGCTGGTCGAGGTGGAAACCGACATGTTCGCGGCCGCCGAGGCGGCGCAGGCCGATGCCACCGGCTTCGGGCTGTTCGTGATGGAATGCGACGCCTTCGGGGGGATTGAGGCCGGGCGGCGGATGATCGCCATGCTGGGCCGGGCAGCGGAACGGATGCCGGTGATCCTGGTGTCCTCGGAGGTGCGGGTGCAGACCTTCCCGGGCGACAGCGCGGGCCCGATCGAGCTGCGCGCGCCCGCCTCGGCGGTCAGCCTGCGGGTGGGGTTCGAACACGCGCTCCGCGACCGGCTGGTCTATCTGGCGGCCTGACCGGCCACCCGACATGCAAAGGGGGCGGGCCCGGCCGGGCCCGCCCCCTGCTGTTTCCGGCGGACCGGATCAGGCCAGCGACAGGTTGGTCGCCGAATCGCGGCCGTCGCGGCCCTTTTCGAGGTCGAAGGTCACCGCCTGGCCGTCCTTGAGCCCGCGGATGCCCGCACGTTCCAGCGCGGTGATGTGGACGAACACGTCCTTCTTGCCGCCTTCCGGGGCAATGAAGCCGTAGCCCTTGGTTTCATTGAACCATTTCACGGTGCCCTTGGCCATCGTGAAGTCTCCCTCAAGTCTGCCGCCCGCGGGATTGCGGCGGCCCGGCACGTCAGCTGATCGTCGAGGCTGTGGCCGTTCTTGAAGACGGAAGACAGGTCGGCAGAGGCAACGTAGCGCTCGGGATATTGGAAAATCGGCGCGCCGTTGCAAGGGGGAACACCGCAGGGTTGCAGCGCCCGGCCGTCGCCGCGGTTGCGCAACGGGGCCGGTTCGGGCCAGACTGCGGGATGGCGGACATGGAGGCGACGATGAAGGCGATCCTGCGCGGCATCCTGGTCTCGGTCGGGCTGGCGCTTGCCGCAGCCCCGGCGCTGGCGCAGGCGCGCGACCTCGGCGCGGCGGTGGAGCTGCGCAAGCTCAAGGACGACCGCCTGGGCGCAGGGGCGGCGGGGACCTATCGCAACTTCTCGTCCCGCAAGCTGTATTTCGGGGCCTTCGTCTGGAACTCCACGACCGACGCCGCGTCGTTCTGGCGCAACGTGCCCTCGCTTGCCGATGCGGTCGCCTTCGCCAAGGCAGACTGCGAGCGGCAGTCCGGCCGCCGCGGGCGCTGCGAGGTCTATGCGGTGATGGTGCCGCGCGGGTTCCCGCGCGACCGGCTGACCGGCACCGGCCTCGCGCAGGACGTGGCCAAGGTCTTCCGCGGCGACTTCGCGCGCAAGGCCCGCACCGGCAAGGGCTATGCCGCCTTCGCGACCAGCGGCCTGGGCGATTACGGCTTTGGCTGGGGCTACGGAACCCGGCAGGAGGCGGAGGAGGCCGCGACCCTGCAGTGCCTGGCGGGGATGGCGCAGTCGATGGCCGACTACCAGCCCGAGATGCGGCGCATCGTGCAGCGGGGCGGCGCCAACCAGTGCGCCGTCGTCGACGTGCGGCGCAACTGAGGCCGGCGCGATGACCGGCACGGCCTTTCTCGACCGCCTGCGCGCCGAACTTGACGGCATCGAGGGCGAAGGGCTGACCAAGCGCGAACGTCTGCTGACCGGGCCGCAGGGCGCGCAGGTCACGATGGACGGGCGGCGGATGCTGAACCTCTGCGCCAACAACTACCTGGGCCTCGCCGACGATCCGCGGCTGGTGGCGGCGGCGGTGCAGGCGATGGAGGAGGACGGCTTCGGCCTCGCGTCCGTGCGCTTCATCTGCGGCACGGCCGACCGGCACCGGCGTCTGGAGGCGCGGCTGGCGCGGTTCCTGGGGATGGAGGACGCGATCCTCTTCGCCGCCGCCTTCGACGCCAACGGCGGGCTGTTCGAGCCGCTCTTGGGGCCCGAGGATGCCGTGGTGTCGGACGCGCTGAACCACGCCAGCATCATCGACGGCATCCGGCTGTCCAAGGCGCGCCGCCACCGTTACGCGAACAACGACCTCCAGGCACTTGAAGACGCTTTGAAAACCGCCCGCGCCGAGGGCGCGCGCAACATCCTGGTCGCGACCGACGGCGTGTTCTCGATGGACGGCACGCTGGCCGACCTGCCCGGCATCCGGGCCTTGGCCGACCGCTACGACGCGCAGGTGATGGTGGACGACTGCCATGCCACGGGCGTCATCGGCCCGCAGGGCCGCGGCACGCCCGCGCACCACCGGGTGCAGGTGGACATCCTGACCGGCACCTTGGGCAAGGCGCTCGGCGGGGCGCTGGGGGGCTATGTCGCGGGTCCGCAGCCGGTGATCGACCTTCTGCGGCAAAGGGCGCGGCCCTACCTGTTCTCCAACGCCCTTCCGCCCGCGATCACCGGGGCGGGGCTGGCCGCCATCGACATCGTCGAGGCCGCCGACGACCGCCGCGCGGCGCTTTACGCCAATGCCGCGCAGTGGCGCGAGGGGCTGGCGGGGCTGGGCTTCCGCCTGCTGCCGGGCCATCACCCGATCATCCCGGTGATGACGGGCGAGGCGCGTGCGGCGCAGGCGATGGCGGCGGACCTGGGCGCGCGGGGGGTGCATGTGGCGGGGTTCTTCTTCCCGGTCGTGCCCCGCGGGCAGGCCCGCATCCGCACGCAGATGAACGCCAGGCTGACCCCGGATGATCTGAACTTCGCCCTGCACGCCTTTGCCGAGGCGGGCAAAGCCACGGGGGTACCGGGATGAGGACGCTGGTCAAGGCAAAGCCCGAACCCGGCCTCTGGATGGAGGACCGCCCGGTCCCCGACCCCGGGCCGGACGACGTGCTGATCCGCATCCGCAAGACCGGCATCTGCGGCACCGACATCCATATCTGGAACTGGGACGACTGGGCGCAGCGCACCGTGCCGATGCCGCTGGTGACGGGCCACGAATTCGCCGGCGAGATAGTCGCCCTGGGGCGCAACGTGACCGACCTCAAGGTCGGGCAGAGGTGCTCGGGCGAGGGCCACCTGATCGGCAAGCAGTCCCGGCAGTCGCGGTCCGGCCGTTTCCACCTCGACCCCGAGACCCGCGGCATCGGCGTCAACGAACCCGGCGCCTTCGCCGAATTCCTGCGCCTGCCCGCCTTCAACGTGGTGCCCCTTCCCGACGCCATCGACGACGAGATCGGCGCGATCCTCGATCCCCTGGGCAATGCCGTCCACACGGCGCTTTCCTTCGACCTGGTGGGCGAGGATGTGCTGGTCACCGGTGCCGGGCCCATCGGCATCATGGCCGCCGCCGTCGCCCGCCACGTCGGCGCGCGCCATGTCGTGATCACCGACATCAACCCCGACCGCCTGGCGCTGGCGGCGGCGGTCACCGACGTGACGCCGGTGAACGTCGCGCAGGAGGACCTGCGCGAGGTGCAGGCGCGGCTGAGGATGGTGCAGGGCTTCGATGTCGGGATGGAGATGTCGGGCAGCCAGGCGGCGCTCGACCAGATGGTCGAGGCGATGGTGATGGGCGGCCGCATCGCCATGCTTGGCATCCCGCCGGGGAAAAGCCCGGTGGACTGGAGCCGCGTGGTGTTCAAGGCGATCACCATCAAGGGCGTCTACGGCCGCGAGATCTTCGAGACCTGGTACAAGATGATCGC
>CAZCPY010000103.1:0-11124 GCA_964499865.1 uncultured Rhodobacterales bacterium | reverse complement strand
CTCCAGCCGCGCGGGCCGCGGCATGGGGCGCAGTGTCTGCGCCTGTGCCAGCCCCGCCGCCGCCATCGCGCAAAGCGCGACAGCCGCAGCCATCCCTGTCCGCATCAGCCCCCCCGACCGAAATCCGGTGCGGCGGTGTCCTGCCCGGCCTCGATGATGCCGCGCCGGATCGCCCGCGTGCGGGTAAAGTAGTCGAACAGATGCGCCCCGTCGCCCAGCCTGATGGCCCTTTGCAGGGCGAACAGCTCTTCGGTGAAACGCCCGAGGATTTCCAGCGTCGCCTCGCGGTTGGTGAGGAACACGTCGCGCCACATCGTGGGGTCGGATGCCGCGATGCGGGTGAAGTCGCGGAAACCGGCGGCCGAGAACTTGATGACCTCGGATTCCGTCACCCGTGCCAGATCGTCGGCGACGCCCACCATCGTGTAGGCGATCAGGTGCGGCGTGTGGCTGGTGACGGCCAGCACCAGGTCGTGATGCGCGGCGTCCATTGTGTCGACGTTCGACCCCATCGCGCGGAACAGACGCGCCAGCCGGTCCACCGCCGCCGGGTCGGCGTCCGCGGGCGGCGTCAGCAGCCACCAGCGGTTGCGGAACAGCGTGGCAAAGCCGGACCGGGGGCCGGAATGTTCGGTCCCCGCCAAGGGGTGGCTCGGCACGAAGTGCACCCCCGGCGGCAGGTGCGGCGCCACCGCCTCGAGCACCGCCTGCTTGACCGAGCCGACATCGGTCACGGTCGCGCCGGGCGAAAGCTGCGGGCCGATCCCGGACGCCAGGTCCGCCATCGCCCCCACCGGCACCGCCAGCACCACGAGGTCCGCGCCTTCCACCGCCTTCGCGGCGGTCTCCGTCACGCGGTCGACGAACCCCACCTCCAGCGCCGCCGCGCGCGTCGCCTCGGTCTTGGCGTAGCCCACGATCTCGCCCGCCAGCCCCCCCGCCTTCATCGCGTGGCCCATGGAGGAGGCGATCAGCCCCAGCCCGATCAGCGCCACGCGGTCGTAGATCGGGGTCATCGGGCGCTCCAGTCCTGAACCGCGTCGGCGACGCGGCGGCAATCGTCGGCGGTGCCCACGGTGATGCGCAAGGCGGCGGGCAGGCCATAGGCGGCGACCCGCCGCACGATAAGGCCCTGCGTCTGAAGGTGCGCGTCGCAGGCGGCCGCGGACTCTGCGTCGGCAAGGCGCGCCAGCACGAAGTTCGCGGCACTGTCGTCGCAGCCGAGCCCCGCCGCGCGCAGCCGCGCGGCCAGCCAGACCCGCCATTCGGCGTTGTGCGCCACCGACCGCGCCACGAAGCCCTGATCGGCCAGCGCCGCGATCCCGGCGTCGATTGCCAGGTTCGACAGGTTGAACGGCCCGCGGATGCGGTTCAGCACGTCGATCACGGCGCGCGGGCCATAGCCCCAGCCCAGGCGCAGCCCCCCCAGGCCATAGGCCTTGGAGAATGTGCGCGTCATGAAGACGTTGGGCCGCGCCCCGGCCAGCGCCGTGCCGCCGTCGTAGCCTTCGGCAAACTCGGCATAGGCGCCGTCCAGCACCAGAATCGCCTGGCCCGGCAGGCCATCGGCCAGCCGCCGGACCTCCGCTGCCGACAGCATCGTGCCGGTGGGGTTGGCCGGGTTGGCGATGTAGACCAGCCGTGTGCGCGGGGTGCAGGCGGCCAGGACGGCATCGACATCCACCCGCCGCTCTCGCTCGGGCGCCGCGACGGGCGTGGCGCCCACCGAAAGCGCGAACAGGCGATACATCAGGAACCCGTGCTCGGTGTGGATCACCTCGTCACCCGGGCCCGCATAGGCCTGCGCGAGCCAGGTCAGCACCTCGTCCGACCCCACGCCGCAGACGATGCGGTCTGGGTCCAGCCCGTGCACCTGCCCGATGGCGGCGCGCAGGGCGGCGTGGTCGGTGGGCGGATAGCGGTGCAGCCTGGCCGTCGCCGCCGCAATCGCCGTGGCCACAAGGGGCGAACAGCCGAAGGGGTTCTCGTTCGACGACAGCTTGACCGGATCGGCCACGCCCGGCAGATGCGCCGCCCCGCCCTGGTAGAGCGCGATGTTCAGGATGCCGGGCTGCGGTTGTGGACTGTCGGTCATGAGGGGCAAGGCCTTGGCAGGTCGCGGTCTTCTAGCGACCGGACCGGCGGCGCGCCAGACCCCGTGGGCGGTCAGCCGTCCGCCAGCGCCAGTCGCATCAGGCTGCGTTCCAGCAGCGCGAAGCCCGGCGCGCGCGGCGACGACCGCAGCGCCAGGTCGGTTTCCATCAGCGCCTGCAGGGCGCGTTCCAGCCGTGCGGGCCCCCAGGCGCGGGCCTGCCGTTCCGCCGCCTCGCGCCGCCGGGAGGGCAGGCGCATGGCGGCGCCGGGGCTGCCCGCCGCCAGCGACAAAAGCGTGCGGAAATGCCGTTCCACCGCCAGCACCAGCGTCACCGGCGCCATCCCCTGCGCCTCGATCCGCCGCATCAGGCGCGCCAGCGCCGCGGCCTGCCGGTCGGCCACGGCAAGGGCTGCGGCATCCGCATCGGCCTCCACCGTCTGGGGCGCAAGGGCCGCGATCTCGGCGGGCGTCAGCGGTGCCGGGTCATCCCATTTGAAAAGCGCGATCTTCTCCAGCGTCTGGCGGAAGTCGCCCGGTTCCAGCACCAGCGCCAGCGCCACCAGGTCATCCTCGGCCCCCTGCGCAAGCGACGTGAGGCCTGCTCGGGCCAGGTCGGCCCTGATCTCGTCCCGCGTGGGCGGATCGTCATAAAGGACCAGCGCCGCCAGACCCCTGCCCGCCTCGAAGCGCGCCTTGAGCGCCGACTTGCCCGTCAGCGCGCCGGCCGTGACGATGAGCTGCGCGTCGCCGGGGCGCCAGCCTTCCAGTGCCGCGCCGATCACGGCGTCGAGCCCGTCGCCCGCCTCCTCCAGCAGCACCACCCGCGGGCCGGGGAAGAACCCCCGCGCCGCCAGCGCATCGGCCAGCGCCGCGGGGTCGCGCCGCACCTCGGCCGCGGGCAGGCGGGTCAGGCGCATCTCGGCCTCGCCCTCGGGCCCGATCCGCGCCGCTACCGCTTCCTGCCGCCTCAGCGCCACGCGCATCGGATCGTCGCCCGCGATCAGGACGGCGGCAAGCCCCGGGTCCCGCGCCGCGATCAGCCGGGCGAAGGCCGCGGGCTTGACGATCATGACGCCGCCGCCGGGCCCGCGGCGATCAGGCGGGTGGCGATCTGGTCGGCGAGGATTCCCATCAGGCGGCGCTGCGCGTCGTCTTCCGCCGCAAGCCCCGCGATGGTGGACCCCGTGGCCGAAAAGGCGGTGAAGCTTTCGGCCCGGCCCGCCAGCGTCTCCTGCCCGGTCGCCAGGTCCACCAGCCGCCAGTCCACCCGGCCGGTCAGGTGGTAGCGTGTGACCGCACCTTCGGGCGTGATGCCGACCTCGCGGGTTTCCGTGGCGATGGTGTAGTCCAGCCGCCAGACGGGGGCCTGCGCCCGGCCCAGCCGCGTTTCCAGCCGCGCCACCAGGTGATAGGCGGCGGGATCGGCGGGATCGGCGGTGGCGATCCGGCCGGTCAGCGCGGCGGCACTGCCGCCGGGCCCGAAGGCGGGCGTGAAGCCGCAGGCCGCGAGCAGCAGCGGCAGAAGCAATACGGCGCGGCGGTCAGGCGACGACATTGACGATGCGGCCCGGGACGACGATCAGCTTCTTGACGGGGGCGCCCCCGAGGAATTTCTGCACCGTCGCGTCGGCCAAGACCAGCGCCTCGACCTCGGCCGCGGGCATGTCCCTGGGCACCGTCACCTCGGCCCGCCGCTTGCCGTTGATCTGGATCGGCAGGGTCACGCTGTCCTCGACGAGAAGTGCTGCATCCGCCACCGGCCAGTCGGCGGCGGCCACGAGGCCCGTGCCGCCGACCAGTGCCCAGACTTCCTCGGCCAGATGCGGCACAAAGGGCGCCATCAGCCGCGCCATGACCTTCAGCGCCTCACGCTTCGCCGCAGGCCCCGCATCCGACCGCGCCACGGCGTTGGTCAGCGCATAGAGCGCGGCGATCGACTTGTTGAAGGCAAAGCCCTCGATGGCGGCCGTCGCATCCCGCACCGCCCGCGCCACGTCGCGCGCCAGACCCGCATCGGCCTCGGTCGCTGGCCCCGCAGCCCGCCCCGCCTCGTCGGCCAGCCGCCAGACGCGCGCCAGATGCCGCGCCGTCGCCTCGGCGCCCGCGGCGGTCCATTCCACGTCGCGCTCGGGCGGGCTGTCGGACAGCATGAACCAGCGCGCGGTATCGGCGCCGAAGGTGCTGACGATGGCCTGCGGATCGACGACGTTCTTCTTCGACTTGGACATCTTGGCCGAAGGCACGATCTCCACCACCGTGCCGTCGCGCAGATGCGCGCCTGCGTCGCCGCGCACCACGTCCTCGGGCAGGTGGTAGACCGCCCGGCCCGCGGCGTCGCGGGTCTGGTAGATCTCGTGCGTCACCATCCCTTGCGTGAACAACGCCGCGAAAGGTTCGGCGGCGGTGGCGGGCAGGTGGCCGGTCTTCACCATCGCCCGGGCGAAGAAGCGGGAATACAGCAGGTGCAGGATCGCATGCTCCACCCCGCCGATATACTGGTCGACGTTCATCCAGTAATTGGCCTCGGCCCGGTCGGTGGGCGTGCCCGCATGGGGCGCGGTGAAGCGGGCGTAGTACCAGGACGAATCGACGAAGGTATCCATCGTGTCGGTCTCGCGCACTGCCGCCGCCCCGCAGGCGGGGCAGGCGCAGTGCTTCCAGGTCGGGTGCCAGTCCAGCGGATTGCCGGGGCGGTCGAAGACCACGTCGTCGGGCAGGCGGACGGGAAGGTTCTCCTTCCGCTCGGGCACCGTGCCGCAGGCGGGGCAATGCACGACCGGGATCGGGCAGCCCCAGAACCGCTGACGGCTGATCCCCCAGTCCCGCAGGCGGTATTTGGTGACGCCGCGTCCGTAGCCGTGGGCCTCGGCATGGGCGATGGCGGCATCGACGGCATCGGCGCCGGTCTGGCACTCCGGCCCGGCAAAGCCCTGCACATATTGCACGAGCAGGTCCTTGGGCGGCACGAAGGCCTCGGTCAGCGGGTTGTAGGCCGCCTGCGCGGGCATCCTGTCCATCGGCACGAAGACCGCCTCGATGGGCAGGCCGTATTTGGTGGCGAAGTCGAAGTCGCGCTGGTCATGCGCCGGGCAGCCGAAGATCGCGCCCGTGCCATAGTCCATCAGGATGAAGTTCGCGATCCAGACCGGCAGTTCCCATGCGGGATCAAGCGGATGGCGCACGCGGATGCCGGTGTCGTAGCCGATCTTCTCGGCCGTCTCGATCTCCTCCGCCGCCGTGCCGCCCTTGCGGCATTCGGCGATGAAGGCCGCGACCCTGGGGTCGCCCTCCAGAGCGCGGGCCAACGGATGGTCGGGGCTGATCGCGGCGAAGGACGCGCCCATCAGCGTGTCGGGGCGGGTGGTGTAGACCTCCAGCCGGTCGAACCCCGCGGGGGCGCCGACGGTGTCGAAGCCGAATTGCAACCCGCGGCTGCGGCCGATCCAGTTGGCCTGCATCAGCCGCACCTTCTCGGGCCAGTTCGTCAGGCCGTCCAGCGCCGACAGAAGCTCCTCGGAATAGTCCGAGATGCGGAAGAACCACTGCGTCAGCTCCCGCCGCTCCACCACCGCGCCCGACCGCCAGCCGCGGCCGTCGATGACCTGCTCGTTGGCCAGCACCGTCAGGTCGGCCGGGTCCCAGTTGACCACCGCCGCCTTGCGGGTGACCAGACCCGCCGCGAGCATGTCGAGGAACATCGCCTGCTGCTGGCCGTAGTAATCCGCGTCGCAGGTCGCGATCTCGCGCGACCAGTCGATGGCAAAGCCCAGCGGCTTCATCTGCGCCCGCATGTCGGCGATGTTCTGGTAGGTCCAGGCGGCGGGATGGACCTTGCGCTCGATGGCAGCGTTCTCGGCCGGCAGGCCGAAGGCGTCCCAGCCCATCGGATGCAGGACGGAAAAGCCCTGCGCGCGGCGGAACCGCGCGATGACATCGCCCATCGTGTAGTTGCGCACATGCCCCATGTGGATGCGGCCCGACGGGTAGGGGAACATCTCCAGCACATAGGCCTTGGGCCGCCCCGGCCGCGCCTCGGCCCGGTCCAGCCCCGCCGCGGCCCATGCGGCCTGCCACTTCGGTTCGATGAGGGCGGGATCGTAGCGGGTCACGGGCGGGCTCTCCGGCATTCCGGGCAAGGGTTCCGGCGCGGTCTATACCCGCGCCCCCCCAAAGGTCCAGCCGCGCGCCCGATCCCGGCGTCTGAAACAAATCGCGTGCCTTCGGCACATTCCTTTCCTGTCGGTCAGCGGCCGAAGGGGCCGCTTCCCTCCGTGAAGGGGGCGTTCCGCCCCCACCGCTCCCTTCGGTCGCTCCCCCCTGAGGATATTTGCGATCGGAAGATGAACCCGCCGGTCCCATCTTCCGATCCCAAATATCCCGGGGGAGGAGCGTAAGCTCCGGGGGCGGAGCCCCCTTCTTCGCCCGAGCCGGAGGGGCCTTCTTCAGGCCCCGCAGGCGAGACAAAAGGAATGTGCCGAAGGCACGCGATTTGCTTCGGACGCCGGGGGCGGGCGCGGCATGTGCGGGGGCGCACATCGCGCCTGCCCGGCGCGCGGCTTGAGTCCCCGTGCACGGGCGCCTACCTCTGTTGGCATGTCCCGGCCCGAAGCGGTGCGGGTGGAGAGGGTGCCATGCTGGAACTGGGTCTCGATACATTCGGCGATGTCACGCACGGGCCCGACGGCCGGCCCGTGCCGCAGGCGCAGGTCATCCGCGATGTCGTGGCGGAAGGCGTGCAGGCGGATGCCTCGGGCGTCGATGTCTTCTCCATCGGCGAACACCACCGCCCCGACTTTGCCGTCTCGGCGCCCGAGCCGATCCTCGCCGCCATCGCCGCGCGCACGTCACGCATTCGCCTTGGCACCGGTGTCACCGTCCTGTCCTCGGACGACCCGATCCGTGTGTTCCAGCGGTTCTCCACGCTCGATGCCCTGTCGGGCGGGCGGGCCGAGATCATCGCCGGGCGCGGCAGCTTCATCGAGAGCTTCCCGCTCTTCGGCCACGACCTGCAGGACTACGAGGTCCTGTTCGAGGAGAAGCTCGACCTGCTCGTCCGCCTGTTGCGGCAGGAGCGGGTCACCTGGTCGGGCCAGCACCGCATGCCGCTCAAGGACCAGGCCGTCTATCCCACGGCCGAGCGGCCGATCCCGGCCTGGGTCGGCGTCGGCGGCAGCCCGGAATCGGTGGTGCGGGCGGTGCGCCATGACCTGCCGCTGATGCTGGCGATCATCGGCGGATCGCCGCTCAGGTTCCGCGCTTATGTCGACCTCTACCACCGCGCCCATGCCCAGGCGGGCACGACACCGCGCGCCGTGGGGGTGCATTCGCCGGGCTTCGTCGGCGCGACCGACGCCGCGGCGGTGGCCGCCTTCTGGCCCGGCTACAAGGCGATGCACGACACCATCGGGCGCGAGCGCGGCTGGCCGCCGATCACCCGGGCGGATTTCGACCGCGAGGTGGCGCAGGGATCGATGTATGTGGGGTCGCCCGAGACGGTGGCACGCAAGATCGCGGGCACGGTGCGGGCGCTGGGCCTGTCGCGATTCCAGCTCAAGTATTCCGCCGGACCGGTGCCGCATGACGCCTCGATGGAGGCCATCGGGCTTTACGGAGAGCGGGTGATTCCGCTGGTGCGCGACATGCTGGCGTCGAAGGCGGCGTAACCGGCAAGGCGGGGTGAACCCCGCCCTTCGCGTTACAGCCCGGTGTCCTGGATGCGCAGCTGGCGGGCGCGGGTCAGGATCGCGTCCTCGATGGCGCGGGCCGTCTCGCGGCTGACGGCGCCGCCGCCACGGGCCTGCAGGCTGACGCGCAGCGACCGGGCGTCAAGTGCCGGATCCTGTACGTAGATCGTCGCGCGGTAGGCGCGGCCGCCGCCGGGCGGGGCACCATAGCCGGTGACGATCACGCCGGTGAAGGGATCGACCGATTCGATGGGCAGGAAGCTGAGCACGTCCTGCGCCGCGACCCAGATGTACTTGTTGACCTCGACCGTGGTGTTGGGATCGCGCGAGTTGCTGAACAGATCCCAGATCGTCGATTGCTGACCCTGGCCCAGGGCCTCTTCCTGCGCGGCGCGCTGGGCGTCCGCGCGGGCGCGGCGGTCCAGCGTTTCGGCGGAAGGCACGGCGTCGGCACCGCGCCGGCCGAACAGCCCGCTGTCGCCGAACAGCCCGGCGCCGCCGCAGCCCGCCAGCAATAGCGCGAGCGTCCCGGCAAGGGCGGCGCGCGTCAGGGCAGGCGTCAACATGCGGCATGATCCCCCGGTCAGGCCCTGACTCTGTAGCCGAGCGATTCCGGGCGAACAAGCGGTTTCGGCCATGCGACGGGGTCTCCGGGCCGCCTGCGCGCCGCCGCGGCGGCACCCCGGCGCCCGGAGTCTGCCCGACCTGCGGCGTCACTGTGGCATCGCTGCACCATCGCCGCCCGCAATCCCCGCGGCCCGGTCCGGCCGCGTTGCAATCGGCGAATGCAGGGTGGAAAGAGAGGCATACCCACTCCGGATTCCCCTGGACTGGGGGAGCACCTTTGAAAGATGAGGGAAACGATGAAAAAGCTTCTGATCGCGACGACCGCGCTCGTGGCCACCGCCGGTGTCGCCGCGGCCGAGGTCACGATCTCCGGCAACGCCCGGATGGGCGTCGTCTACAACGGCGCAGACCTGAACTTCTCCAGCCGCATCCGCGCCTCGGTCTCGATGTCCGGGACCACGGACGGCGGGCTGGAATTCGGTGGCTCGTTCGGCATCCATGACGCGGGCGCGGCCGCCAACGGCGACGAGGGCTCGGTCTACATCTCCGGCGCCTTCGGCAAGCTGGAAATGGGCGCGACCGTCGGCGCCGCGGAAGCCGTGATCGGCGACCTGCCGGAAATCGGCTTCTCCGACCTGACCTCGCAGGTCGGCATCGGCGGCACGGTGTTCAACGTCGGCGAGAACGAGACCACCTTCATCACCGGCGACGGTGCGAAGTCGGGCTTCCGCGACCCGGAACTGCTGTACACCTACTCGACCGGCGGGCTGACCTTCGCCCTGTCGCTGTCGGACGGCAAGGAACTGGGCGACCGGACCAACGGCGACCCGACGATCGGTTCGCTCGAAATCGACCAGGAGATGGCGGTCGGCGTGAAGTATGCCTTCGGCGACTATTCGGTCGCGCTGGCCTATGAAAGCGTGAACGTCGTCGGCGGCGGGGACTATGACCACCTGGTGCTGGGCGCGGAAGCGACCTTCGGCACCACCACCGTCAAGCTGGTCTACGGCCAGGGCGGCGGTTCGCTGGACGGCTTCGACCAGCTGGGCCTGGGTGTGACCTCGACCTTCGACGCGGTGACCGTGAAGGCCTATGTCAAGCAGCAGTCGTTCGGTTCGACCGACATCATGTCCTACGGCATCGGCGGCGAGTATGACCTCGGCGGCGGCGCGGTGGTTGCCGGCGGCATCGCCGACAACGACCTGACCGGTTCGGACCCGGTGGCCGACCTCGGCCTCAAGTTCTCGTTCTGATCCAGTCGGAACGGTCGGAAAGGCGGGCCCCCGGGCCCGCCTTTTTCGTTTGGGGGGTGACGATGGCGCTTTCGGATGTGCAGGCGGCGCTGGCCGAGGCGGAGGCCGCGGCGGGGCGGGCGCCGGGGTCGGTGCGGCTGATCGCGGTGTCCAAGGTCCAGCCGCTGGAGCGGGTAGAGGCGGTGCTGGCGCAGGGCCACCGCGTCTTCGGCGAGAACTACGTGCAGGAGGCGGCGGGCAAGTGGCCCGCGCTGGCGGACCGATTCGGCAAGGTGGATCTGCACATGATCGGGCCCCTGCAGACCAACAAGGCGAAACAGGCGGTGGAGCTGTTCGACGTGATCCACACGCTGGACCGTCCCAGCCTGCTGGAGAAACTCTCCCGCCTGGCCCAGGCGCGGGGGGCCTCGCCGCAGGTCTTCGTGCAGGTGAACACCGGCGAGGAGCCGCAGAAGGCGGGCGTCCTGCCCGCCGATGTCGATGCCTTCGTGGCGCAGGTGCGGGCCGAGGGGCTGCCGCTCATGGGCCTGATGTGCATCCCGCCCGAGGCCGGGGACCCCGCGCCGCATTTCGCGGCGCTGGCGGCGATGGCGGGGCGCAACGGGCTCATGGGCCTGTCCATGGGCATGTCGTCCGACTTTGCCGCCGCGGTCGCCCATGGCGCCACGCATGTGCGCGTGGGCTCGGCGATCTTCGGGGCGCGGGCCTACACGTAGGGTGCGTGCTCCGCACGCACCGTCACAGGTCGAACGTCGCGAACACCGGCGCGTGATCGGAGGGCTGGTCCCAGCCCCGGGCCGCGCGCAGTATGCGGCTGCCATGCGCGGCACCGGCGATGTCGGGCGTGGCCCAGACGTGATCCAGGCGGCGCCCCTTGTCCGCCGCATCCCAGTCGGGCGCGCGGTAGGACCACCAGGAATAGAGCGGCCCGGCGGGAATGTCGGCCCGCGTCACGTCTACCCAAGCCCCCGCCTCCTGCGCGGCGCCGAGGTGTTCAACCTCGACCGGCGTGTGCGACACGATCCTGAGCAGCGCCTTGTGGTTCCAGACGTCATCCTCGCGCGGGGCGATGTTCAGGTCGCCCACGAGTATCGCCCTTGCCGGGCGGTCAGTGCGTGCCCAGTCGCGCAGGTGGGTCAGGTAGTCGAGCTTCTGCCCGAACTTGACGTTCTCCGCCCGGTCGGGAATGTCGCCGCCCGCGGGGACATAGCAGTTGTGGATGGTGACCCCGCTGTCCAGCCGCGCCGCGACGTGCCGCGCATGGCCGAGACCCGCGAAATCCTCGCTCCCCGCGTCCGCGAGCGGCAGCTTCGACAGGATGGCCACCCCGTTGTAGCCCTTCTGCCCGCGGGCCACGAGGAAACGGTAGCCGAGCGCGGCAAAGGCTTCGGTCGGGAAGCGGTCGACCGGCGTCTTGCATTCCTGCAGGCACAGGACGTCGGGGCCTTCGCCGGCCAGCAGCTTCAGGACCAGCGGCTCGCGCAGGCGGACCGAGTTGATGTTCCAGGTCGCCAGCGTGAACATG
>CAZCPY010000102.1:0-11130 GCA_964499865.1 uncultured Rhodobacterales bacterium | reverse complement strand
CAAAGCAACCCAGCCGCCCTCATATCCCTTCATCTACTCACATCTTCAAAGAGCGCGAGACAGCAACATCCAGCCAGCCGGTTTCCCGGAATGACCGAACGTCTTGCCTCCAGAGCAGTGCGCGGCGGGCGGTCATCCGTCCGTCGACGCGGGGCGGGATTTACGTCCGCCTTCCGCCCGACGCAAGAGGAAAATCACAGCCGCATGACGAATCTTGGAGGGCGACCGAAAGTTGCCCAACATCTTGCGTCGCTTTCCGAATCTTCCACCAGAGCGCTGCGGTGCGGCAAGGATCATGCCGTCCATCGGCGCAGCCGAAACGCCAGAAGCAGGATCACGGCGCCAAGATAGGCCAGCGGTTCGGCCGACCAGACCTTGACCAGCCACAGGTAGTGAATCGCTCCCAGCAGCGCGGCCGGATAGGTCAGGCGGTGAAGACGTTTCCAGACCGCGGCCCCCAGCCGGCGCACGCCGGCGTTGTTCGACGTGACCGCAAGGGGAAGCATCAGCGCCAGGGCCAGGAACCCCACCGTGATGAACGGCCGCCTGACGATATCCGCCCCGACCTCGTTCCAGCGGAAGGCAAGATCCAGCGTCAGCCAGACGGTGAAGTGCAGCGCGGCGTAGGCGAAGGTCAGCACCCCCAGCGCGCGGCGGAACCGGATCAGGCTGACACCCGTCAGGTCGCGCAGCGGAGCCACGGCCAGCGTCGCCACAAGAAGCTGCAACGCGAGCACGCCGAGTTCGCGCTCCAGCGTCTTGACCGGGTCGGCGCCCAGCCCGCCCGCCGCCGCCTGCCAGACAAGCCAGACCCCGGGCACCGCCCCCATGCCGTAGACCCAGAGCG
This sequence comes from uncultured Rhodobacterales bacterium, assembly GCA_964499865.1. Classification (GTDB taxonomy): domain Bacteria; phylum Pseudomonadota; class Alphaproteobacteria; order Rhodobacterales; family Rhodobacteraceae; genus JANOGU01. The sequence continues at coordinate 10,283 of CAZCPY010000102.1, read as the reverse complement.
GCGAGAAGCGCAGCCGCGCGTTGACCGCCGACGTATCGAGGAACATCATCAGTAGTTGGCCCGCAGATCCATGCCGGCATAAAGCCCCGCGACCTGTTCGGCATAGCCGTTGAACATCAGCGTATCGATCCGCCCCGCGAACAGCCCGCCGCCGACCCGGCGTTCGGACGCCTGGCTCCACCGCGGGTGGTCCACCTCGGGGTTCACGTTGGAATAGAACCCGTACTCCTGCGGCTGCAGCATGTTCCAGGTGGTCGGCGGCTGGTCGGCCACAAGCGTGATCCTGACGATGCTCTTGATCGACTTGAAGCCGTACTTCCACGGCACGACCAGCCGGATCGGCGCGCCGTTCTGCTTGGGCATCGGATCGCCGTAAAGCCCGGTCGCCAGGATGGTCAGCGGGTGCATCGCCTCGTCCAGGCGCAGGCCCTCGACATAGGGCCAGTCGAGGATCGCACGTTCCTGGGCGAACATCTCCTCGGGGCGGAACAGGGTCTCGAAGGCGACATACTTCGCCCCCGGCTGCACACCCACCCGGTTCAGAAGGTGCGACAGTTCAAAGCCCACCCAGGGCACCACCATCGACCACGCCTCGACGCAGCGCAGACGGTAGATGCGCTCCTCGAGCGGGGCGTCCTTCATCACGTCTGCCAGGTCATAGGTGCCGGGCCGGTCGACCATCCCGCCGATCTCGATCGCCCAGGGGTCGGTCGTCAGCGCCCCGGCATAGGCGGCGGGATCCTCCTTGCCCGTGCCGAACTCGTAGAAGTTGTTGTACGAGGTGATGTCCTCGAGGGAGGTCGGCGCCTCGTCCGTCGAAAACGCGCTCCTGGCCGCACCGATCTGCGCCAGCGCGGGCGAGGCCGCCAGCGCCGCCACGCCTGCCAGCAGGTTGCGGCGATTCAGGAACATCGCCTTCGGCGTCACGTCTGACCAGCGCAGGTCGGGAATGAACTTTGGCATGACAGGCCTTTCCATGGGGGTCCTCCGCTATACGGAGCCAAGGGTGGATAGGTTTCTCACGATCCGTTGACCGGACTAGCCGTCAAGGTAAAGCGTCCACAGCATTGTCTCCATCGCAAGCAGGCTGTCCGGCGTCCGCCCGTTGGCCAGCGCCACCATGACATCGCCGCCGTCGACCAGCACCGCGAAGGCGGTCGTGCCGGGCAGGCTGCCGTCGTGCCAGCGGTTGCCATGCGCGGGGTTCAGGATCAGGCCGCGGCCGTAACCCGCTCCGGCTTGCCAGGGCCGGGCCATCATCGCGGGAACAGCGCGCGGCACGATGTCCGCGCCCGCGCCGTCGATCCCGGCCAGCGCCCGTGCAAGCACCGGGGCCGCGGCGATCCAGCCGCCCACCGCCGTCAGGCGCGCCATCGGCAGGGCCTGAGGGTCCATCTCGGCGCTGACGTAGGCCGCCTCGCCCGGGGCGCTGCCGGCCCCGTCCCCGGCAACTGCAAAGCCGTTGTCACCGACCGTCATGCCCAGCCGGCCGGCCACGGCCTGCGCATAGGGCTGGCCCGTCACCGCCTCGATCACCAGGCCCAGCAGCGCATAGCCGAAGTTGGAATAGGCCCAGACTGTCCCGGGCGGCGCTGTCAGCGGGCGGCTGGCCAGCGTCTCGGTCACCAGCAGCGGCAGCGGCAGCGCGGGCCGGGTGAACATCGGGTCGAAGACCGGCGGCCAGCCGCCCGACGTATGCGTCAGCAGATGGTCCAGCGTCACATCCGCCACCCTGGCCGCGCCCCGCGGCAGCACCGGCGGCACCAGCCGCGCCAGCACGCCATCGGACGGTCCCGCAGCGACAGCCGCCCCGCTTCGGCCAGCGTCAGCACCGTGGCCGCCGTCAGCGGTTTGGACACCGAGGCGATGCGCAGCCGGTGATCGGGCGTCATCTCCTCGCCCGTTGCGGGATCCGCAAGCCCGGCCGCCCCGCCGCGCAGGCGCCCGCCTGCCTTCAGCACCGCCCAGGCCACGCCTGGCACCCCCGCCTCGGCCAGGTAGGCCGCTGCCGGGTCTGCCCCTTGCGCCCGCGGCAGGCGCGGCATGGCAAGGGCCGGAAGGGCGGCCAGCAGGGTTCGGCGGCGCATCGGGGCCTCACGTCGGATCACCATGGATAACATGGGCTTGCCTTGACCGTGAGCGGTTTCCGCCTAGGCCGCGCCGCGCCGGTCACGTCAACCCCCGCCTGCCGGAAAGTGACCCTGATCCGCCTGTCAGGTTCGCTCGTCTTCCGTCCGCCAGCTTACTGGCAGATCATCAAGGGAGTGACACCGCATGATCCGCAGAACCTTCATCGCGCTGACCGCCGCTTCGGCCTTCGCCATGCCGTCCTGGGCGCAGGAAAAGGACATCGTCGACACCGCCGTCGGCGCCGGCAGCTTCACCACGCTGGTCGCCGCGGTGCAGGCCGCGGGCCTGGTCGAGACGCTCAGGGGACCCGGCCCCTTCACCGTCTTCGCGCCGACCGACGCCGCCTTCGCCGCACTGCCCGCAGGCACCGTCGAGGACCTGCTCAAGCCCGAGAACAAGGAAAAGCTGGTGTCGATCCTCACCTACCACGTCGTGCCGGGCAAGGTCATGTCGACCGACCTGACCGAAGGCATGACGGCGGCCACCGTGCAGGGCGCCAACGTCACGATCACGCTGGACGGCGGGCCCAAGGTCAACGGCGCCGTCATCTCGGGCCCGGATGTCGCGGCCTCGAACGGCGTGATCCACATCATCGACAGCGTCATCCTGCCGCCGGAAGGCTGAGCCCCTGCGAAAGGGCGCGCGGGAAACCCGCGCGCCCTATTGCCGCGAAGCCTCGACCCGTACCCGTTCGGTCGCAAAGTCGTAGGTGCATTCAACGATCCAGCGCACCCGGTCCTTGTTCGCCCGAAGCCGCGTCAGCCGCGCCGAGACCGACCCGAACCTGTCCTCCAGGTCTGCCTGCTCGATCCGCGCGCTGGGCCGGTAGCCCTGCCGCTCCGCCGCCGCCTCGCAGGCTTGCCAGGTTACCGCAGCCGTGGGCGCGCGTTGCTCGCGGCCGATCTCCTCCAGCGTCGTGCGCCGCGTCGCCACGTCATAGGTGCAGACCAGCCGCCGCCGGGTGGCGCGGAAGGTCAGCGTCGCCTGCACCGACACCACCTGCCCCGCAGCACCGGTCACGTCGCGAAAGCCCGTCACCCCGGCGACCAGCAGGCCCTTCGACAGGGCCGCCCTGCCGCAGGCCTTGCTGACCGCCTCGTATTCCACGGCCCAGGCCGGGACCGCCAGCATCAGCGCCAGAACACCGGCCACGATCCGCATGCCAACCTCCCTCGCGATGCGTGAGCCTACGCCAGACGCCGGCTCCCGCATACCCCCCGCCGGACGCGCCGCTTGCCTTCCGCGGCAAAGCCCCGGCATCCTGCACCCGCCGGGCCCGTCGGTCGCGGCAGACAGGGGGCGCCATGTCGGTCCTGACGTCCAGCCACGCCCCCGGCAGCCCCGCCGCCGAGGCCAACCGCCGCGCCCATGCCGCCGCACTGGCCGAGGTGCGGGCCGCGGCCGAAGCCGCCATGGCAGGCGGAGGGCCAGCCGCCCGCGCCCGCCATACCGCCCGCGGCAAGCTTCTGCCCCGTGACCGCGTGGCCCGCCTGCTCGACGCGGGCTCGCCCTTCCTGGAAATCGGCCTGCTGGCCGGACACGGCCTTTACGACGGCGCGGCGCCTGCGGCGGGGCTTGTCGCCGGTGTGGGCCGCGTGGCGGGGCGCGAGGTGATGGTGGTCTGCAACGACGCCACCGTGAAGGGCGGCACCTACTATCCGATGACCGTCAAGAAGCACCTGCGCGCGCAGGAAATCGCCGAGGCCAACCGCCTGCCCTGCGTCTACCTCGTGGATTCCGGCGGCGCCAACCTGCCCAGTCAGGACGAGGTCTTTCCCGACCGCGACCATTTCGGCCGCATCTTCTTCAACCAGGCCAACATGTCGGCCAAGGGCATCGCGCAGATTGCCGTGGTGATGGGATCCTGCACCGCGGGCGGGGCCTATGTGCCCGCGATGTCGGATGTCGCCATCATCGTGCGCGACCAGGGCACGATCTTCCTCGCAGGCCCCCCGCTGGTGAAGGCCGCGACGGGCGAAGAGGTGACGGCCGAAGACCTGGGCGGCGGCGACGTGCATACCCGGCTTTCCGGCGTGGCGGACTATCTGGCCGAAGACGACGCCCATGCTTTGGCGCTGGCACGGCAGGCGGTCGCCAGCCTGAACCTGCCGCCGCCGCAACCGCTCAATGCCTCTGAACCCCCGCTCTACGACCCCGCCGAAATCACCGGCGTGGTGCCCGCCGACCTGCGCATACCCTACGACATCCGCGAGGTCATCGCCCGCATCGTCGACGGGTCGCGGCTGGACGAGTTCAAGGCGCGCTACGGGGCCACGCTGGTCTGCGGCTTTGCCCATGTGATGGGCATGGCCGTCGGGCTCGTGGCCAGCAACGGCGTCCTGTTTTCCGAAAGCGCGCTGAAGGGCGCGCATTTCGTGCAGCTTTGCGCCCAGCGGGGGATCCCGCTGGTGTTTTTGCAGAACATCACCGGCTTCATGGTCGGCCGCAGCTACGAGGCGGGCGGGATCGCCAAGGACGGCGCCAAGATGGTGACTGCGGTCGCCACCGCGGCGGTGCCGAAGATCACGATGATCGTCGGCGGGTCCTTCGGGGCGGGCAACTACGGCATGTGCGGGCGGGCCTATGCGCCGCGCTTCCTGTGGACCTGGCCTTCCAGCCGCATCTCCGTCATGGGCGGCGAACAGGCGGCAGGCGTGCTGGCGACCGTGCGGCGCGAGGCGGTGGAACGGGCGGGCAAGACCTGGACCGCCGAGGAAGAGGAAGCCTTCCGCCGCCCCACGGTCGAAATGTTCGAAAGGCAGAGCCACCCGCTCTATGCCTCGGCCCGGCTGTGGGACGACGGCATCATCGACCCCGCGAAAAGCCGCGAAGTGCTGGCCCTGTCGCTGGCCGTGGCGCGCAACGCGCCGGTGGCCGAGACGCGCTTCGGCCTGTTCCGGATGTGAGCGCCTGATGTTCGACACCCTCCTGATCGCGAACCGCGGAGAAATCGCCTGCCGCATCATCGCCACCGCAAGGCGGATCGGCCTGCGCACCGTCGCGGTCTTTTCCGAGGCCGACGCCGGGGCGCAGCATGTGGCGATGGCAGATAAGGCCGTCGCCATCGGCCCGGCGCCAGCGGCCGACAGCTATCTGAGGGGCGACCGGATCATTCAGGCGGCCTTGCAGACCGGCGCGCAGGCGATCCACCCGGGCTACGGCTTCCTGTCCGAAAACCCCGACTTCGCGATGGCCGTTCAGGACGCGGGCCTGACCTTCATCGGCCCGCCGGCATCCGCGATCCGCGCCATGGGCCTGAAGGACGCAGCCAAGGCGCTGATGGAACGGGCGGGCGTTCCGGTGGTGCCGGGCTACCACGGCGCGGATCAGGACGCGGGCATGATGGCCGCGCAGGCGGCGGCCATCGGCTATCCCGTCCTGATCAAGGCCCGCGCGGGCGGCGGCGGCAGGGGGATGCGGCTGGTCGACCGGCCAGAGGATTTCCCCGCCGCCCTGCAATCCGCCCGGCGCGAGGCGCAAGCGGCCTTCGGCGACCCGGCCTGCCTGATCGAACGCTATGTCCCCCGCCCCCGACACATCGAGATCCAGGTCTTCGCCGACCGCCACGGCAATGTCGTCCACCTGTTCGAACGCGACTGTTCCCTGCAACGCCGCCACCAGAAGGTGATCGAGGAAGCCCCGGCGCCAGGGATGACTCCCGAGGTTCGCGCCGCCATGGGCCGCGCGGCGGTCGAGGCGGCGCGCGCCATCGGCTACGTGGGCGCGGGGACGGTGGAGTTCATCGTGGACGGCACGGGCCCGCCGCGCGCGGGCGGCTTCTGGTTCATGGAGATGAACACCCGCCTTCAGGTCGAACACCCGGTGACCGAGGCGATCACCGGGCTTGACCTGGTGGAACTGCAACTGCGCGTGGCGGCAGGCGAGCCCCTGCCCTTTGCGCAGGACGACCTGCGCATCGACGGCTGGGCCTTCGAGGCGCGGGTCTATGCCGAAGACCCGGGCCGCGGTTTCCTGCCCGCCACCGGGCGGCTGGACCATCTGCGCTTTCCGCAAGGGCCGGCCTTTGCCCGCGGGCCGGTGCGGATCGACGCAGGCGTGCGGCCGGGCGACGAGGTCAGCCCCTGGTACGACCCGATGATCGCCAAGGTGATCGCCCACGGCCCCGACCGCGCCACCGCGCTGCGGCGGCTGGCCGCGGCGCTGGACGCCTGCCGACTGGCAGGCACGGTGACCAACCTCGGCTTTCTGGCCGCACTGGCCCGACACCCGGGATTTGCGCGCGGCGAGGTCGACACCGGCCTGATCGCCCGCGACCTCGCGACGCTGCTGCCGGACCCGATCGCGCAGCCCGCGACCGTCGCCGCCGCCGCGCTGGCCGCCCTTGGGCTGGACCGCCCGCCCGAGGGGGCCAGCCCCTTCGACTGCCTGCGCGGCTTCCGGCTATGGGGGGCGGCGCGGTGGCAGGTGGCGCTGGACCATGGCGGGGCGCGGCTGGACATCGCGGTGACCGATGCCGGGGACGGGCGCCTCGCGGTGGCCTTCGGGGATCGGGCGCTGACCGTTGCGCCGGGTCCGGGGGGCCTCGACCTTGGCGGGCGGATCGTCGGCGTGGAGGTCCTGCGCCACGGCAACCGGCTGACCGTCTTCCACGACGGCCGCCGCGACGACTTCGCCCTTCCCGACCCTCTGGCGGGGCGGACCGAGGACGGCCCGGGCGGGGACAGGGTGACCGCCCCGATGCCGGGCCTGCTGCGCAGCCTGACCGTGGCACCCGGCGCGCAGGTCATGCGCGGGCAGGCGCTGGCGGTGCTCGAGGCGATGAAGATGGAACATACGCTGACTGCCCCGCGCGACGGGACAGTGGCCGAGGTGCCGGCACGCGAAGGCGACCGCCTTGCCGCGGGCGCGGTGATCCTGACGCTGGGGCCCGGCGATGGCTGACGCCGTCACGCTCTGCGAGGTCGGCCCGCGCGACGGACTGCAGACCGAACCGCGCGCCATCCCCACTGCCGACAAGGTGCGCCTGGTGGACCTGCTGTCCGAAACCGGCCTGCGCCATATCGAGGTGACCAGCTTCGTCAGCGCGGCGCGCGTGCCGCAGATGGCCGACGCCGCCGCCGTCATGGCCGCCATCGCCCGCCGTCCGGGCGTGACCTATGCCGTGCTGACCCCCAACCTGCGCGGCCTCGAGGCCGCACTGGAGGCAGGTGCAGGCGAGGCGGCGGTCTTCGCCTCGGCCTCCGAGGGCTTCAGCCGCTCCAACATCAATTGCTCCATCGCCGAAAGCCTCGACCGCTTCGCCCCGGTGGCCGCAGCCGCACGGGCCGCGGGGCTGCCGCTGCGGGGCTATGTCTCCTGCGTCACCGACTGCCCCTACGACGGCCCCACGCCCCCCGCCGCCGTCGCCCGCGTGGCGACGGCCCTTGCCGCCATGGGGTGCCGGCAGATCAGCCTGGGCGACACCATCGGCGCGGGCACGCCCGAGACGGTAACGCGGATGCTGGCGGCGGTGCTGGCCGACATGCCCGCCGACCGGCTGGCCGGGCATTTCCACGACACCGGCGGCCGGGCGCTGGCCAGCATCGACGCGGCGCTGGCCCTTGGCCTGCGCGTCTTCGACACCGCCGCGGGGGGCCTGGGCGGTTGCCCCTTCGCCCCCGGCGCGCCGGGCAACGTGGCGACCGAAGCCGTCGTCGCGCATCTGGAGGCGCGGGGCCTTTCCACCGGCATCGACCGCGACAGGCTGGCCACCGCCGCGGCCTTTGCCCGCGGCCTGCGGGGGGCGGGATGACGCTCGACACAAGGACCGACGACCGGGGAGTCGCCTACGTCACGCTGAACCGCCCCGACCAGCGCAACGCCCTGTCGGCGGCGATGATCGCCGACCTGACCGCCATGGCGGAAACGCTGGGCCGGACACCGGGCCTGCGCGCCGTCGTGCTGTCGGGGGCGGGGCGGATGTTCTGCGCGGGCGCCGACCTCGGCTGGATGCAGGCGCAGATGCAGGCCGACCGTGCCACCCGCATGGCCGAGGCGCGCAGGCTCGCGATGATGCTGCAGGCACTGAACACCTTGCCGCTGCCGCTGATCGGCCGCCTGCACGGCGCGGCCTACGGCGGCGGGGTGGGGCTGGCCTGCGTCTGCGACGTGAGCGTTGCGGCAGAGGACATGCAGCTTGGCCTGACCGAAACCCGGCTGGGCCTGATCCCCGCGACCATCGCGCCCTATGTGCTCGCGCGGATGGGCGAGGGGCGGGCGCGGCAGGTCTTCATGTCGGGCCGGGTCTTCGGTGCAGGAGAGGCCCAGGCGTTGGGCATCCTGTCCCGCGTCGTTCCCGCCGCGAAGCTTGACGAAGCCGTCGAGGCGGAAGTCGCCCCCTACCTTGCAGCCGCCCCCGCCGCCGTGGCGGCGGCCAAGGCGCTGGCCCGGGCGCTTGGGCCGACCATCGACGCCGAGGTCATCGACGACACCATCCGCCGCCTGGCCGACACCTGGGAAACGCCGCAGGCGCAGGCGGGCATCGCCGCCTTCTTCGCCCGCCGTCCGCCACCCTGGGCCACGGGCTGAACGCGGCGGGCCGGGGTTTCCCCCGGCCCGCATGGGTCTCAGTGAATCACCGCCTGTGCCGGCGGCATGCGGCGGCTGGGCTGCACGCGGTCGCCGATGATCAGCCCCTCCGGCCCCGCCGTCACCTGCAGGACCGCCCCGTCCATCACGTCGCCCGCCAGCAGCATCCCGGCCAGCGGGTCCTGCAGGTGGCGCTGGATCACCCGCTTGAGCGGACGCGCGCCGAACACCGGGTCGTAGCCCTCTGCGGCCAGCCATGCCCGGGCCGCGGCGTCGAGGTCCAGCGTGATCTTGCGCCCCGCCAGCCGCTGCGCCAGCCGCCCAAGCTGGATCTCCACGATTCCGCCCATGTCGGCGCGGCCGAGGCGGTCAAAGACCACCATCTCGTCCAGCCGGTTCAGGAATTCCGGCCGGAAGTGCTGGCGCACCGCGTCCATCACCTCGGCCTTGGCCTTGGCCGCATCCGCTCCGTCCGGCAACTGCGACAGGGCAAAGGCGCCCAGGTTCGAGGTCAGCACGATGATCGTCTGGCGGAAGTCCACCGTCCGCCCCTGCCCGTCGGTCAGCCGCCCGTCATCCAGCACCTGCAACAGCACGTTGAAGACATCGGGGTGCGCCTTTTCGACCTCGTCGAACAGGACAACCTGATAGGGCCGCCTGCGCACCGCCTCGGTCAGCACGCCACCTTCGTCATAGCCGACATAGCCCGGCGGCGCGCCGATCAGGCGGCTGACCGAATGCTTCTCCATGAACTCCGACATGTCGATGCGCACCATCGCGGCATCGTCATCGAACAGGTAGGCGGCCAGCGCCTTGGTCAGTTCCGTCTTGCCCACGCCGGTCGGCCCCAGAAACAGGAACGATCCCAGCGGGCGGTTTTCGTCCTGCAACCCGGCCCGCGCCCGGCGCACGGCGTTGGACACCGCCCGGACCGCCTCGTGCTGGCCCACCACGCGGCGGCCAAGTTCTTCCTCCATCTTCAGCAGCTTGTCCTTCTCGCCCTCCAGCATCTTGGTCGTGGGAATGCCGGTCCAGCGTTCCACCACCTCGGCGATCTGCTCGGGGCGCACGGTGTCGATGGCCAGCGACCGGTCGGACGCCTCGGCATCGGCAAGCTGCTTTTCCAGCCCGGGGATCGTGCCGTACTGCAGTTCCCCGGCGCGGGCGTAGTTGCCCTCGCGCTTGGCCTGCTCCAGCTCCGCCCGCGCGCGGTCGAGCTGTTCCTTCAGGTCGCGCGCCGCGGCCAGCGCGTCGCGTTCCGCCTGCCACTTGGCGGTCAGCTCGGCCGAGGCCTGCTTCTGGTCGGCCAGCTCCTTTTCCAGCCGCTCCAGCCGGTCGCGGCTGGCGGCGTCGTCCTCCTTGCGCAGGGCCTCGGCCTCGATCTGCATCTGCAGGATCACGCGGTCGAGCGCGTCTAGCTCCTCGGGCTTGCTGTCGACCTCCATCCGCAGGCGCGACGCCGCCTCGTCCACCAGGTCGATGGCCTTGTCGGGCAGGAAGCGGTCGGTGATGTAGCGGTGGCTGAGCGTCGCCGCCGCGACCAGCGCCGAGTCGCTGATCTTCACCCCGTGGTGAAGCTCGTACTTCTCCTTGATCCCGCGCAGGATGCTGACGGTATCCTCGAC
>CAZCPY010000101.1:0-11319 GCA_964499865.1 uncultured Rhodobacterales bacterium | reverse complement strand
CTATGACGATCAGGTCTATGTCGACGACCGCACGATCGACAGCCACATCAAGCGCCTGCGCAAGAAGATGCGGTCCGCCGACCCCGACTTCTCGGCGATCGAGACGCTCTACGGCATCGGCTACCGCTACAACGAAGAATAATCCCCATGGTCGCGATTCCGCGCCTTCTGGGGTCCGACGCGCCGCGCCGGTCGGGCGAGGTGCTTCTGGGCGAGGATTTCGTCAGCCCCGACGAGGCGCCCGACCTGCGCGACCACCGCGGGCGGCGGGGGATCGTGTCGCTGAACCGCTCGCCTCTGGCGCGCAAGATCATCATCTTCAACATGATGGCGCTGGTGATCCTGGTCGCCGGCGTGCTGTTCATGAACCCGTTCCGCGACAGCCTGGTGCTGCAGCGCGAACAGGGCCTGGTGACCGAGGCCGAACTGGTCGCGGGCGTCTTCGAGGCCGACCTGCGCCGGTCCGAGACGGGCGCGCTGAGCCCCGCGGCGCTGGAGGGGCTGGCGATCGGGCCGGGGGTCGATGTCTTCGTCTTCGACGCCCGCGGCCAGCTTCTGGGCACCGCGCAGGGCAGCCCCCGCGCCTCGCCGCTGGATGCCGAGACCGGACGATCCACGATCATCACCGATTTCCTGAACCGCGTCTGGGATGCGGTGTCGGGCCTGATGGCCGCCCGCGGCACCCAGGCCGCCAAGGCCGAGCCCGAGGCGCTGGCGCGAGAGGTGCTTCCGCAGGCCCGCACCGGAGAGACGACCGTCAAGACCGGCCGCGACCCCGACGGGCAGGCGCTGTTCTCGGTCGCCACCCCGATTTGGAAGGCGGGCGAGGTCATGGGCGTCGTCGCGCTGACCTCGGCCGAGGGCGAGATCGACCGCCTTGTGCGCTATGAACGCGAACAGGTGCTGCAGATGTTCGTCATCGCGGCGCTGGTCTCCATCGGCCTGTCGCTGGTGCTCGCCTCGACCATCGCCAACCCGCTGTCGGACCTGGCCGCCGCCGCCGAACTGGGCCGCGACCGCGACGCCCGCCGGATGGCGCCGGGCCGCGTGCGCATCCCCGACCTGACCGCGCGCCCCGACGAGATCGGCCGCCTGTCGGTCGCCATGCGCGGCATGGTGGCGGCGCTGTATGACCGGATCGACGCGAACGAGCAGTTCGCAGCCGACGTGGCGCACGAGATCAAGAACCCGCTGGCCTCGCTGCGGTCGGCCGTGGGGTCGTTGCGGATGGTCAGGAAAGAGGAACACCGCGAAAAGCTGCTGGATGTCATCGAACATGACGTGCGCAGGCTGGACCGCCTGGTGTCCGACATCTCGAACGCCTCGCGCCTCGACAGCGAACTGGTGAAGGAGGAGGAGGAGGAGTTCAACCTTCTGAAGACCATCACCAACCTGTCGGAATATCTGGGCCGGCAGGCGGCGGAAAAGGGCGTGGACTTCATCACCGACCTGCCGCCCGAACCGATCGAGATCCGGGGGCTGGAGGCGCGGCTGGCGCAGGTCTTCGTCAACCTCATCACCAACGCGATCTCGTTCTGCGAGGATGGCGACGCGGTGCGCGTCTGGGTCAGGAAGCGCGAAAACCGCGTGCTGGTGGTGGTCGAGGATACCGGCCCCGGCATCCCCGAGGCCGCGCTGACCAAGGTGTTCAAGCGCTTCTATTCCGAACGCCCGGTGGGCCAGTTCGGCAACCACTCGGGCCTGGGCCTCGCCATCTCCAAGCAGATCGTCGAGGCGCATGGCGGCGTGATCTGGGCCGAGAACATCAGGCCCACGTCCGCCGACGCCACCTCGGAACCCCTGGGCGCGCGGTTCGTCGTCGGCCTGCCGGTCTGAGGCGGGGCATGGACGGGTCTTCGGAAACCGTCCATGCCAGCTGCGTGGCGGCGGCGGGGCGGGGGCTGCTGATCCTGGGGCCGTCGGGGTCCGGCAAGTCGGCGCTGGCCCTGCAGCTCATGGCGCATGGCGCGCGCCTGGTGGCCGACGACCGCACGACCCTGGCCGCCCGCGGCGACCGGCTGGTCGCGACCTGCCCCGAGCCGCTGCGCGGCCGGATCGAGGCGCGGGGGATCGGCCTTCTGACCGCCGACCCGCTGCCCGAGGCCGAGGTCGCGCTGGCCGCCGATCTGGCCGCCGATCTGGCCGCTGACCGCAGCGCCGGGCCGCCCGGACGGCTTCCGCCGCGTCGCAGAAAAGTGTTCTGCGGCATCGAGGTCGAGCTTGTGGCGGCGCCATGGTCGCACCATCTTGCGGCCGCACTCCTGTGCTATCTGCACGGGGGTCGATGGCAATGAACGCGCATACCACCTTGTCCGCCGCAGATGCCCAGGGCCAGACTGACGAGACCCGGGTCGTGCTCGTCACCGGACCGTCCGGTGCGGGCCGGTCCACGGCGATCCAGGCGCTGGAGGACTTCGGCTACGAGACGATCGACAACCTGCCCCTGTCGCTGATCCCCCGGCTGATCGAGGGGCCGCCCAATCCGCGCCCGCTGGCGCTGGGGCTGGACGTGCGCAACCGCGACTTCAACGCGACCGCGCTGATCGAGATCATCGACACCCTGACCCGCAACCCCCGCGTGACGGCCGAAGTGCTGTATCTCGACTGCGCGCCCGCCGAGCTGATCCGCCGCTACAGCCAGACCCGCCGCCGCCACCCGCTGGCCGGGGCCGAGACGCCGGTGCAGGGTGTGGAACGCGAGATCGACCTGCTGGCGCCGATCAAGGTGCGCGCCGACCACCTGATCGACACGACCGAACTGACCCCGCACGACCTGCGCGCCGAGATCGGCGCCTGGTTCGACACCCAGTCCGGGGCGCGGCTGGCGGTGTCGGTGCAGTCCTTCAGCTATCGCCGCGGCGTGCCGCGGGGGCTGGACATGATCTTCGACTGCCGCTTCCTGTCCAACCCGCACTGGGTGCCGTCCTTGCGCGACCGCGACGGCCGCGACCCCGCGGTGGCCGCCCATGTGGCGGCGGACCCGCGGCTTGCGCCCTTCTACGACCGCGTTGCGGACCTGGTGACCTTCGTGCTGCCCGCGCATCTGGCCGAGGGGAAATCCTACCTCGCCATCGGCTTCGGCTGTACCGGCGGGCAACACCGGTCGGTTTACGTTACGGAACGTCTGGCCGCACAGCTTGCAGAGGCCGGCTGGCCGGTGGCAAAACGCCACCGGGAGCTTGAGCGCAAGGCTGCGCAGGGGCAGGGTGCCGCTTCCGGGGTGAGTGTCGCGTGATCGGGATCGTCATCGTCGCCCACGGGGGGCTGGCGCGAGAGTATCTCTCGGCGGTCGAGCATGTCGTGGGCAAGCAGGACGGCATGGTCGCGGTGGCGATCGAGGAAGACCACGACCGCGCGGGCAAGCAGGACGAGATCAAGCGCGCCGTCCGCAATGTCGATACCGGCAGCGGCGTGCTGGTGGTGACCGACATGTTCGGCGGCAGCCCGTCCAACCTGTCGCTGCCCGCCTGCGTGGGCACCGACCGGCGCATCATCTACGGCGCCAACCTGCCGATGCTGGTAAAGCTGGCCAAATCGCGTGACCTGACCGTCAACGAGGCCGTCAGCGCCGCGCTGGATGCCGGGCGCAAATACATCAACGCACTGGACCTGGGCGGCGAGGACCGTCCTTGACGGCCGTCACCCTGCGGATCCTGAACGAAAAGGGCCTGCACGCCCGCGCCTCGGCCCGGTTCGTCGAGGTGGTCGAGGCGCATGACGCGACTGCCGAGGTCAGCCGCGACGGGATGACCGTGTCGGGCGATTCGATCATGGGCCTCTTGATGCTGGCCGCCTCGCGCGGGACCTCGATCGAGGTCGTGACCTCGGGGCCGGAGGCGGATAAGCTGGCGCGGGCGCTGGCCGATCTGGTCGGCAACCTGTTCGGGGAAGGCTATTGATGGAGGCCGACAAGGCGCTCGATCCGCTGATGCAGGCCGAACGCGAGGCCGCGCGGCGGCGTGTCTACGACATGCGGCGGCTGAGCTATGCCGGCACCTTCACCAACCCGTGGAAGGCGGGGTCGATCCGCGCCATCGAGTGGCTGACGGCCAAGTATCACCTGCTGATGCTGATCCGCGACTTCGAACGCAAGGGCGCGCCCTTCGGCCCTCCCTTCTGGCCCGCCGCCATGGTGCAGATGGGCATCCGCATCGACACGCCGGAAGCCGAGGTCGCGCGCATCCCCGCAACCGGACCGCTGGTCGTGGTGGCGAACCACCCCCATGGCGTGACCGACGGGATGGTGATGGCGGACCTCGTCAACCGCGTGCGGTCGGATTTCAAGATCCTGACGCGGTCGCTCTTGACCGGCATCCCCGAGGTCGCGCAGTTCATGCTGCCCGTGCCCTTCCCGCACGAACCCAACGCGCGCGAGATGGGCCTGAAGATGCGCGAGGAGACGATGGCGCACCTCGGGGCCGGGGGGGTCATCATCCTGTTTCCGGCGGGCAAGGTGGCGTCCTCGGAAGGCTGGTTCGGCCCGGCCATCGAGGCGGAGTGGAACGTCTTCACCCACAAGATCATCGCCAAGTCGGGCGCGCAGATCCTGCCGATCCGGTTCCCCGGGCAGAACACGCGCGCCTACCAGATCGCCAACCGGGTCTCGGCCACGCTGCGGCAGGGCCTGCTGCTCTACGAGATCAAGAAGACGCTCTACCGCCCCCAGCGCCCGCATATCGGCGCGGCGCTGCCCGCGAGCGTGCTCAAGGACTTCCCCGGCAACCCGCGCGGGTTCCTCGCCTGGCTGCGCGCCCATACGCTGAGCCTCGGGCAGGGCGACAGCCCCGACAAGGCGCCGTTCATGGCGCTGCGCGGCGGTCCGGCGGACGAGTAGGGCGGGGTTCACCCCGCCGCCTCCCTACCGCGTCGGCACCGGCACCTCGCCGCGGTAGTCGTAGAAGCCGCGCTGCGTCTTGCGGCCCAGCCATCCGGCCTCGACATACTTGGTCAGCAGCGGGCAGGGGCGGTACTTGGTGTCGGCAAGCCCGTCGTGCAGCACGTTCATGATCGCAAGGCAGGTGTCCAGCCCGATGAAATCCGCCAGTTCCAGCGGCCCCATCGGGTGGTTGGCGCCCAGCTTGAGGCTCTCGTCGATGGATTTCACCGAGCCGACCCCTTCATACAGCACATAGACCGCCTCGTTGATCATCGGCATCAGGATGCGGTTGACGATGAAGGCGGGGAAGTCCTCGGCGCTGGCGGCGGTCTTGCCCAGCCTGTCCACCACCGCCAGCAGCGTCCTGTAGGTTGCCTCGTCGGTGGCGATGCCGCGGATCAGCTCGACCAGCTGCATCACCGGCACCGGGTTCATGAAGTGGAAGCCCATGAACTTTTCCGGCCGGTCGGTCCGCGACGCCAGCCGCGTGATCGAGATCGACGAAGTGTTCGAGGTCAGGATCGTGTGCGGCGCGAGGTGCGGCACCAGGTCCTCGAAGATCGCGGCCTTGACCGTCTCGCGTTCCGTCGCGGCCTCGATGATGAGGTCGCAGGCGCCGAGGTCGACCAGCCGCGCCGTGGTGCGGATGCGGGCCAGCGCCGCGGTCTTGGCCACCGGCGGCAGCTTGCCGCGGGCGACCTGCCGGTCGATGTTGCGTTCGATCGTGGCCAGCGCCGCGGCGAGCGCCGTCTCGCGCACGTCGGTGATCAGCACGTCGAAGCCTGCCAGCGCGAAGACATGGGCGATGCCGCTGCCCATCTGTCCCGCCCCCACGATGCCGACCGTCCGGATGTCCATCGCCGCCCCGTTTTTGCAGGGCGACCATAGGGCGGGGCGGTGCAGGGGTGCAAGGCGATGGCGCGTGCGGGGCGGAAATGCGTCGAATGCAGGGCGTTAGCGGATTGGAAAGGGCCTGTCGCACAGGATCGGCCCCGGGTGTGTGTGATGTTTGGGGTGGGTGTGATGGCCTTTGCCTCTCCCGGTGACGGGTCGCTTGACTATTTTCCGTGCCGCTATGGCGAGGCGCGGCTGACCTTCCGCGGGCCTGCGCAGACGCTGCGGCAAGGCTATGTCGCGGCCCTGGGCGGGACCGAGACCTACGGCAAGTTCATTGCCGAACCCTGGCCTGCGCTGGTGGCGCGGGCGACGGGGCAGCAGGTGGTGAACCTCGGCCTCGTGAACGCGGGCCCCGACGCCTATCTGGGCGAGCCCGAGGTTCTGGCCCTGGCCGCGGGCGCGCGGGCGGTGGTGCTGCAGGTGACGGGGGCGGCGAACCTGTCGAACCGGTTCTATGCCGTCCATCCCCGCCGCAACGACCGCTTCCTGCGCCCGACGCCCGCGCTGCGCGCGCTGTACCCCGAGCTTGAACTGACCGAGGTGCATTTCACGCGCCACCTGCTGGGCCTGTTGCGCGACACCGCGCCCCGGCGGTTCGAGACGGTGGCGGCGGCGCTGCGGCAGGCCTGGTCGGACCGCATGGCCGCGCTGGTCGCCCGCATCCCGGTGCCGGTGGTGCTGCTCTGGATGGCCGACCGGCCGCCGCCGCCCGCGGGCAAGGGCACGCTCGACGCCGCACCCGCGCTGGTCGATGCGGCGATGCTTGCGGCGCTGCGACCGCGCATGGCGGCGGTGGTCGAGGTGGCGTTCAACCCGGCCGCGCGCGGGGGCGGCGTGCAGGGCAAGGTCTTTGCCCCCCTCGACCGCGTGGCCGCCGAAGGCGTGCCGGGCCCCGCCGCGCATGAAGAGGTTGCCGCCGCCCTGGCCGAGGCGCTGCCGCGGCTGGCGTGAGGCGAAAAAAGAGGCCGGGCACAAGGCCCGGCCAGGTCCAACAGGGAGGATGCCGCGCCATAACCCCGACGCGGCCAGGGGATTCCGTCAGGGCGTGGACGATTGCCCTGCCAAGATCATATACGATCCGATTCGGGCAACAATACGGCGTCAAGCAACCAGCCGATATCCGCCCGACTCTGTGACCAAAAGGCGCGCGTTGCCGGGATCGGGCTCGATCTTCTGGCGCAACCTGTAGATGTGGGTTTCCAGCGTATGTGTGGTCACACCCGCGTTGTAGCCCCAGACCTCGTGCAGCAGCACGTCCCGCGCCACAACCGCAGATTGCGATCTGTAGAGGTATTTCAGGATGTTGGTTTCCTTTTCCGTCAGCCGGATCTTCCGCTCGCGTTCGTCCAGCAGCATTTTCTGCGCGGGCTTGAACGTGTAGGGCCCAAGCTGGAAGATCGCGTCCTCGGACTGCTCGTGCTGGCGAAGCTGCGCGCGGATGCGGGCCAGCAGGACGGGGAACTTGAACGGCTTTGTCACATAGTCGTTCGCGCCGCTGTCCAGGCCGAGGATCGTGTCGGCATCCGAATCGTGTCCCGTCAGCATCATCACCGGGCACTTCACACCGCCCTTGCGCATCCGCTTGCACAGCTCGCGCCCGTCGGTGTCGGGCAGGCCCACGTCCAGGATCACCAGGTCGAAGCTCTGCGCGCGCGCCTTCTCCATCGCCTCGGCGCCGGTCTGCGCCTCGAAGACGTCGAAGTCCTCGGTCCGGACCAGCTGTTCGGACAGCGCCTCGCGCAGGTCGTCGTCGTCGTCGACGAGCAGGATCTTCTTCAGGGCGGCCATGGGCTTGTCTCCCGCTTGCTATGCCTTTGCCACGACCTTGGGGGTCGTCGCCCCGGCTGCAAGGAATGTGTCCGGCCTTTCACGGTCTGTTGTCGCCCTGCGGGCGAATGTTTCAATTCCGCCCTGTCGGCGTTACACCGGCCCGGCCATGACCCTGTCGCTGTCCCTGTCCGACCGCCTGGCCCGCGCCCGCGGCGACCTGCGCCTTGGCCTGCCCGTGGCGCTGACTGGCCTCGATACCGGCCCGGGCGGGGCCCTGGCCGTGGCGGTCGAGACGCTGGACGCAAGCCGCCTGGCCGACCTGCGGGCGCTGGGGCCGCTCGAGCTTGCGCTGACCGCCCGGCGCGCCGGGACGCTGAAGGCGCGCGCCTACGACGGCGATCTGGCACGGCTGGCGGTGCCGCCCGACGCGGGGCTGGCCTGGCTGGCCGCCATGGCGGACCCGGTGGACGACCTGTCCATGCCCATGAAGGGCCCCTTCCGCGCCCTGCGCGAGGGCCCCGCCGACCTGCACCGCGCGGCGCTTCTGCTGGCCAAGTCGGCGCATCTCTTGCCCGCCGTGGTGGTCGTGCCGGTTGCGGAGGCCCGGCGGCTTGCGTCAGAGGCCGGGCTGACCTGCCTGCCGGTGCCCGAGGTGCTGCCCGTCCTCGCCCGCGCACCCCTGCCGCACCCCGTGGTCGACGCCCGCCTGCCGCTGGCCGCGGCGCGGGCGGGCCGCATGCATGTCTTCCGCGAGAGCGACGGCGACGAACACTACGCCATCGAGATCGGCCGCCCCGACCGCAGCCAGCCCGTGCTGGCGCGGCTGCATTCGGCCTGCTTCACCGGCGATGTCCTTGGGTCGCTCAAATGCGACTGCGGGCCCCAGTTGCGTGCGGCCCTCGCCCGGATGGGGGCGGAAGGCGCGGGGGTGCTGCTCTACCTCAACCAGGAGGGCCGCGGCATCGGGCTGGCCAACAAGCTGCGCGCCTATGCGTTGCAGGATCAGGGTTTCGACACGGTCGAGGCCAACCACCGGCTGGGCTTCGAGGACGACGAGCGCGATTTCCGCCTGGGTGCCGACCTCTTGCGGCGGATGGGCTTTTCCGCCGTGCGGCTGATGACGAACAACCCGCGCAAGCTGGCCATGATGCAGGCCTGCGGGCTGACGGTGACGGAACGCGTGCCCCTGCACGTGGGCGAGACGGCCGAGAACGCCGCCTATCTGGCGACCAAGGCCGCCAGGTCGGGCCATCTGCCGTGACCCCGCAGGACATGGTCGTCACGCCATCGGGCCTGCGCTTCCTGGGCCGGGTCTTCCCCTGCACCGTCGGGCGCTCAGGGGTGACGACGGCCAAGCGCGAGGGCGACGGCGCCACGCCCGCGGGCGTGCACCGGATCGTCGGCATGCTCTACCGCCCCGACCGCATGGCGCGGCCTGCCGGCTGGGCCCTGCCCATCGGCCCGCGCGACCTGTGGTCCGACGACCCGCGCGATCCCGACTACAACCTGACGGTGCGCGCGCCGCACGCCTTTTCCCACGAACGCCTGGCGCGGCCGGACCCGATGTACGACCTGATCCTGCTGACCGGCTGGAACTGGCCGCGCGCCGAAAAGGGCTGCGGCTCGGCGATCTTCATCCACGCCTGGCGCCGCCCCGGCGCCCCGACCGCGGGCTGCGTGGCGCTGGCGCGCGACAGCCTGCGCTGGATCGCCCCCCGCATCACCCACCAGACGCGGCTGATCGTCCCCGGGCCTTCCCAAACCGCTTTGGCAATCCTATCCTGAGGCGTCTCAAGGGGGGACCCATGGCCCGGACCACGCGCAAGCCGCCTGCGGCGGACGAGATCTTCGACCTGCGTCTGGCACGGTCCGCCGCCGACCTCTGGCCGATGCTTCAGGCGCTGTACGGCGCGCGGCCCGATTATGCGGCGTTCTGCGACCGCCTTCTGGCGGCGATGCGCGCGGGCTGGGACGCGCGCCCCGCCGACCTGCGCCGGCTGGACCTGATCCGCGACCTGGAGCCCGACTGGTTCCAGCGCACCGACCGCGCGGGGTACGTCTTCTACATCGACCGGTTCGCGGGCACCCTGCCCGGGGTGCTGGACAGGCTCGATTACCTGGAAGACCTCGGGATCACCTACGTCCACCTGATGCCCTGCCTCAAGCCCCGTCCGGGCGACAGCGACGGCGGCTATTCGGTGATGGACTACCGCGCCGTGAACCCCGCCTACGGCACGATGGACGACCTGGAAACCGTGGCGCGGGCCTTCCGCGAAAAGGGCATCTCGACCTGCGTCGACCTCGTGCTGAACCACACCGCCAAGGAACACGCCTGGGCGCAGGCGGCCCGGGCGGGGGAGCCCAGGTATCTGGACTACTACCTCACCTTCCCCGACGACACCCTGCCCAGGCGCTACGAACAGACGCTGGTCGAGGTCTTCCCCGACAATGCGCCGGGCAACTTCACCTTCTATCCCGACATGCAGCGCTGGGTCTGGACCACCTTCAACGAACACCAGTGGGACCTGAACTGGGCCAACCCGGCGGTGTTCGTGGAAATCGCCGAGGTGATGCTGTTCCTCGCCAACCGGGGCGTCGACGTGCTGCGGCTCGATGCGGTCGCCTTCATGTGGAAACGCATGGGCACCCGCTGCCAGTCCGAACCCGAGGTCCACATGCTGCTGCAGGCCCTGCGCGCGGTCTGCCGCATCGTCTGCCCGGCGGTGATCCACCTCGAGGAGGCGATCGTCGCGCCCGCCGAGATGCTGCCCTACCTCGGCCGCGGGCGGCACGACGGGCGCGAGGGGAACCTTGCCTACCACAATTCCCTGATGGTGCAGTTCTGGGGCGCGCTCGCCACCCGCGACACGCGGCTGATGACGCGGGTGCTGGGGACGCATTTCCCCGACCGGCTGACGAACGCCACCTACGCCACCTACATCCGCTGCCACGACGACATCGGCTGGGCGGTGACCGACGACGATGCAAGCGCGCTGGGCATCTCGGGCCACGGGCACCGCATGTTCCTGGCCGATTTCTACGAAGGGACCTTCCCGGGGTCCTTCGCGCGGGGCGAGCTGTTCCAGTTCAACCCCGACACCGGCGACAAGCGCAACGCGGGGTCCTTCGCCTCTCTGGCCGGGCTGGAGACGGCGCTGGAGGTGGGGGATGCGGGCCTGGTCGACCTGGCGGTGCAGCGCATCCTGATGGGACATGCGCTGATCGCGGGCTTTGGCGGGCTGCCGCTGGTCTACATGGGCGACGAACTCGCGCAGCTCAACGACTACGGCTATCACACGGTGCCAGAACACGCGCATGACAGCCGCTGGCTGCACCGCCCGATGATGGACTGGACGGCCGCGGCGACGCGGCACCGGGCCGCGACGCCGCAGGCCCGCGTCTTCCGCGGCGTAAGGCACATCCTCGCCCGCCGCAGGGCGACACCCGCGCTGCACGGCGCCACCCCCACGGTGATCCCCGACGCAGGCATCCCAGGCGTCTTCACGGCGGCGCGCCGCGCCCCCACGGGCACGGTGCTGCTGGCCTTCAACTTCACCGAACGCTGGCTGAACCTGCCCGCCGCCTTCGCCTGGGCGCAAGGCGTGCAGCGGATGCACGACGCGCTGTCGGACGCGCCGGTCGAAACCCGCGACGGCCTGATCGCCCTGCCGCCCTACGCCCGGGTCTGGCTGACCTGACGTTCCGCGATGTCCCGGCGTCCGAAGCAGATCGCGTGCCTTCGGCACATTCCTTTCGTCTCGCCTGCGGGGCCTGAA
>CAZCPY010000100.1:0-11374 GCA_964499865.1 uncultured Rhodobacterales bacterium | reverse complement strand
CGCCTTCAGTCCTCGCCCTGCGCCTCGGCACGGCTCAGGCCCGCCACGTCCAGCGCCAGCGTCGCCGCCATGAAGGCGTCGAGGTCGCCGTCCAGGACGCCCTGCGTGTCGGAGGTTTCCACCCCGGTGCGCAGGTCCTTCACCATCTGGTAGGGCTGAAGGACGTAGCTGCGGATCTGGTTGCCCCAGCCCGCATCGCCCTTGCTCTCGTGCGCCTCCTGGATCGCGGCGGTGCGCTTGTTCAGCTCCATCTGGTAGAGCCGCGACTTAAGCGCCTGCATGGCGATGTCGCGGTTCTGGTGCTGCGATTTCAGCGAGGAGGTGACCACGATGCCGGTCGGAAAGTGGGTGATCCGCACCGCCGAGTCGGTCTTGTTGACGTGCTGGCCGCCGGCCCCGGACGACCGGTAGGTGTCGATGCGGATGTCCTTGTCGTGCACCGTGATCTCGATGTTGTCGTCGACCACCGGATAGACCCAGACCGAGCTGAAGGACGTGTGCCGCCGCGCCGCGCTGTCATAGGGGCTGATGCGCACCAGCCGGTGCACGCCGCTTTCGGATTTCAGCCAGCCGTAGGCGTTCCTGCCGATGATCTTGTAGCTGACCGACCGGATGCCCGCCTCTTCGCCCGCGGTTTCGGACTGCATCTCGACCTGGTAGCCCTTCTTCTCGGCCCAGCGGACATACATCCGCGCCAGCATCGAGGCCCAGTCGCAGCTCTCCGTTCCCCCGGCGCCCGCGTTGACCTCGAGGAACGTGTCGTTCCCGTCCGCCTCGCCGTCCAGGAGCGCCTCGAGCTCGCGCTGCGCGGCGCTGGCGACCAGCGCCTTGAGCGCGGCCTCGGCCTCGGCCACGATCTCGGCGTCGCCCTCGGCCTCGCCCAGTCCGATCAGGTCCAGATTGTCGCGCAGGCCCTGGTCGATGGAGCGGTAGACCGACACCGCATCCATCAGCGCCTGGCGTTCCCGCATCAGCTTCTGTGCCTTGGCCGGATCGTCCCAGAGGTCGGGGCGTTCGATCATCGCGTCGAACTCTTCCAGCCGGTGGGGCGCGGTTTCCCAGTCCATCCGCTGCGCCAGCAGCTTCAGCGACTTGGCGATGGCATCGGCATGGGCTTGCGTCTCGGCGCGCATCGGGGTCCTCGGGCGGTTGCCGCGGTCAGATACAGGTGCCGGGCGCCCGCTTCAATGGCCGCTCGGAACGCCGGGCCGGAACGCAAACGGGGGGCCCGAGGGCCCCCCGTCGCCGCCGCCCGGGCAGGTTACTGCAGTGCTGCGTCGGTGATCTCGGATGTCCAGGCCATGCCCTCGGGCGCCTTGGTGATCGCCGGGTTGTCGGGCGACACGGCGGCCAGAAGGGCGGCCACGGTGGCCTCGTAATCGGCCGCGTCCAGCGCACCGTTCGACCCCGCGGTCAGCTTGGCGATCTCGCCCATCATGTAGACCTGGTGGTCCAGCGTCAGCAGGCCCGACTGGTCGGCATCGACGACGATCTGCGCGGCTTCCTCGGGGTTTTCCTCGGCGTATTTCCAGCCCTTCATCGAGGCACGCACGAAGCGGGCCATCTTGTCCCTGAAGGCCGGGTCGGCGAGGTTCGATTCCAGCACGTAGAGCCCGTCCTCCAGCACCCGCACGCCTTCTTCCGCATAGCGGAAGGTGACGAGGTCATCCGGCGTCAGGCCCCCGGCCAGCACCTGGCCGTATTCGTTGTAGGTCATCACCGAGATGCAGGCGGCCTGCTTCTGCAAGAGCGCCTCGACGTCGAAGGCCTGCTTCAGCACGGTCACGCCGCCCGCGCTGCCGTCAGTGGCCAGGCCCAGCTTGGCCATCCAGGCGTAGAACGGATATTCGTTGCCGAAGAACCAGACGCCCAGCGTCTTGCCCGGGAAGTCGGCGGTCGAGGTCACGCCCATGTCCTTGCGGCAGGTGAAGGACAGGCCCTGCCCCTTGAAGGGCTGCGCGATGTTGACCAGCGGCACGCCGCGTTCGCGCGCGGCCAGCGCCGCGGCCATCCAGGTGGTGATGACATCGGCGCCGCCGCCGGCCGCGACCTGTTCGGGCGCGATGTCCGGGCCGCCCGGCTTGATCGTCACCGCGAGGTTTTCCTCGGCGTAGAAGCCCTTGGCCTCGGCCACGTAGTAGCCCGCGAACTGCGCCTGCGTCACCCATTTGAGCTGCAGCGTCACCGTTTCCTGCGCCCAGGCGGCGCTGGTCGCCAGACCCGCCGCCAACGCCAGAATGAACCGTCTCATGGTCGTCTCCCCTGCTGTTGTCCCGGGGTTTCGGGCCCCCGGGGGTTTGATGTCTCAGTGCCGTTGCGACGGATGCCAGAAGGTCGCCCGCCGCTCCAGTGTCGCCACGAGGCCATAGAAGACCGACCCCGCGACCGCCGCAACTGCAATCTCGGCCCAGACGAGGTCGATCTGGAAGCGGCCCAGGGCGGTCGAGATGCGAAAGCCCATGCCGACGACCGGGCTGCCGAAATATTCCGCAACGATGGCCCCGATCAGCGCCAGCGTGGTGGCGATCTTCAGCCCGTTGAAGATGAAGGGCATCGCCGCGGGCAGGCGCAGGCGCCACATCGCCTGACCCCAGGATGCCCCCCAGGTCGCCATCAGGTCGCGCTGCATGCGGTCCGTCGCGGCGAGGCCCGCGACGGTGTTGACCAGCACCGGAAAGAACACCAGCACCACCACGACCGCGGCCTTGGACTGCCAGTCGAAGCCGAACCACATCACCAGGATCGGCGCGATGCCGACGATGGGCAGGGCGGCGACGAAGTTGCCGACCGGCAGCAGGCCGCGGGTCAGGAAGGGCGAGCGGTCGATCAGCACCGCCACCGCCACCGCGGCACCGCAGCCCAGGGCATAGCCCGTCAGCGCACCCCTGACGAAGGTCTGCACGAAATCGGCCCAGAGCGTGCCGGCATTGGCCGGCACCGCCGCCAGGATCGCCGTCGGCGGCGGCAGGATCACCGCAGGCACCGCCCAGGCGCGCACCGCGCCTTCCCACAGCGCCAGCACCGCGAGGCCGAAGACCACCGGCGGCACCGCGCCGTGCACGCCGCG
Organism: uncultured Rhodobacterales bacterium; assembly: GCA_964499865.1. GTDB lineage: Bacteria > Pseudomonadota > Alphaproteobacteria > Rhodobacterales > Rhodobacteraceae > JANOGU01. The sequence continues at coordinate 8,307 of CAZCPY010000100.1, read as the reverse complement.
GCGCACGAGGCCCACGTTCAGCAGCCAAAGCGCCGCCCACACGGCCAGCGCGGCCAGCAGCCAGCCGGGGTTGGCGGGCATCATGCCCCCGCCTCTGTCATGCCCGCACCCCTATCCGCGCCCGCAGGCCCCGCTCCAGCCCGCCCACGACCAGGATCAGCATTCCCGCCAGGATCGCCGCGGCAAACAGCGCGGCCCACATCAGGAGCGGCTCGCCGAACTGCGACCCGATCAGCATCCGCGCGCCCAGCCCCTCCACTGCCCCCGTGGGCAGTTCGCCCACGATGGTGCCGACAAGGCTCGCCGCCACCGCGACCTTCAGCGCGGCGAAAAGGAACGGCAGGCTGGCCGGAAAGCGCAGCTTGCGGAACATCTGGCCGTCGGAGGCGTTCCAGGTGCGCATCTGGTCGATCTGCATCGCCTCGGGGCTGCGCAGGCCGGCCAGCATCGACACCAGCACCGGGAAGAACGACAGGTAGGCCGAGATCACCGCCTTGGGCAGGTCGCGCCCCTCGATCCCCACGGCGTTGGACAACAGGATGATGATCGGCGCCAGCGCCACGATGGGCACCGTCTGGCTGATGATCGCCCAGGGCATCAGGCTTTTCTCGACCACCCGCCAGCGCACCATCGCCACCGCAAGGCCAGTGCCCAGCGCCAGCCCCAGCACAAAGCCGTAAAGCGTCGACTTCAGCGTGACATAGCCGTGGTAGACGAGGCTGCGCTTGGAGCTGACCGCCTGCCCGGCGACGCCCTTCCACAGCTCGACCGCCACCTGGTGCGGCGCGGGCAGGCGCGGGCGGGCCTGCGCCATCGTCCTGGCGACGAATTCGGACGGGGTCAGCACCATGTCCGCCCGCTGCGCCTGGTCGCGCACGAGGCTTGCGTTCATCCAGACCGTCGCGGCGTACCAGACCGCGACCAGCGCGGCCAGCACCGCCAGCACCGGCGCCGCCCGGCTCATCCGCGCGTCTTCCGGCGGGCGGCCCGCGTCACCCCTGCACCTCGGGCGCCCAGCCGTAGGTGACCAGCAGCTTGCGCTCGCGCCGGGTTGCCCCGTCGCGCACCGTCACCATCACGCCTGCGGCGCCTGCCGGGGCCTGGGCTTCGGCGCGGAACCGCACCGGATCGCCGACCGCCGTCCAGTCGCCCGCGGCGACCGGGCCTGCGTAGCACGGCCCCTCGCGCATCGTGGCGATGGCGCGCCCGCCGGCGTCCATCAGCACGAAGCGGCAGGTCAGGTCCACCACGGGCGCCGCGCCCCCGGCCGCGCGCACGCCCAGGTCCAGCCGGATCTGCGACGGCCGCGTGACCTCGACCGCCGCCTCTGCGTTGCGGTCCACCGTCAGCGTGGCACGCAGGTCCAGGCGGCGGTCGAAGGCGATCTCCACCTCCGGCATCGCCGGATGCGCGCCGAGCCTCGCCTCCTCGGCCTGCGCCACGCCTCCAAAGGCCAGCGCCAGCACCAGCGCCGTTCGTTGCATCTTCATCCGCGTCCCCCTTGCGGCCAGGCGATCATCGCCACCGCCACCACACCCAGGCCGATGCCCGCCCATTGCAGGCCCGTCGGCCGTTCCGAAAAGAACACCACGGCGATCAGCGTCGCCGCCACCAGCTGCACCACGGCCGAGACCGAGATCGCCACCGCCATCCCGCTTTCGCGCATCAGCCGCACCATCATCAGGTTGCCCAGGCAATACAGCGCCAGCGCCGCCCCGATCAGCCACAGGTCGGGCCGCGCGACATAGGCGCGCAGCGCCGAGGCCGCGGTCAGGAACACCGCCATCGCGCCTGCCAGCCACAGCAGCGACCCCGCGCTCATGCTGACCGCCCGAGGCAAAGGCGCCTCCCTCCCCCCCAGTTGGAAAGTGTCGGGGGGAGGGATGGGGAGGGGGGGCGCGCAGTCATCTCACAGCGCATCGCCATGCCCCGCCCGCAGGCCCGCGCGCACCCGCGCGGCGACCGCGATGAACGCCGCCCCGTCGCGGATGTCGAGCCTGCGGTCGCGCGGCAGGGGGCTGTCGATCACGTCGGTCACCCGGCCCGGACGGGGCGACATCACCACGATGCGGGTGGACAGGAACACCGCCTCGGGGATCGAATGGGTCACGAACAGGATCGTCTTGCCGGTGGCCTGCCAGATCCGCAGAAGCTCCTCGTTCAGCCGGTCGCGCACGATCTCGTCCAGTGCGCCGAAGGGTTCGTCCATCAGCAGGATGTCGGCGTCGAACGCCAGCGCCCGGGCGATGCTTGCCCGCTGCTGCATCCCCCCCGACAGCTGCCAGGGGAACTTGCGCTCGAAGCCGTCAAGCTCGACCCGCTTCAGCACGTCCTTCACGCGGCGGTCCTGTTCCTCGCGCGGGAAACCCATGATCTCCAGCGGCAGCCGGATGTTGCCGCCGATGGTGCGCCAGGGATACAGGCCCGCGGCCTGGAAGACATAGCCGTAGGCGCGCTTGCGCCGGGCCTCGTCGGGGGTCATGCCGTTGACGCTCAGGCGGCCTTCCGTCGGATGCTCCAGCGCCGCCACGCAGCGCAGGAAGGTCGTCTTGCCGCAGCCCGAAGGCCCGATGAAGCTGACGAAGTCGCCCCGGCCGATGCTCAGGTCGACGCCGGTCAGCGCCTGCACCGGACCGTCCGCGGTGCGGAAGGTCAGCCCCACGCCCCTGGCCGCGATCACCGCCCCGCCGTCCGTCATTCCGCCCCCTGACAGGATGCCCCGCACCTTGCTACCCTGCCCCGCGACGCACCGCCAGAGGACCCGCCATGCCCGACTGCATCAAGCTTCGCCCCGGCGCCAGCACCTATGCCGGCAAGCAGGGATTTTCCTATTTCGAAGGCATCGCCCGCGAAAGCGTGGGTGCCCGGGCCATCTGCATGCACCTGCTGACCATCCCGCCGGGCGGCCGTGCGCGTGCCCACAAGCACGCGACCCACGAAACCGCGATCTACGTCCTGTCGGGCACCACCGTCATGCTCTGGGGCGCGGCGCTGGAACACCGGATGGACATCGGCGCGGGCGAGATGCTCTACATCCCCGCCGACATGCCGCACCTGCCGTGGAACCCCGGGCCCGAACCGGCAGTTGCCGTCATCGCCCGCACCGACCCGCACGAACAGGAAAGCGTGGTCCTGCTGCCCGGGCTCGAGCCCGCCGCGCTGTCCTGATCCTGTTGCCTGCGCGTCACCTGACTGTGCGCCTGGCGTGGCACGCTCCCCGCCGTCGGCCGCCCGCCGACGCCCCACCCCAGCCAGGAGCCGCCCGATGCCCGACGCCGACATGCTTGCCGACGACACCCTTCCCCCCGACGCCGCCGAGGCCCTGACCGACGCCCGGGCCACCGGGGAGGAAGCCCCAGGCCCGGACGCCGAGGACGCGACCGGGGACGGCGCCGCCGAGACCTTCTCGGGGTCCGACGCCGATTCGGACGATGACTCGGAAGACGAAGACGACGAAGACGAAGACGAAGACGAAGACGAAGACGAAGACGAAGAAGACGAAGACGAAGACGAAGAAGACGAAGACGAAGACGAAGACGAAGACGAAGAAGACGAAGACGAAGAAGACGAGAGCGGCGACGGCGAAGACAAGCACGGGCACGGGCCGGGCGACAGGGCCGAGGACGACAGGGCCGAGGACGACAGGGCCTGACCGTCCCTCACATCCCCGTCAGCCGCGCGCCCGGGCCTTGTGCCGGGGCGCCCGGTTCCCCACCTGCGTCCGAACCGGAGAGAACCGATGCAGCACACGACCGCCTTCGCCCCCACCGAAGACGACCTGGAGGAAGGGTATTTCGACAGCTTCGTGATCACCTTCGCGGGCCCCGACCGTCCCGACGACGAGGAAGCCGAACAGGGCGAACCCTGACCGACGCGGACGGCCGCGTCATTTCGGCCCTTGCCGGTCGGCCGGCCCGCCGGAAGGTCCTGCGCCGCGATGTCGGGCCCGCCCGACCTGCAGGGGCAGACGGCAATCGGAAAGGCCGTCGAGACCGGTCGGCGGGTCCGTGCCGGGGACCGGTCCCCGGGCTTGGCCGCGGGGGCAGGGGTGGCTTAGGCTTTCCGCCATGGCCCTCTGGGGAATCGCCCGTGCCCGACCTCCGCACCCTTGCCCGCACCCTTGCCCGCACCCTGCCCCTGCCCCTGCCGCTGCCGCTGTCCCTGCCCCTGCTCGCCCTGCTCGCCCTGCCCGCCGCAGCCTGCGGCCACCCGGGCGATCTGGGCGCGCGGCAGGCGGGGGTGGCGGCGGCGGTCAATGTGCAGCGGCAGGCGGCGGGCCTGCCGGCGCTGGCGCCGTCGGCCGCGCTCAACGCCGCCGCACAGGGCCATGCCTGCGACCTCGCGGGGCGGGACAGGCTTTCGCACACGGGCGCAGACGGGTCGTCCTTCGGCACCCGCATCAGGCGCGAGGGCTACCGCTTCCGCGCGGCCAACGAGAACCTCGGCGAGGGCGGGCGGTCGTCCGAGGCGGCGGTGGCATCCTGGATGGGGTCGCCCCCGCACCGGCGCAACGTCCTGGCGCGGCCGATGCGGCAGATCGGCGTCGGCATGGCGCTTGCCGCCGACGGATCGGCCTACTGGGTGATGGTGACGGCGCAACCGCGCTGAGGGCGTCAGCGCGCCAGCACCAGCTCTGCCCTGAGGCCCCCGAGCGCCCGGCTGTCGCCGAGGCGCAGCTCGCCCCCGTGGCTGCGCGCGATATCGGCGGCGATGGCAAGGCCGAGGCCGGTGCCGCCGCCCCGGTTGGGGTCGCGCGCCGCGTCCAGCCGCACGAAGGGCGACAGCGCCTCGTCGCGCCGGCCGGGCGGGATGCCGGGGCCGTCGTCCTCGACCGCCAGCCGCACCTGCCGCCCGCCTGCCTGCAGCGTCACCACGGCGCGGGTGCCGAAGCGCACCGCATTGCCGATCAGGTTGTCGAGCGCGCGGCGCACCGCCTGCGGCCTGACCGCGACGGTGACTGCCGCCACCTCGCCCGCGCTGACCGCCCCCCCCGCGCGCACCGCATCGGCCACCGCCGCGGCCACCAGCGCGGCAAGGTCGGTCTCGGCCGTCGCCTCCATCGCATCGCCGCGGGCGAAGGCCAGGAACTCGTCCACCATGCGCTGCATCTGGCTCACGTCGGCCATCAGCGCCCGCACCTCCTCGTCCTCGGGCAGCATGGACAGGCCCAGCCGCAACCGCGTCAGGGGCGTGCGCAGGTCGTGGCTGACGCCCGACAGCATCAGCGTGCGCTGCTCGATCTGCCGCTCGATCCGCGCCCGCATGTCCAGGAAGGCACGCCCCGCCGCCCGCACCTCGACCGCGCCGCGCGGGCGGTAGGCCACGACCTGGCCCTTGCCGAAGGCCTCGGCGGCGACGGCCAGCCGCGTGATCGGGCGCAGCTGCGCGCGCAGGAAATAGAAGGCGACCAGCGTCATCAGCACCGAGGTCGCGATCATCCACACCAGAAGCTGGTGCGGGTTGGACGCCGACACCCGCCGCCGCGGCAGCCGCACGTCGACCGGCCCGACGGCGGTTTGCAGGTGCAGCGTCACCGCGCGCGGCGCCTCGCGGAAGGTCAGGCCGCGCAGGGTCACGAGCCGCTCGGCCAGCACCTCGGCCACCACGAGGCCCGACAGGTCCCACCCCAAACGCCCGTCATCGGCGGGCGCGGGCGTGCCGGGGCGGATCAGCGTCAGGTCCAGCGTCTCGGCCAGAGCCGTGACCGCCGCGTCCGACCCCGCCTCGACCGCGGCCACCACAAGCTCGATCTCGCGCGCCACGTTCTCGGTCATCTGCCGCGTCACGCCGTCGAAATGGCGCTGGATGAAGGCGATCGAGACGACAAGCTGGATCGTCACCACCGGCACGATCAGGATCAGCGCCGCCCGGCCGTACAGGCCGCGGGGAACGACGGATTTGAGCCGGGGCGCCATGCGTGGCAGGGTAGCGGTGCTGCGGCGGGGGGGAAAGGGCTCGGATGGACAGGGTGCGGCTGATCCGTGCGGCCAACGCCTCGCCGATGACCGGCACGGGCACGAACACCTGGATCGTGGGCGAGGGAGAGGTCGCGGTGATCGACCCCGGGCCCGACGACCCAGCGCACCTCGCCGCGATCCTGGCCGCGGCGCCGCGGGTGGCGGCGATCATCGTCACCCACGCGCATCACGACCACTCCGCGCTGGCGCCCGCACTGGCGGCGGCGACGGCGGCGCCGGTCTTCGCCTTCGGGCCCGCCACGGCGGGGCGGTCCCCGGTGATGCAGGCGCTTGCGGCCGAGGGCCTGGGCGGCGGCGAGGGCGTGGACGCGGCGTTCCGGCCGGACCGGACGCTCTTCGACGGCGAGGCCGTCGAAGGCGACGGCTGGCGCCTGGTCGCCCGCCACACGCCCGGGCACATGGGCGGGCACATCTGCCTGGCGCTTGGCGATGTGCTGTTCACCGGCGACCATGTGATGGGCTGGGCACCCTCGCTCGTCTCGCCCCCCGACGGCGACATGGGCGCCTACCTGAGGTCGCTGGAGACGCTGGCGAACGCGCCGTGGTCCCGCCTCCTGCCCGGCCACGGCCCGCCCGTCGAGGACCCCGCCGCGCGCCTCGCCGCGTTGCTGGCGCACCGCCGCGGCCGCGAGGCGCAGATCCTCGACGCGCTCCACGCCGGTGCGGCCGACCTGCCCGCCGTCACCGCCCGCGTCTACGCCGACACGGCCCCCGCCCTGCACCCCGCGGCAGCGCGGAACGCGCTCGCGCACCTGATCGACCTGTGGGAACGCGGGCGGGTCACCGCCGACCCCCGTCCCCACCCCGACGCACGCTTCGCGCCCGCATGACGGATTTCCGTCAGACCCCGCTTGCCGCCCGCAGGCGCCCTTGCTATAGGCCCCCGGCGTTCCGGTGTAGCTCAGCGGTAGAGCAGTTGACTGTTAATCAATTGGTCGTAGGTTCGATCCCTACCGCCGGAGCCAGCGATTCCAGGGGCTTGACGGGCGACCGCCAAGCCCCTCTTGCTGCCGGAGGGCGCCCTTGACGTCTCCTGCCAACGCCGTCGTCCCGGTCGGTGCGGTGCGCTTCGGCAATGCCCTGCCGCTGGCCCTGATCCTCGGCCCCTGCCAGATGGAAAGCCGCGACCACGCCCTGACCATGGCCGCGGCGGTGCAGCAGATTGCCGGTGCCCTCGGCATGGGGGTGGTGTTCAAGACCAGCTACGACAAGGCCAACCGCACCTCGCTGGGCGGGCGGCGCGGGCTGGGGATGGCCGCGGCGCTGGAGGTGTTTGCCGAAATCCGCGAGCGCCTGCGCATCCCGGTGCTGACCGACGTGCACGAACCCGGCCACTGCGCGCCTGTGGCGGAGGCGGTGGACGTCCTCCAGATCCCCGCCTTCCTCTGCCGGCAGACCGACCTTCTGGTCGCCGCGGCACGGACGGGGCGGGTGGTGAACGTCAAGAAGGGCCAGTTCCTGGCGCCCTGGGACATGGCCCATGTGGCGGCCAAGATCACCGGGTCGGGCAACCCCAACGTGCTGCTGACCGAACGCGGGGCATCCTTCGGCTACAACACGCTGGTGACCGACTTCCGCGGCCTGCCGGTGATGGCCGAGGTCGCGCCGGTGATCTTCGACGCCACCCATTCGGTGCAGCAGCCGGGCGGCCAGGGCGGGTCGTCGGGCGGTCAGCGGGAGTTCGTCCCGGTGCTGGCGCGCGCGGCGGTGGCGGTGGGCGTGGCGGGGGTGTTCATCGAAACGCACGAGGACCCCGACCGGGCGCCGTCGGACGGGCCGAACATGGTGGCGCTGCGCGACCTGCCGCAGTTGCTCGCCACGCTCAAGGCCTTCGACGACCTGCGAAAATCACCGGGCTGACGGTGCGGAAGCAAAATCCTTGAAGAAAGGATTTTGCAAATTCCTTTCTTCAAGGAATTTGCCGTCCCCTCACTCCAGATGCTTGCGCAACCGGCTTGGCGTGCGGAACTTGCGGTCCTTGAAGGGATTGTCCTCGCCCTGACCGCGCAGGAACAGCCGGATCGGCACGCCCGGCAGGTCGAAGTGGTCGCGCAGGCCCCCCACCAGATAGCGGCGATAGCTGTCCGGCAGAAGGTCGGGGTGCGAGCACTTGATCATGAAGCCGGGGGGGCGCGTCTTGACCTGCGTCATGTAGCGCAGCTTGATCCGCGCGCCGCCGGGGGCGGGCGGCGGATGCGCCTCGGTCATCGCGCCCAGCCAGCCGTTCAGCCGCGCCGTGGGCACGCGGCGGTTCCATGTGGCATGGACCTTCACGATGGCCTCGTGCAGCCGGTCGAGCCCCCGCCCCGTCCTGGCCGAGACGGTGACC
>CAZCPY010000099.1:0-11458 GCA_964499865.1 uncultured Rhodobacterales bacterium | reverse complement strand
GGCCAGCGCCGCGGCGACGGCGAGGTCGATCGCGCTGCTGACCGGTTCGGGATCGACGATCAGACCCGGCGCGCCTTCGCTGCGGCCCGAGACGGGGGCGACAGGCGCGGCGGTGCTTCCGGCCATGTCGTCCTCGGCGAGGTCGATCGGCGCGGGCGCAAGCACCAGCGTGTCGGCGGGCCCCGCCGCCGTGCCCGACGCCGTGACGGCGTTGACCGACAGGCCCTGATGCGGCGCGACCGTGCCGCCGGGGGCGTCGGGGGCCACCCGCATCGGCCCCTCCATCGCGCGCACGACCGGCACGCCGGTCACGTCGCGCACGGCCAGATTGTAGCCCCAGACGGCCAGCCCGAGGACGAGCGCCCCCGACAGCGCCGCCCCTGCCATGTGCGCAAGCTGCGCCGTGCCCGCACCGCGCGCCTGCGCAATGTCGCCCAAGTGTGCCATGTCCTGCTCCGCCCGCGGGGGTTGGCCCCCGTCGTGATGCTGCCTCTTGTCCCGGCAAGGCGCGTCTAGCGCATCTCCTCTGCCGGGCTGACGCCAAGGATATCAAGCCCGCGGGCCAACGCAACGCCGGTGGCACGCGCAAGCGCGATTTTCGTCGCCGTTGTGGCGGCATCGCCCTCCTGGACAAAGCGCAGGGCGGGTTCGTCGTTGCCGCGGTTCCACAGGGCATGCAGGTCCGAGGCGAGTTCGTAGAGGTAGAAGGCGACCCGGTGCGGCTCGTTCGACCGGGCGGCGATCTCGACCAGGCGGGGCCATTCGGCGATCTTGCGGATCAGCGCCAGTTCCGCCGGGTGGTCGAGGCGGCCCATGTCGGCGCGCGCCAGCGCGGCATCGTCCACCGCCTGAAGCTCCGCCGCCTTGCGCAGCACGGACCGGATGCGGGCATGGGCATACTGCACGTAGAAGACCGGGTTGTCCTTCGACTGCTCCAGCACGCGGTCGAAGTCGAAGTCCAGCGCCACGTCGTTCTTGCGCGTCAGCATGATGAAGCGGGTGACATCCGCCCCCGCCTGTTCCACCACGTCGCGCAGGGTGACGAAGGTGCCCGCGCGTTTGCTCATCTTGAACGGCTGGCCGCCCTTGAACAGCCTGACCAGCTGGATCAGCTTGATGTCCAGCGTCACGCGGTTTTCCGACAGCGCCCAGACCACGGCCTTGAGGCGCTTCACATAGCCCCCGTGATCGGCGCCGAAGATGTTGATGAGGCTCGCGAACCCGCGTTCCACCTTGTCGAAGTGGTAGGCGATGTCGGGGGCGAAGTAGGTCCAGCCGCCGTCCGACTTCTGCACCGGCCGGTCGACGTCGTCGCCGAAGGCGGTGGAGCGGAACAGCGTCTGCTCGCGCGCCTCCCAGTCCTCGGGGGTCTTGCCCTTGGGGGGCTCCAGCACGCCCTCGTAGATCAGGCCGAGCGCGCGCAGCCGGGCGATCGCGGCCTCGATCTTGCCGGTGCCGTAGAGCGCCTTTTCCGATGAATAGACATCCATGCCGACGCCGAGCGCCGCGAGGTCGGCGCGGATCATCGCCATCATCGCGTCGATGGCGAAGGCGCGCACCTCGGCCAGCCAGTCCTGCTCGGCGCGGTCCAGCAGGCTTGCGCCAAAGCGCGCCTTGAGCGCCTGGCCCACCTCGATCAGATAGTCGCCGGGATAGAGCCCCTCGGCGATCTCGGGCGACAGGCCGTGCGCCTCGCGGTAGCGCTCGTAGGCCGACCGCGCCAGCACGTCGACCTGCGCGCCGCCGTCGTTGATGTAGTATTCGCGTGTCACCTGCCAGCCCGCGAAGGCCAAGAGGCGCGCCAGCGCATCCCCCACCACGGCGCCGCGCACATGGCCCACATGCATCGGGCCCGTGGGGTTGGCGGAGACGAATTCCACGTTCACCCGCGCGCCCTGCCCCAGCGTCGAGCGGCCGTAGTCCGCCCCGGCCCGCAGCACCGCCGGGACATGCGCCTGCCAGACCTCGGGCTTGAGCCGGATGTTCAGGAAACCGGGGCCCGCCACCGCGGCCTCGAGGATGCGGGGATCGGCCAGCAGGCCCGCGGCCAGCGCCTCGGCGATCTGGCGCGGCGGCAGGCCCGCGGGCTTGGCCAGCACCATGGCCGCATTGGTCGCCATGTCGCCATGGCCCGCCTCGCGCGGGGGCTCGACCGAGATGCCGTCCACAGGCAGGCCCTGCGGCAGTTCCCCCGCCTGCGCCATCGCCGCGATCTCGGCCACCACCGCCGCGCGGATGTCGTTGAAGAGGTTCATGGTCCATCCCCTGTGATGGGGTCAGCCAGTGCCAGAGGCCCGCAGGGCGGTCAAGGTGACGGGGGCGGAGGCGGGGGCCGGCCCCCGCACCCCCGGGGTATTTCGGCCAAGATGAAGCGGGCGACGGGCAGTCAGGGGCGTCGGGCGGCCCGCGCGGCCCGGAGGCGGGCGAAGTCGTCGCCCGCATGATAGGACGACCGCGTCAGCGGCGTGGCCGAGACCATCAGGAACCCCTTGCCGCGGGCGGCCTGTTCGTAGGACGCGAATTCCTCGGGGGTGACGAAGCGGTCCAGCCGGTGGTGCTTGGGCGTCGGTTGCAGGTACTGGCCGACGGTCAGGAAATCGACATCCGCCGCGCGCATGTCGTCCATCACCTGCAGGACCGCCTGCCGGTCCTCGCCCAGGCCCACCATGATCCCCGACTTGGTGAACATGCCCGGATCAAGCTCCTTGACCCGTTGCAGCAGCCGCAGGGAGTGGAAATAGCGCGCGCCGGGGCGCACCTCGGGGTAGAGGCCGGGCACCGTCTCGAGGTTGTGGTTGAACACGTCGGGGCGGGCTTCCACCACCGCTTCAAGCGCTTCCGGGCCGCATTTGAGAAAGTCGGGCACCAGCACCTCGATCGTGGTGGCGGGCGCGCGATGACGGATGGCGCGGATCGTCTGGGCGAAATGCGCGGCCCCGCCGTCGGCCAGGTCGTCCCGGTCGACGGAGGTGACGACGACGTGGCTCAGCCCGAGCTGCGCCACCGCATGGGCCACGCGGCCGGGCTCGAAGGCATCCAGCGTCCGGGGCCTGCCGGTCGCCACGTTGCAGAAGGTGCAGCCGCGGGTGCAGATCTCGCCCATGATCATCATCGTGGCGTGGCCCTGCGACCAGCATTCGCCCACGTTCGGACAGCCCGCCTCCTCGCAGACGGTCACCAGCTTCTGGTCGCGCAGGATGTCGCGCGTCCTGCGGTAGCCTTCCGACGTCGGCGCCTTGACTCGGATCCACGCGGGTTTCTTCGGCTGCGCCTGGTCGGGGCGGTGGGCCTTCTCCGGATGGCGTTCGCCGGGAACCGTCAGGTCGCGCACGAGGATTCCCCCCTATGTCCTTGCGTCCCTGCCAGATAGGCCGAAGCCGCAGGCATGGCAACGTGCGGCCGGGCCGCGGGCGCTTGCGGGAAACGCAACGGGGCGGGCAAGACCCCGGCCGCCCGTCGGCGCGACGCCGGGCGATGGCGACCCCCCCCTTTCGCCGCCGCGGTCCCGGGTGCGTGCGGCGCGGGCGCGCATCTGCGCGCGAGGGGTCCTTTGCTCTTCTAGAATCGTTCCAGATCGGGCACTGCCGCGTCAACGGCACGGGCTTGCAGGAGGCAGGGACATGGACGGCAACCAGACCGCGGGCGGATGCCCGGTGATGCATGGGGCCGCGCGCCCCGCCACGCGCTTTTCGGGCCGCGGCAACCGGCAGTGGTGGCCGAACCAGCTCAACCTGTCGATCCTGCACCAGCACGGCCCGGCGCAGGACCCGATGGGCCCGGGCTTCGACTACCGCAAGGCTTTCCGGGGCCTCGACTACACCGCGCTCAAGGCCGATCTGGCCAAGCTGATGACCGAAAGCCGGGACTGGTGGCCCGCCGACTACGGCCACTACGGCGGGCTGATGGTGCGGATGGCCTGGCATTCCGCGGGCACCTACCGCACCGCCGACGGCCGCGGCGGGGCGGCCACGGGCACGCAGCGTTTCGCGCCGCTGAACTCCTGGCCCGACAACGGCAACCTTGACAAGGCGCGCCGCCTCTTGTGGCCGATCAAGCAGAAATACGGCAACGCGATTTCCTGGGCCGACCTGATGATCCTGGCCGGCAACGTCGCGATGGAGACGATGGGCTTCCGCACCTTCGGCTTCGGCGGCGGGCGGACGGACGTCTGGGCGCCGGAGGAAGACATCTGGTGGGGCAAGGAGGCCGACTGGCTGGGTGACGCCCGCTACAGCGGCGACCGGGTGCTGGAGGCGCCGCTGGCCGCGGTGCAGATGGGCCTGATCTACGTCAACCCGCAGGGTCCGAACGGCCGCCCCGACCCGGCAGCCAGCGCGCGCGACATCCGCGAGACCTTTGCCCGGATGGCGATGAACGACGAGGAAACCGTGGCGCTGACGGCAGGCGGCCACACCTTCGGGAAGACCCACGGCGCGGGCCCCGAAAGCGCCGTCGGCCCCGACCCCGAGGCCGCCCCGCTGGAAGCCATGGGCTTCGGCTGGCTGTCCACGCATGGCTCGGGCAAGGGCCGGGATGCGATCACCTCGGGCATCGAGGGCGCCTGGACGCCGAACCCGACGACCTGGGACATGGGCTATTTCGACGTGCTGTTCGGCTATGAATGGGAGCTTGTGAAGTCCCCCGCCGGCGCCTGGCAATGGACGCCCCGCGACCTGCGCCCCGAAGACCACGCGCCCGACCCCGAATCGGGCGAACGCACGCACCCGATCATCATGACCACCGCCGACATGGCGATGCGGGTGGACCCGGCCTACGAGGCGATCTCGCGCCGGTTCCACCGCGACCCGGCCGCCTTTGCCGATGCCTTTGCCCGCGCCTGGTTCAAGCTGACGCACCGCGACATGGGGCCCAAGGTGCTGTATCTGGGCCCCGAGGTCCCGGCCGAGGACCTGATCTGGCAGGACCCCCTGCCCGCCCGCAGCCATGCGCTGGTGGATGACGGCGACATCGCGGCACTGAAGGCGCGCATCCTGGGGCTGGGGCTTGCGCCCGCCGATCTGGTGTTCACCGCCTGGGCGGCGGCTTCGTCCTTCCGCGGGTCGGACAAGCGCGGCGGGGCCAACGGCGCCCGTCTGGCGCTGTCGCCGCAGAAGGACTGGACGGTCAACGAACCCGCCCGCACCGGGCCGGTCGTCGCGGCGCTGACGGCGCTGCGGGATGCCTTCAACGCGGGCGCCACCGGCGGCAAGGCGGTGTCGCTGTCCGACCTGATCGTGCTGGCGGGCACAGCGGCGGTGGAGCAGGCGGCGATCGCCGCGGGCCATCCGGTTTCGGTGCGCTTCACCCCGGGCCGGGTGGACGCGCGGGCCGACCAGACGGATGTGGCCTCCTTTGCCGTGATGGAGCCCGAGGCGGACGGCTTCCGCAACTGGCAGCGCGCCGAGTTCCGCACCACGGCCGAGGAGATGCTGGTCGACCGCACGCAGCTTCTGACCCTGTCGGCGCCCGAGATGACGGTGCTGCTGGGCGGCCTGCGCGTGCTGGGCGCCAACCACGGCGGCAATGCGCAGGGCGTCTGGACCGACCGGCCCGGCGTCCTGTCGCCCGACTTCTTCCACGGCGTGCTGGACATGGGCACGGTCTGGACGGCGACCGACGACCACGGCGGCGCCTTCGAGGGCCGCGACCGGGCGACCGGGGCGGTCAAGGCGACCGCCAGCCGCGTGGACCTGGTGTTCGGGTCGAATTCCCAATTGCGCGCGCTGGCCGAGGTCTATGCCCAGCACGACAACGCGGGCAAGTTCGTGCGCGACTTCGCAAGCGCCTGGGCGAAGGTGATGGAGCTTGACCGCTTCGACCTGCGCTGAGTGACGCCCCCCCGCGCGCCCCGGGCCCGGCCCGGGTCGCGCGGGCGGTTGCCCCTTGCGACAGGGTCAGCCGATCAGCGGCCCGCTGCGGCCGTAGTTCTCGTCGTAGTGCCGCTTCAGCCGCATCAGCGCGATGCGCAGCACGATCTTGCCCGACCGCGCCGCCCAGCCCATGCGCTTTTCCGTGGTTTCCAGCCCCTCGAGGAAGCAGCAGCAGCGCAGCACCACGTCGCCCAGACCGGGGCCGAGGTCGCGCAGCGCCGCGGCCACGCGGTCGCGGGCGGCGCGGGGGCCCTCGGCGATGCCGCTGTCGGCGCGAAAGCCGCCGCGGTCGCCGCCGGTGAGGAACCTTTCCCAGTTCTGCGCCACGCGGGGGCCCATCTGCGCCAGCTCGAAATCCTCGCGCAGGCGTTCGGCGGCGTCGGCAAGGTCCTGTTCCAGATAGACCTTGCCGTCCTTGTCGCGCTTGCGCGCCAGGACCGCGACCGGGCTTTCGGCGAGGTTGTAGCGCAGGCGGCGACGGCCGGCCTCGTCGGTCACCTCGCGTTCGGCCCAGTCGCGGTGCTGGTCGGCAAAGGGCGTGGCGGCTTCCGCCATCCCCGGCACGGCGGCGCGGTCCTCGGCGTCGAGCATGCGCTTCAGCGCCGCCCGCCCCGCGCTGGTGATCTCGTAGGTGGAAATCCGCCCCGGCTTGCGGCAGGCGATCCAGTCCTTGAGCGCGAAGGCCTGCGCCAGCGCGCGGTCGACCACGCCGGTGCGGGCGGTGTGGCCGCCGGGCATGGTGCGCAGGACGGCGGCCTTTTCCATGTCGGGCGCGATCGCCAGCACCGCGCCCGTCTCGGCCAGCCGCCGCAGGATGCGGCGCCCCTCGCGGTCCAGCGTGGCATCGTCGAGCAGCGGCGGGGTCAGGCGCATCGGGGCGGACATGGCGGCCTCCTTCTGGTCCGGCGCGGCATGGGCGCGGACATGGGCGCGGGCCAGCGCCGACAGCGCCTCGTCCCACAGGGGATCGTCGCGCCGCATCTCGAAGCGGCGGACCTGGCGCAGCACCGTCGAGGCCGCCCGCCCCTCGCGCCGCGCGATCTCGCGCAGCGACAGGCCCTCGTCGATATGGTCGAGGTAGACGCGGACCGCAGGGGGCAGCCAGCCGGGCAGCGAGGCGGCCGCGGATCTGTCCGGCGCCGGCGGCGGCCTGCCGCAGGGCCAGGTCGCGGGGACTTGTCGGTTTTCAACTCGCGGATGCATGGTTACCAGCAGGTGAATTTCTGCGTTTCGTCCGATAATTGTTTCTAAAAACTAAACAAAGCAAAAAATGCCGTTCGCAGCAATGCAACAATGCGCAACGCAAGGTTGAGTTGTTGCAATCTTCCCACTGTAAATCTGGGAGGACAGCTTGACCGACTTCCGCGCTTTGCTTCGCGACATGCGCCGCCCGCGGCTGCTGGTGCGCGCCGCCCGCCACGGGTTGCAGGACTACCGCCGCGAGCGTGACCTCAGGCGGCTCCTGGGCGGCCCTGCCCCGGTCACGCCCGAGGCCACGATGGTGCACCTGCTGTCACAGGAAGAGCTTCTCGAGGCCACGCGGCGCGAGGGCGATGCGCGATACTCCATTGCCCGCCACATCGAGCTGCTGATCGCCCTGATGGCCGAAAGCCGTCTGGTGCGCCCGGCGGCCCCCTGACGCGCAGGCCGTCCCGCGGGCCCGGCCCCGGGACTGCGCACAACCTTCCCGGCGGGGCTGTCCCCCCGCCGGGACGGGTTCAGATGAAGGCGTCGGGCATCCCGGCCTTGCGGCGGGCCACGAAATCCGCCAGCGCCTCGCGCACGCCCTCGTCCAGCGGCGGCGGCTGGTAGTCGGCCAGAAGCTTCTTCACCCGCACCGACGCCAGCGCCTGCGTGTCGCGCGCGCCTTCCTCGTCCCAGGTCTCGAAGGGCTTGTAGTCCAGCAGGTCCGACCGCCAGAAGGCGCTCTTGAAATTCGCCTGGGTATGGGCACAGCCCAGGTAGTGGCCGCCGGGGCCCACCTCGCGGATGGCGTCCATCGCCTGGGCGTTGTCGTCGATGCTGACGCCGCGGGCCAGGTGGTGCAGCGTGCCGAGCTGGTCGGCATCCATCACGAACTTCTCGTACGAGGACACGAGCCCCCCTTCGAGCCAGCCGCAGGCGTGCAGCATGAAGTTGACGCCCGCCAGAAGCGCCATGTTCAGGCTGTTCGAGGTCTCGTAGGCGGCCTGCGCATCCGGCAGCTTGGACCCGCAGAACGACCCGCCCGACCGGTAGGGCAGGTTCATCCGCCGCGCCAGTTGCCCGGCGCCATAGGTGATATGCGCGGCCTCCGGCGTGCCGAAGGTGGGGGCGCCCGAGTTCATGTCGATGCTTGTGACGAAAGCCCCGAAGATCACCGGCGCGCCCGCCCGCACCAGCTGGCTGTAGGCCACCCCGGCCAGCACCTCGGCCAGCACCTGCGTCAGCGTGCCCGCCACCGTCACCGGCGCCATGGCGCCGCCGACGATGAAGGGGCTGATGATCGTCGCCTGGTTGGCCCTGGCATAGACCTCGAGAGCGCCCATCATGATGCCGTCGAAGGTGAGCGGCGAGTTGATGTTGATGAGCGAGGTCATCACCGGATCGGCGTCCATCGCATCGCCGAACAGGATTCGGCTCATCGCCACCGAATCGGCGGCGCGTTCGGGTGCCGTGACCGACCCCATGTAGGGCTTGTCCGACAGCGTCATGTGGGCCAGCAGCATGTCGAGGTGGCGCTTGTTCACCGGCACGTCGGTGGGTTCGCAGACCGTGCCGCCGGAGTGGTGCAGCCACTTGGACATGTAGCCCAGTTTCACGAAGTTCCGGAAATCGTGGATCGTCGCATAGCGCCGCCCGCCTTCGGCATCGCGCACGAAGGGGGGGCCGTAGACCGGGGCGAGGACCAGGTTGCGGCCGCCGATGTCGACGTTGCGCTCGGGGTTGCGGGCAAGCTGGGTGAATCGCGACGGCGCCGTGGCGCAAAGCCTACGCGCCAGCCCCCGCGGGATGTGCACCCGCTCGCCGCGCACGTCGGCGCCCGCGGCGCGCCACAGGTCCAGCGCCGAGGGGTTCTCGACGAAGTTGACGCCGATCTCCTCCAGCACCGTCTCGGCGTTCCATTCGATGACCGACAGCGCCTCGTCGTTGAGGATCTCGAAGTTCGGGATGTTGCGCTCGATGAACCGCGCGGTCTCGAAATGCACCGCCGTCCGTTCCGCCCGCCGCGAGGCCCCGCCCCCGCTGCGCGCCCGCCGCCCGGCCGCCTCTGCCACATCGCTCATCGCCGCTCTCCACCGCTTTGCCGCCGGTTATGGCGCGGATCGGCGCGCCCGCGCCGGACGGATACGGCGCTTCCGGCGCGAAAGCGACATGGGCGCAGGTCGCTTTCGGTCGGGTGGCGCGGTCCTTGGGGCCTGCGGCAGGCGGCAGCCTTGCGTCCTCGGGCAGGCATCTCGCAACCTGACCGTCGCCGCCACAGGCCAAAACCGCGCCGCCCCGTCTTGCACCCCCCCGGCCCCCGCGCTACCCGGGATCATGCAGCACGACCGCCTTCTGATCATCGACTTCGGCTCTCAGGTCACCCAGCTGATCGCCCGCCGGTTGCGCGAGCTGAAGGTCTATTGCGAGATCCATCCGTTCAACCGGGTGGACGACGCCTTCCTTTCCGCCTTCCGCCCGAGGGCGGTGATCTTCTCCGGCGGCCCGGCCTCGGTCTTCGAGGCGGGCGCGCCGATGCCGCCTGCGGGGGTCTTCGACCTTGGCGTGCCGATCCTCGGCATCTGCTATGGGCAGCAGGTGATGATGCATTGCCTGGGCGGCAAGGTCGAACGGGGCCACGGCACCGCCGAGTTCGGCCGCGCCTTTGTGGCGCGCACGCAAAGGGTGCATCCGATCCTGTCGGGCTGGTTCCACGACGATCCGGCCGGGCTGGAGCAGGTCTGGATGAGCCATGGCGACCACGTGTCGGCCATCGCGCCGGGGTTCGAGGTGCTGGGCACCTCGCCCAACGCCCCCTTCGCCATCACCGCCGACCCCGCGCGCCACTTCTACGCCGTGCAGTTCCACCCCGAGGTGCACCACACCCCCAAGGGCGCCAAGCTTTACGAGAACTTCGTGCGGCTGGCGGGCTTTGCGGGCGACTGGACGATGGCCAGCTACCGCGAGGAGGCGATCGCCAAGATCAGGGCGCAGGTCGGCGATGCCAAGGTGATCTGCGGCCTGTCGGGCGGGGTGGACTCGTCGGTCGCCGCGATCCTGATCCACGAGGCCATCGGCGACCGGCTGACCTGCGTCTTCGTCGACCACGGCCTGCTGCGGCTGGGCGAGGCGGAACAGGTGGTGACCATGTTCCGCGACACCTACAACATCCCGCTGATCCATGCCGATGAATCCGCGCTGTTCCTGGGCGCGCTGGAAGGGGTCAGCGACCCCGAGGTCAAGCGCAAGACCATCGGGCGGCTGTTCGTCGACGTGTTCCAGAAGCACGCCACCGCCGTGGGCGGGGCGCGGTTCCTGGCGCAGGGCACGCTCTACCCCGACGTGATCGAAAGCGTCAGCTTCTCCGGCGGGCCCTCGGTCACGATCAAGAGCCACCACAATGTCGGCGGCCTGCCCGAGAAGATGGGGCTGAAACTGGTCGAACCCCTGCGCGAGCTGTTCAAGGACGAGGTCCGCGCCCTGGGACGCGAGCTCGGCCTGCCCGAGCCCTTCATCCGCCGCCACCCCTTCCCCGGCCCCGGCCTCGCGATCCGCTGCCCGGGCGAGATCACGGCCGAGAAGCTCGACATCCTGCGCCGGGCGGATGCGGTCTACCTGGACCAGATCCGCCGCCACGGCCTCTACGACGAGATCTGGCAGGCCTTCGCCGCGATCCTGCCGATGCGCACCGTGGGCGTGATGGGCGACGGGCGGACCTACGACTTTGCCGTGGCGCTGCGGGCGGTCACCAGCGTCGACGGCATGACCGCCGACTACTACCCCTTCACCCACGATTTCCTTGGCGAAACCGCCACCCGCATCATCAACGAGGTCCGCGGCGTGAACCGGGTATTCTACGACTGCACCTCGAAACCGCCGGGGACGATCGAGCTGGAATGATTTTTGCCCATCCGAGGGTATCCGAAACTACGCTAGAATACGCTCTAACCAACTGAAAAACAGAAATAATAAAGCCATAGCCTATCGATGTCTATCGGTGGGCATGGAACGCGTCTGTCGTATCTGGTGACGGACCCGCCCCCCGTTGATCATCCGGAAAATCGAAAGTACCGTCATAGCGACAGAGGCTCGTGACGGTACTTTTTTCGGCCTAATGTGCTGAAAATAAACAGATATATCCGCCGAAAGCCTCCGAAAAACGCGTGACGGTCTTTTTTTGCGTGGAGGCCCCAAATGTTGACGGATGCAGCACTCAAGTGCCTGAAACCAAAAGCCAAAATGTACAAGGTGACCGATCGTGACGGCATGTATGTGCGCGTCGCACCGACAGGCGGCATCTCGTTCAGGCTCGACTACCGGCTGAACGGCAGGCGCGAGACCGTCCATCTTGGCTGTTGATCGGCGCGCAATAAGGACCCTGTTTCGGGGGTGATCGGCGTCCAAAA
>CAZCPY010000098.1:0-11500 GCA_964499865.1 uncultured Rhodobacterales bacterium | reverse complement strand
TGCCGGTGGTCGCCGTGGGCCAGGACGACCTGCCCGCCTTCTGGAGCCGGTCGTCGGGCCTCAGGGCCCCTCTTCGGCTGGACACGCCCGAGGCGATCGCCGCCGCCTTCGCCGCGCGCGCGGCGCTGGGGCTGCCCGGCGGGATGCTGGTCGCCAACCCGATCCCGGCCGCGGCCGAGATTCCGCGCGGCGAAATCGCACCCGTAGTCGAGGCCGCGCTGGCCGAGGCCGCGGCGCAGGGCATCGGGGGCAAGACGGTCACGCCCTTCCTGCTGGACGCGATCTTCCGCGCCACCGAAGGCCGGTCGCTGGCCGCCAACACCGCGCTCGTGCGCAACAATGCGGCTTTCGCGGCGCGGCTGGCCGGGGCGCTGTCCGCCCTGCCCCGCTCCCCCTGAGCCCGCGGATTGTGTCGCCGCGGTGCAGCGCCTAGACTGCGCGCGCCACAGGCCGAAGGACGCCGATGACCGACGACCCCCCCCATCGCCACCGCGGTTTCCTCGGGTGGCTGAGGTCCAGCTTCCTGACCGGCCTCGTGGTCGTGCTGCCCGTCGGGCTGACGATCTACTTCATCTGGGTCGTCATCGGCTGGATCGACGGCTGGATCCTGCCCCTGATCCCCGCCGTCTGGCAGCCCGACGCGCTGATGAAGGACCTGTTCGGCCCCGAGGCGAACTACCCCACCCGCGGCATCGGCGTCATCGTCTTCATCGTCTTCACGATCATCGCGGGCTGGCTGGCGCGCGGCTACATCGGACGGCAGGTCATCGGCTGGTCCGAGGGCATCGTCGGCCGGATGCCGGTGGTGCGGTCGATCTACACCGGCCTCAAGCAGATCGCCGAGACGGTGTTCAGCCAGGGCAAGCCCACCTTCGACAGCTCGTGCCTCGTCGAGTTTCCGCGCCCCGGCATGTGGTCCGTCGGCTTTCTGGCGGGCGAGGCGCGCGGCGAGGTGGCCGAAAGGCTCGGCACCGACATGCTGACCGTCTACCTGCCGACCACGCCCAACCCGACCTCGGGCTATGTCGTCTTCGTCGCCCGCGCCGAGGTCATCATGCTGGACATGTCGATCGAGGACACGGCCAAGCTGATCATCTCGGCGGGCCTGGTCTATCCCAATAGAAGCGAACTCCCGCCACCGACCCTGCCGCCCAAGTGACCGCGGATCAGCCCAGCAGGTCGTGGCAAAGCTCCAGCCCCGAGACCAGCGCCTCCACTTCCTCGGCCGTGTTGTAGAGGCCGAAGGACGCGCGGCAGCTGGCGGTGATGCCGAGGTGCTGCATCAGCGGCATGGCGCAATGCGTGCCCGCCCGGACGGCGATGCCGCGCTGGTCAAGGATGGTGGCGATGTCGTGGGCATGCGCCGGGCCGTTCAGGGTAAAGCTGAAGATCGCCCCCTTGGTCGCGGACCGGCCCTGCAGGTTCAGCCAGTTCAGCCCCGAGAGGCGCTCGCGCGCCAGGTCGCGCAGGTGGCGTTCGTGGGCGGCGATGGTGTCCATCCCCAGCGACGACAGGTAGTCCAGCGCCGCGCCGAGGCCGATCTGGTTGACGATGCCGGGGGTGCCCGCCTCGAACCGCATCGGCGGGTCGGCCCAGGTCACGCGGTCCCGCTCCACCTCGCGGATCATGTCGCCGCCGCCCAGGAAGGGGCGCATCTCCGCCATCCGCTCGCGCCGGATGAAGATCGCGCCCGATCCCGAGGGGCCGTAGAGCTTGTGCCCGGTGACGGCGTAGAAGTCGCAGCCGATGGCCTGCACGTCCACGGCCATGTGCACCGCCGCCTGAGACCCGTCCACCAGCACCGGCACGCCGCGCGCGCGCGCCCCCGCGCAGACCGCCGCCACGTCGACGACCGTGCCCAGCACGTTCGACATGTGGGTGACCGCAACCAGCCTCGTCCGCGGCCCGATGGCGTCCAGCACGGCCTGCGGGTCGAGATCGCCGACGGCATCGACGTCGACCCATTTCAGCACCACGCCCTGCCGTTCGCGCAGGAAATGCCAGGGCACGATGTTGGCGTGATGTTCCATCACGCTCAGCACGATCTCGTCGCCGGGGTGCAGGCGCGGCGCGGCCCAGCCGTAGGACACCAGGTTGATCCCCTCGGTTGCGCCCGAGGTGAAGACGATCTCTTCCTCCGAAGCGGCCCCCAGGAACCGCGCGATCTTGCCGCGCACGGCCTCGTATTTCTCGGTCGAGATCGTGGACAGCGTGTGCAGCCCGCGGTGGACGTTGGCGTAGTCCTGCGCATAGCCCTGCACCACGGCGTCGATCACGGCCTGCGGCTTCTGCGCCGAGGCGCCGTTGTCGAGGTAGACCAGCGGCCGCCCGTTCACCTGCCGTGACAGGATCGGAAAGTCGGCCCGCACCTTGGCGATGTCGTACATGGCCCTACCCCTGCGGCGCCGTGCCGCCCGTGGCCAGCGCAACCAGGAAGGCCAGCGCCAGGATGGTGCCGGCAATTCCGGCAAAGGTCGCCATCAGCGACTTGAAGCCGTGCATCTCTGCCACGAAGTGGGTGAACAGCCAGAAGAACAGCCCGATCCCCGCAAAGCCCAGAAGGCTGGCCAGCGGCGGCAGGATCACCAGCGCCACCACCTGCGCCGCCTGCACGAACAGCAGCAGGACCTGTAGCCAGGCCATCAGGATCACCGCGTCGGCCAGGGACCCGGTGCCGCCCCGCGCCCGCCCCAGCCGCCAGGTCAGGCCGGTCACCGCGACCATCGTCAGCGTCTGGATCAGGCCGGTGCGCAACGGGCTTGCGCCCAGCATCGCCGTCACCACATCGGCCGGCATCAGGGCCAGTTCGATGTGGAACAGGATCGTCGAGCAGACCACCGTCAGCAGCAGCGCCGCCCAGCGGTCCTGAATCGACAGCGGCAGTGCCATCACCCGCCGCGCCGCCGCCCGCGGGTCGCTGACCGTGTGGCGCGCGAAGGCCAGCAGGGCGGCAAGGCTCAGGTCCATCGTTCGGCCTCGGTCAGAAGCAGCATCCACAGCACCCCGAAGGCGGCAAGCCCGGCGATGCCCAGCACCCGCGTGCCGGGTCCGGGGCCGACCATCCCGGCCACCAGCCCGGTCAGCAGCACCAGCGGCACCGAGGCGAGCAGCGCCCAGAACAGCGCGAGCCTGGCGCCGAAATACGTCCCCTTCCCGCCGAAGGCCCGGGCGACCAGGTGGCTTGCCGCGGCCAGCGCATAGGCCAAGAGCGGCAGCACGAACACCGCCCCCATCAGCGCCCCCCCCATCCGCGCGTCCAGCGGCACCGACGGGTTGAAATAGGCCGCCCGCGCCAGGCCCGGCCACTGCGCCACATAGCCCAGGATACATGCCCCCATCAGCACCGCCAGCGCCCGGTCCTCGCGCGGGCCCTGCGCGAGCTTGTCGCGGAAGGTCGCGCGCGGGCGGCGCCACAGCGCCAGGATGTCGGTCACCACCGCCATGCCATCAGCCCGCGTCGTGCCGCGCGAGCCAGCCTTCCAGCCGCCCGCGGATGTCCTCGGCCAGCCGCTCGTCCGCGATTTCCTCCAGCGCCTCGGCCAGGAAGGCCAGCACCAGAAGGCCCTTGGCCTGCGCCTCGGGCACCCCGCGCGACCGCAGGTAGAACAGCGCCACCGGGTCGATCGCCCCCGAAGTGGAGCCGTGGCTGCACTTCACGTCATCGGCATAGATCTCGAGCTCGGGCTTGGCCAGGAACTGGCTGGCCTCGTCGAGCAGGAGCGACTGGCTGATCTGGTAGCCATCGGTCTTCTGCGCCTGCGGATGCACCAGGATCTTGCCCTGGAACACGCCCGTCGCGCCGTTCTTCAGCACCTTCTTGTAGACCTGCCGGCTTTCGCAGCCCGGCGCGGCATGGGTGACGAAGACGGTATCGTCCTGCAGGAAATCGCCATCCCCCACCGCGGCGCCCGCGACATGCGCGCTGCCGCCCGCGCCCGCAAGCTCGACCACCGTCTCGTTGCGGGTCAGGCGGCCGTTCTTCGTCAGGGTAAAGGACTTGAGCTGCGCCCCCGCCCCCAGCCGCGCAAACAGATGCGTCACCGCGCGGCGTTCATGGTCGCGGCCCTGCGCGCGGACGTGATGGAACTGCCCGCCGTCCGCCACCTCGACCTCGGTCACGGTATTCAGCCGCGCCGCGCCGGGACCGCTTTCCAGAAGCGTGACAGAGGCTTGCGGCTCGATCTTCACGACATGGCGGAGAATCGCCTCGGAGCTTTCCGACCCGTGCAGATAGACCAGCGCGACCGGCATCCCGGCGGCCCGCGTGGCCCGGATCAGCACGCCGTCGGTCGCGAAGGCGGTGTTCAGGGCCGCCAGCGGCCGCGGCACGGGGGCCTGCGCGCGCGCCTCGAGCGTGCCGTAGACCTCGCGCGCCCAGTGCAGGTCCGCCGCCTGCGCGGTGGCCAGACGGGTGATCTCGATCCCCGCCGCGGCGGGGTCGTCGGACTGCGCGGCGTCGAAGACGCCGTCCACGAAGACCAGCCGCACCCGGGGCACGCTGTCAAAGGGCGCGTCGCCCCCCGCATCGAACAGCGCCGCCCGCGGCACCTCGGGCGCGACCAGCGCCGCGGGGTCGGTGTAGCGCCAGTATTCGTCGCGCCGCGCGGGCAGGCCCATCGCCGACAGCCGCGCCAGCGCCGCCTCGCGCGCGGCCCGCGTCCAGCCCCCCGACGGCATCGCCAGCGCCGCAAGGCGCGCGGCCAGCGCATCCGCCTTGGCCTGCGGCAGGGCCATCACGCGCCCTCCACCAGACGCGCGTAGCCGTTCGCCTCGACCTCGAGCGCCAGGTCCGGCCCGCCGGTCTGCACGATGCGGCCATCGGCCATGATATGCACGATGTCGGGGCGGATGTGGTCCAGCAGGCGCTGGTAATGGGTGATGACGAGGAACCCGCGGCCCGCGTCGCGCAGCGCGTTCACGCCTTCGGCGACCAGCCGCATCGCATCGACATCGAGGCCCGAATCGGTCTCGTCCAGGATGCACATCTTCGGTTCCAGCATCGCCATCTGGAGGATTTCGTTGCGCTTCTTCTCGCCGCCGGAAAATCCGACATTCACCGGGCGCTTCATCATCTCGGCGTCGATCTTCAGGCTCGCGGCCTTCTGGCGCACCACCCTGAGGAATTCGCCCGCGCTCATCTCGGGCTCGCCGCGGGCCTTGCGCTGCGCGTTCACGGCGGTGCGCAGGAAGGTCATGTTGCCCACGCCCGGAATTTCCACCGGATACTGGAAGGCCAGGAACAGCCCCGCCGCGGCGCGCGCCTCCGGCTCCATCGCCAGCAGGTCGGCGCCGTCCAGCGTCGCCGCCCCGGCGGTGACCGCATAGCCCTCGCGGCCCGCCAGCACATAGGACAGCGTCGACTTGCCCGATCCGTTGGGCCCCATGACCGCATGCACCTCGCCGCCGCCGACGGCCAGGTCCACGCCCTTCAGGATGGGCTTGGCGCCGTCTTCAAGTTCGACGTGCAGGTTCTTGATTTCCAGCATCATTCTCTCACATCGGGCGCAGGAACTGGGGGATGATCCAGCCCAGCCGGTCCGCGGGGACCGCAGTCGGGACAAGATCGAAGACCGCCATCCGCCCCACCATCCGGACCGGGGCCACCAGCGCCTCGACCTCGTGGTACTCCGCACGGGGCAGATAGTCGTCAAACAGCAGCCGCACAGGGCGGGCCGTGCGGAAAAGCGTCGTCAGCAGGCAGGCCAGGCGGAACCGGCCGTCCACCAGCACCACGTCGGGAGCCACGAAATCGGGCCGGTCCCAGACCGACAGCGCGTAGGCGGGCCAGCCCCTGAAGCCGCTGTCGTCCCTGGGCCGACCCCACTTGCCCGTGGGGCCGATGTCGCCCCAGTGCAGCACCACTTCGGCCGCGGGCGGGTTGGTGGAAAACCAGGCGTCCATGCGCCGCTTCCAGCGCCGGTCGCTTTCGACGCTGAACACCCGTCGGCCCGGCAGCGCCCCCGCCTCGACCGTCGAGCCGCCCGAACCGTATTCCAGGATCACCTGCGCGCCCGCATAGGCCGCCCGGACCTCGGCCGCCTCGGCCTCGGGAAGGGTCAGGACGGGGCGGTCCTCCGCCGCGGGCGCCGCACCGTCCATCCCTACCCCAGCCGCACGGCGGTGCCCGAGGCGGTCACCATCATCATGTTGTTGATCACCTCGTAGTCGAGGTCGACCCCCACCACCGCAGTGGCGCCCAGTTCGGCGGCGCGTTCCTCAAGCTCCTTCAGGGCCGTTTCCCGCGCCTTGGCCAGTTCCCCCTCGTAAGACCCGGACCGGCCGCCGATGATGTCGGTGATGCCGGCGAAGATGTCGCGGAACAGGTTGGCACCCAGGATCGCCTCGCCGACGATGATGCCCTTGTATTCGGCAATCTGGAAGCCCTCGACCGAAGGCGTGGTGGTCAGGATCATGGCCGTCCCCTTGCGTCAGAAGATCGCGCGAACCGCAAACGAGATCAGCGCGGCGAGCGCCCCGACCGTCAGGGCCGGTTGCAGCATCGCCGCAAGATCGGACCCTTTCGTCAGCTTCATGTAAAGGGCAAAGCCGGCCGCGGCGACCGCGCCGGTAACCAGGGACTGCCAGACCAACGCGATCATCCGACCGATCCTTCCAGGGATATGGCGACAAGCGCCTGGGCTTCCATTGCAAACTCCATCGGCAGCGCCTGCAGCACGTCCTTGCAGAAACCGTTGACGACCAGCGCCACCGCCTCCTCCTCGTCCATGCCCCGCGAACGGCAGTAGAACAGCTGGTCCTCGGCGATCTTCGATGTGGTGGCCTCGTGCTCGGCGCGGCTCGTGGTGTTGCGCACCTCGATGTAGGGCACGGTATGGGCGCCGCACCTGTTGCCGATCAGCAGCGAATCGCACTGCGTGTGGTTGCGGCTGCCCGCCGCCTTGGGGTGCATGCTGACCAGCCCCCGGTAGGTGTTCTGCGCCCGGCCTGCGCTGATCCCCTTGGACACGATGCGCGACTTCGTGCGCTTGCCCAGATGCACCATCTTGGTGCCGGTGTCGGCCTGCTGGGCGTTGTTGGCGATGGCGATGGAGTAGAACTCGCCCTGTGAGTCATCCCCGCGCAGGATGCAGGAGGGATATTTCCAGGTGATCGCCGACCCGGTTTCCACCTGTGTCCACATCACCTTGGACCGGTCGCCGCGGCAGTCGGCGCGCTTGGTGACGAAGTTGTAGATGCCGCCGCGCCCCTCGGCATCGCCGGGATACCAGTTCTGCACGGTGGAATACTTCACCTCGGCATCGTCCAGCAGCACGATCTCGACCACCGCCGCGTGCAGCTGGTGGGTGTCGCGCTTGGGCGCGGTGCAGCCTTCCAGATAGCTGACGTAGGACCCCTTGTCGGCAATGATCAGGGTACGCTCGAACTGGCCCGTATTCTCGGCGTTGATGCGGAAATAGGTGGAAAGCTCCATCGGACAGCGCACGCCCGGGGGGACATAGACGAACGACCCGTCCGAGAAGACGGCGCTGTTCAGCGTGGCGAAGAAGTTGTCGGTGGGCGGCACGACCGAGCCCAGGTACTTCTGCACCAGTTCGGGGTGGTCGCGGACGGCCTCCGAGATCGGGCAGAAGATGACGCCCGCCTTGCGGAGTTCCTCCTTGAACGTCGTCCCCAGGCTGACGCTGTCGAAGACGGCATCGACCGCCACCCGGCGCGGCGCGGCCTCGCCCTCGACACCTGCCAGAAGCGCCTGTTCCTTCAGGGGAATGCCGAGCTTGGCATAGGTCGCGAGCAGCTTGGGGTCCACCTCGTCCAGGCTTTTCGGCCTCGTCGCCATGCTCTTGGGCTTGGCGTAGTAGAACTGGTCCTGATAGTCGATCTCGGGGTAGGTCAGCATCGCCCAGCGGGGTTCGCGCATCCCCAGCCAGCGGCGGTAGGCGGCAAGGCGCCAGTCGGTCATCCAGGCCGGTTCGCCGTTCTTCTGGCTGATCAGGCGGACGATGTCCTCGGACAGGCCCTTGGGCGCGTATTCGGTCTCGATCTCGGTGGACCAGCCGTGCTTGTAGGGGCCCGACATCGCGGCGACGGTCTCGACCGTTTCCCGGTCGACGCCGTCGCGCACCTCGAACCCGGCGGCTGCCATCTCGTTCATCGCGTTCCCACCCGTCCAAGCTGCCGTCTGCGCGCCCTGCCCCAGGTCTCGGCAAAGCGCAGGATCTGGTCTTCCGTCACCGATGGCCCGAGCGAGACGCGGATCGCATGTCCCGCCGCATCACCCAGGCCCATGGCCCGCAGCACCCGGCTTTCGCGCACCTTGCCGCTGGAACAGGCCGACCCCGCCGAAACGGCGAACCCGGCAAGGTCCATCGCCATGACCTGGGTTTCGCCCTTCCAGCCGGGCGCCACCAGGCAACAGGTGTTCGGAAGCCGGGGCCCCGCGTTCCCGACGAAACTAGTCTGTAGTTCCGGGTCCGACAAGGCCTGTTCTAGAATGTTTCTAAGTCCGGCCACGCGGTCCCAGACGCCTTCGGCCAGATCGCGCGCCGCCGCCTCGGCCGCGGCGCCAAAACCTGCGATGCCGATCAGGTTCTCGGTCCCCGCGCGCCGCCCCATCTCCTGCCCGCCGCCCTTCAGCTGCGCCGCCACGTCGAGGCCCCGCCGCACCACCAGCGCGCCCACCCCCCTGGGGCCGCCCAGCTTGTGCGCCGACACAAGCCCCATCCCGCAGCCCAGCCAGTCGAAGGCGAGCGGCAGCTTGCCTGCGGCTTGCGTCAGGTCGCTGACGGCCAGCCCCGCGGGCAGGTCCTGCACCGCGCCGGTCTCGGAATTGGCCAGTTGCAGCGCCGTCCGCGCGGGCTCTGCCACCGCCACCCGGCCCCGCGCATCCACCGGCAGGGCGGCGTCGCACCAGGCGGCCACGGCGTCATGCTCGACCGCCGCGCAGACCAGCCCCCGCCCGGCACAGGCCAGCGCCGCGGCCTCGGTCGCACCCGAGGTGAAGACGATGTCCGCCCCCCCGGCCCCCAGCGCCGCGGCGACCTGCGCGCGCGCGCGTTCCATCAGCCCCTTGGCCGCCCGCCCCTCGGCATGGACGGACGAGGGGTTGCCGACGACCTCCATCGCCGCGACCATCGCCGCCCGCGCCTCGGGGCGCAGCGGGGCGGTGGCGTTCCAGTCGAGGTAGACCCGCTCGTTCATCTCTTCTCAAATATCCCGGGGGTGCGGGGGCTGGCCCCCGCTGCGACGCCTCAGCCCTCGTCCACCACCCGGAACAGCGCCGGGACGGCCGGACAGGGGGCCATCCGGTTGGTCACCACGTCCGACAGCCGCGTCTGGTGCAGGAAGACATAGACCTGCGCCGACAGCCCCTCCCACAGCCGGTTGGTCAGGCTCTGCGCCTTGGTCCCCGACAGCCCGCCCGAGGCGCCGGCGCCGGTGTGCAGCGCGTCCACCGTCTCCTCCACCGCTTCCATCACCTCGCTGACCCGGATCGCATCCGCCGACCGCGCCAGGCGATAGCCGCCGCCGGGGCCGCGCACCGCCTCGACCAGGCCCGCCCGGCGCAGCTTGACGAACAGCTGCTCCAGATAGGGCAGGCTCAGGTCCTGGCGGCGGCTGACTTCGGCCAGCGTGACCAGCCCGTCCTGCCCCGCCAGCGCCAGGTCGGCCAGCGCCACCATCGCGTAGCGCCCCTTGGTCGACAGCTTCATCCCCGCCCCCCCCGTCGCTTGACGGCGCGCCAATGCCTGATTACCTGCCCCCAAGGGGGCGACAGGAGGGCTTTAGGGCCAATCCGCGCCGCTGTCACGCCGCGCGACGCGGCAGCGGAGGTGCGCATGCCCGAGGTGATTTTCGCCGGCCCCGACGGACGGCTCGAGGGCCGCTACCACCCCCAGAAGGACCGCGACGCCCCCATCGCCATCGTGCTGCACCCGCATCCGCAGTTCGGCGGCACGATGAACAACAAGGTTGTCTACAACCTGCACTACACCTTCCTGAACCTCGGCTTCTCGGTCCTGCGCTTCAACTTCCGCGGCGTCGGGCGCAGCCAGGGCGAATACGACATGGGGATCGGCGAGTTGTCGGACGCGGCCTCGGCGCTCGACTACCTGCAGGCGCAGAACCCCAACGCCAAGCATTGCTGGGTCGCGGGGTTTTCCTTCGGCGCCTGGATCGGGATGCAGCTTCTGATGCGGCGTCCCGAGGTGACGGGGTTCGTCTCCGTCGCACCGCCCGCGAACATGTACGACTTTTCGTTCCTCGCGCCCTGCCCCTCGTCGGGGCTGATCATCAACGGCACCGCCGACAAGGTGGCCCCGCCCAAGGACACCACCAGCCTGGTGAACAAGCTGCACGAACAGAAGGGCATCAAGATCACCCATGTGCAGGTCGACGGCGCCGACCATTTCTTCAAGGACGAAGGGGCGCACATGAAGCCGATGCTGCAGACGGTGCAGGACTACGTGCGCCGCCGCCTGACCGAGGCCAGCCGCTGATGCCGATGATCGACGATCTGTGCGACGCGCTTGCCCGCGATGTCGTGGCCGCGATGGAAGAGACCGGCGACGACAAGCTGATGGACAAGGTCGGCAAGGTGATCCTCGACGCCTCGCCCACCACGCACGAGATTTTCCTCAAGTCCGTGCGCGGCCTGCTGGCCGAAAAGCGGGGCCGCGACTTCCTCAACCGCACGCTCAGGGCGGCGCGCGAGGGCGGCAAGGCGCCCGACGCGCCGCGCGGATCGGACGCGGGGCATTGAGCGGAAGGCTCGCCGCGCAACTGGCCTTCCTCGACGAGGCCGACCGCCTGAAATCGGTGCTGCGCGCGACGACGGTGCTGCGCGGCGCCCGGCCCGAGAACAGCGGCGAACATTCCTGGCATCTCGCGCTTTATGCGCTGGTGCTGGCCGATCAGGCCGGACCCGGCGTGTCGATCGACCGCGTGATCCGCATGCTGCTGATCCACGATCTCGTGGAGATCGACACGGGCGACGTGCCGATCCATGCGGCGGATGGCCAGGCGCATGGCTCGGCCCGCGTCCTGGCCGCGGAACAGGCCGCCGCAGAACGGATTTTCGGAATTCTTCCCAATGATCTGCGCGATGATCTTCGGGCGCTGTGGGAAGAGTTCGAGGCGGCGCAGACACCCGATGCCGTCTTTGCCAAAAGCCTCGACCGCGTGCAGCCGGTGATGCAGAACCTGGCCGCGGGCGGCGGCACCTGGACGACCTACGGCGTCACCCGCGACCAGCTCGAAAGCCGCGTCGGCGCCAGGGTCGCCCGCGGGGCGCCGGCGCTCTGGGCCTTTCTGCGCACCCGTCTGGCGCCCTTCTTCGGGTCCTGAGCGGGTGCGCCCGCTGCAGTATACCACCGTATACCATCTTCCCCGCCCGCGCCCTTTCCGCTATGCCAGCCAGAGCGCGACTCCAGCCAAAGGGATGCCCGGATGACCAAGATCAAGGTAGCCAACCCCGTCGTCGAGCTTGACGGCGACGAGATGACCCGGATCATCTGGGACTTCATCAAGCAGAAGCTGATCC
>CAZCPY010000097.1:0-11539 GCA_964499865.1 uncultured Rhodobacterales bacterium | reverse complement strand
GGGGCACAGCGTCCGAATCGGTGGTCGCCGGGAGTAGGTGATGTCCAGCAACGAAGACTGGGCGCGCCTCAACCGGAACGCCCCCAAGTGGAGCCGGCGCGAACAGGCCGGGCGGGTGTTGTGGGGGCTGGCCGAACCGCTGTTCCGGTTCAGCCCGCGTCCGCTCTGGGGGTGGCGACGCATGCTCTTGCGGCTGTTCGGCGCAAAGGTCGGGGCCGAGGCGCACGTTTATCCCAGCGTGCGCATCACCATCCCATGGAACCTGGACATTGGCGCGCAGACGGCGATCGGGGACCGGGTGATCCTCTATGCGCTGGGCCCGATCTCCCTGGGCGACCGGGTTGCAGTGTCGCAGGGGGCGCACCTGTGCGCCGGTTCGCATGACCTGACCCGCAAGGGGCGACCGCTGATCAAGCCGCCCATCGTGATCGAAGCAGATGCCTGGATTTGCGCCGATGCGTTCATCGGTCCCGGGGTCCGGATCGGCAAGAAGGCCGTCGTCGGTGCCCGGGCCGTCGTGGTGCGCGACGTGGCGCAGGGCATGACCGTCGTGGGCAATCCTGCCCGAGCGACAAGGAGGAAAGACCATGAAAGCCACTGACGCCATAGCCGGCTACCGCTACGAGGATGCCGAGGTGAATGCCTCGCACGACTACCTGCTGCCCGCGGTCCGGGCCGAGCTTGCGCGGCGGGCGACGGGGGGCGCGAAGCGGCTGTTCGACCTGGGCTGTGGCAACGGCAGCGTCGGGGCGGTGCTGGCCGCCGACGGCTGGGAGGTGACGGGCGTCGATCCTTCGTCCGAGGGGATCGCACAGGCCAAGGCGCGCCATCCGGGCCTGCGGCTGGAAACGGGCTCGGCCTACGACGATCTGGCAACGGTCTACGGCCGCTTTCCCGTCGTGGTCAGCCTCGAGGTGGTGGAACATGTCTATGCGCCGCGCGACTATGCCCGCACGCTGGCCGACCTTCTGGAACCGGGCGGCACGGCCATCGTCTCGACGCCCTACCACGGCTACTGGAAGAACCTCGCGATGGCGGTCACCGGCAAGATGGACGCGCATTTCACCGTGCTCTGGGACAATGGGCACATCAAGTTCTGGTCCTTCCGCACGCTTTCGGCGCTGCTGACCGAGGCCGGGCTGACCGACATCCGCTTTCTGCGCGTGGGCCGGGTTCCGGTCCTGGCCAAGTCGATGATTGCCATCGCCCGCAAGCCCGGCTGATGCTGACGGTCGTGATCCTGACCCGCGACGAGGAACGTCACATCGCCCGCGCCATTGCGTCGGTTCGCGCGATCGCCGGGCATGTGCTGGTCGCCGATTCCGGTTCGACCGATCGCACGGTCGCGATTGCACAGGGTCTGGGTGCCGAGGTGCGCAGCAATCCCTGGCGCAACCACGCGACCCAGTTCAACTGGGCTCTGGACCAGCTGCCGCCCAATTCCGGCTGGGTGCTGCGGCTGGACGCCGACGAGATCGTCTCTGCCGACCTTGCACGGCAGATCGCCGAAACCTTGCCGGGGCTGGCCCCCGATGTGGACGGCGTCACGGTCGGGCGGCGGATGGCCTTCCTCGGCCGTCCGATCCGCCACGGCGGCCTGTTTCCGATCCGCGTGCTGCGGCTGTTCCGGCAAGGCCGGGGCCGTTGCGAAGACCGCTGGATGGACGAGCACATCAAGGTCGCAGGCCGCGTCGCGCATCTTGCGGGAGAGCTTCTGGACGACAACCTGAACTCGCTGACCTGGTGGACGGCCAAGCACAATTCCTATGCCAGCCGCGAGGTGGTGGACATCCTGAACCTGGATCACGGCTTCATGGCGCATGACACGGTTGCCGCGCTCGGGGGCGGGCAGGCGGGCACCAAGCGCTGGCTCAAGGAAAAGGTCTATGCCCGCCTTCCGGGCGGTCTGCGGGCATTGGCCTATTTCCTGTACCGCTACATCCTGCGCGGCGGCTTTCTCGACGGGCGCGAGGGGCTGGCCTTCCATGTGCTGCAGGGGTTCTGGTACCGCTTCCTGGTCGACGCAAAACTGGCCGAAGTGCGTGCGCACATGCGGAAGACGGGCACACCCGCGCCGGAGGCGATCCGGGTCGTGCTGGGCATCGATGTCAGCCGGTAAGGTCCATGCAGTTCACCATCATCACCGCAGTCTGGAACCGGGCCCGGACGCTGGGTCAGGCGCTGGACAGCCTTGAGGCGCAGACCTGCGCCGACTGGGAACACGTGGTCCAGGACGGCGGGTCGACCGACGGCACGCTGGCCCTGCTTGCGGGCCGCGCCGACCCTCGGCGGCACCTGGTCAGCGAACGCGACGGCGGCATCTATGACGCGCTGAACCGCGCGCTGGCACGTGCCGGCGGCGAGGTGGTGGGCGTTCTGCACTCCGACGACTTTTTCGCCCATCCGCAGGTTCTTGCGCGTGTGGCTCTGCGCATGCGGGAAACCGGCGCGGACGCGGTCTACGGCGATCTCGACTATGTCTCGGCGTCAGACCCGTCGCGCGTGATCCGCCACTGGCGGTCGGGCGACTTCCACGCCTCCAGCCTGCGCCGCGGCTGGATGCCGCCGCATCCTGCATTGTTCCTGCGGCGCGAGGTCATCACCCGGCTGGGCGGCTACGACACCAGCTTTCGCATCGCGGCCGACTATGACAGCATCCTGCGTTATTTCGGCGCGGGCGGCATCTCGGCGGCCTACCTGCCCGAAGTGCTGGTCAAGATGCGGGTGGGCGGCGAAAGCAACCGCTCGCTTGGCCGCATCCTGCGCAAGAGCGGCGAGGACTTGCGGGCGATCCGAAAGAACGGCATGGGCGGGGTCGGGACCCTGGCGCTCAAGAACCTGCGCAAGATCGGACAGTTTGTGCAAAGATCATGACTCGCAAGGCACTGATCACCGGCATCACCGGGCAGGACGGCAGCTATCTGGCCGAATTCCTGCTCGCCAAGGGCTACGAGGTCCACGGCATCAAGCGGCGGGCGTCGCTGTTCAACACGCAGCGCATCGACCACATCTACGACGATCCGCACCAGCCCAATCCGCGTTTGCGCCTGCACTACGGTGACCTGACCGATAGTTCCAACCTGACCCGCATCCTCAGCGAGGTCCGGCCGGACGAGGTCTACAACCTCGGCGCGCAAAGCCATGTCGCGGTCAGCTTCGAGGCGCCCGAATACACGGCCGATGTCGATGCCATCGGCACGTTGCGCCTGCTGGAGGCGATCCGCTTTCTGGGACTGGAGAAGAAGACCCGTTTCTACCAGGCCTCGACCTCCGAGCTTTACGGCCTGGTGCAGGAAACCCCGCAGCGCGAGACGACGCCGTTCCACCCGCGCAGCCCCTATGCGGTGGCCAAGCTTTACGCCTACTGGATCTGCGTGAACTACCGCGAGGCCTACGGGATGTATGCCTGCAACGGCATCCTGTTCAACCACGAAAGCCCGCGACGCGGCGAGACCTTCGTCACCCGCAAGATCACCCGCGGCCTGGCCAACATCGCGCAGGGGCTGGAACAGTGCCTCTACCTGGGCAACCTCGACAGCCTGCGCGACTGGGGCCATGCCAGGGATTATGTGCGCATGCAGTGGATGATGCTGCAGCAGGAGGCGCCGGAGGACTTCGTGATCGCCACCGGCGTGCAGCATTCGGTGCGCGACTTCGTGCGATGGACGGCCGCGGAACTGGGTCTGACGCTCAGCTTCCAGGGCGAAGGCGTGGACGAGACGGCGACGGTCGTGGCGGTGACCGGCGACAAGGCCCCTGCGGTGGCGCCGGGCCAGGTGGTCCTGCGCGTGGACCCGAAGTATTTCCGCCCGGCCGAGGTCGAGACGCTTCTGGGCGATCCCGCCAAGGCCAAGGCCAGATTGGGCTGGGTTCCAAAGACCACGGCTCGGGAAATGTGTGCAGAGATGGTGGCCGGTGACCTTGCCGCCGCACGTCGGCATGCGCTGCTGCGGGTGCACGGGATGGCCCTGCCGGTGGGGTTCGAAGGTTGATCGGGAAGGCGGCCGTAACGGCGGGGGCAGGGCGGATGTTCGGCGGTTTCGGAACGCGCGACGGGACGGTGGACTTCTACCTTCGGGTATCCCTGGCCCTGACGCCCGAGATGGTCGTGCTGGACCTCGGCGCAGGCCGGGGAGGCATGCACGACTACATCAAGGGCGGCAAGGCCAGGCTGCTGTCGATCAAGGGCAAGGTGCGCGAACTGATCGCTGCGGACATTGACCCCGCGGTCTTCGACAACCCGGGGTGCGACCGCGCGGTGCTGATCGAGAACGGACGCGTCCCCCTGGCCGATGCCAGCGTCGACCTCATTCTGTGCGACTATGTCCTTGAACACGTGGGCGACCCCCTTGCCTTTGTTGCCGAGGTGCGCCGTGTCCTGAAGCCAGGGGCCTGGTTCTGTGCCCGGACACCGCACAAGTGGCACTATGTCGCCGTGGCGTCCCGCCTGCTGTCGGATCGCCTCGAAAAGCTGCTGCTCCCGCGGTTGCAGCCCGGGCGGAAGGGCGAGGATGTGTTTCCAAAGGTCTACAAGATGAACACGCTGTCCGCCCTGCGGGACCTTTTCCCCGGTTTCGAGGACCAGAGCTTTGTCTACCGGAGCGAACCGTCGTACTATTTCGGCAGCCGGGTCGCCTTTGCGCTGATGGATTTCGTGCACCGCGTCATGCCGGCACCCTTTTCGGGATCGGTCATGGTGTTCAAGCGGAAACTGGGCTGAACGTGCCGGACGCCGATCGCATCTTTGTCGCCGGGCACCGTGGCATGGTGGGCGGCGCCATCCTGCGCCGGCTTAGGGCGCGCGGGGCGGACCCGCTGGTCCGTTCGCGGGATGAACTTGAC
This sequence comes from uncultured Rhodobacterales bacterium, assembly GCA_964499865.1. Classification (GTDB taxonomy): domain Bacteria; phylum Pseudomonadota; class Alphaproteobacteria; order Rhodobacterales; family Rhodobacteraceae; genus JANOGU01. The sequence goes on along the minus strand of CAZCPY010000097.1, from coordinate 6,697 downwards.
CTGACCGATCAGGGCGCCGTGCGGCGTTTCATGGTGACCGAACGGCCCGACGTGGTGATCCTCGCCGCAGCCAGGGTCGGCGGCATCCAGGCCAACAGCAGCCAGCCGGCCGACTTCATCTACGAGAACCTGATGATCCAGGCGAACATGATTCACCAGGCCTTTGCCGCCGGCGTGCGGCGGCTGCTGTTTCTGGGTTCCTCCTGCATCTACCCGCGCCTCGCCCCGCAGCCGATCCCGGAAGGGGCGCTGCTGACCGGCGCGCTGGAGCCCACGAACGAGCCCTATGCGATTGCCAAGATCGCGGGCATCAAGCTGTGCGAAAGCTACAACCGCCAGCACGGCACCGACTACCGTTCGGTGATGCCCACGAACCTTTACGGCCCGGGCGACAACTTCCATCCGGAGACAAGCCACGTTCTGCCCGCCCTGATCCGCCGGTTCCACGAGGCCGCCACCGATGGCAGCGAGGTGGTGCGTATCTGGGGCACCGGCACACCGCGGCGCGAGTTCCTCCATGTCGACGACATGGCTGCCGCCAGCCTTTTCGTGCTCGACCTGCCACAGGCGGCCTATGCCGCCAATACCTCGCCGATGCTCGGCCATCTCAACGTCGGCACCGGGTCGGACGTGTCGATCCTCGACCTCGCGCGGCTCGTGGCCCGGGTGACGGGTTTTTCAGGGCGCATCGAGACGGATCCGTCACGGCCTGACGGCACACCGCGCAAACTTCTGGACGTCTCGCGCCTGTCGGGCCTGGGCTGGCAGTCCCGGATCGGCCTCTCCGAAGGTCTGGAGCAGACCTACCGCTGGTTCGTCGGAAGACACGGCGCCCTGCGCGGCGTCTGACGGGGCAGGTCCGCCCCGGACGGCAACGGCTGCCGTGCGGGGCCGCGGGGTCGGTCTTTCCCGGATGGTGCAGCAAGTCCCGCCGCTTCTTCCGCCACCTTTACGAGAACGCGCGCCGGACGATGGCCATCATGCGCATCGTGCAGTTCGCCATCGCCACCGTGCTGCGCCCTGACGGGATCCGCCGCGCCCGGACCCGTTCTGCCGGCCCTCTGCATCCGCCCCGGCAGGCCCGGTCCGGGGTCTGCCGCTTGGGGGCCCCTCAATTCCACGCGGCCCCGAATCCATCCGGCCGAAGGGCAGGCCGAGGCACTTCGGCCTGGACGGCCGCGCGCAACGGCCAAGAAACGGCCGGTCCCGCTGCCTCGAGCGGGTCGATGACGCTCGGCCGGGTAATGGCCTGACCCGAGGCGCGTCTTTGTCCCCATGCGGGCGTCACCAGCCTTGCCGGAGCGCGGAAGGCAGCGGCACGGGGTTTCAGACGCTACCGCCAGCCATCGAACCGGAGATCACCATGAACGCGACGAATGTCCTGGCCCGGACCGCCCCGGGGTTGCCGGCGACGCTGCGCAGCGCGCCGGCGGCGATGCCGCTGCCGGATGCGTGTTGGTGGGCCCGTGTCCACGGCAGCCTGCGACATGCTGCCGCGGGACGATGACGTCGGGGTGACTGCAAGGCACAAGATGACACCCTGGAAAGCGGCCGCGATGCAGATGCCGGATGTCAGACCGCCGGGCGGATCGGATCGGCTGGTGCCGGGCCGCGCCCGGACACAAACCGCTTGCACAACGCCGCCGCGCGCCGGTGAACGAGGGAACGACAGATGAGGACGACCCTACGCTGGGGACTTGGGCTGGCCGCCGTGGCCGTGATCGCCGGGGCAGGCTATCTCGGCTGGACCCGATACCGCGCGGCGCAGACCCCGCCTGCCGAACTGGCCCTGTCCGGCAATGTCGATGTGCGCGCGGTGACGCTGGCCTTCCGGGTGCCCGGCAGGCTTGCGTCCGTCGCTGCCGAGGAAGGTGACAGGATCGCACCCGGCGACGTGATCGCCATGCTGGAGCCGGCCGACTTTGCCGACCAGCGCGACCTTGCTCGTGCCGGGGTCGATGCGGCGGCGGCGGCCCTGGCCGTGCTGGAGCAGGGCAGCCGGGCCGAGGATATCGAACTGGCCCGCGCCGGGGTCGCGAAAGCCGTGGCGGCCGTCACCCTTGCGCGGACCACGCTGGACCGGCAGGTGGCGCTGGCGGATCGCGATGTCGCCTCGCATCAGGCGCACGAGACGGCGCAGGCCGCCTATGACGGGGCGCTGGCGGCACAGCGCGGGGCCGAGGCCACGCTGGCGCTGGCGCTGGCCGGCCCGCGCCCCGAGGACATCGCCCAGGCCCGCGCCGCCCTTGCCGCCGCCAGATCGACGCTCAGCACGGCAGAGCGGCGGCTGGGTGATGCCGTGCTGACCGCGCCCGGCGACGGGGTGATCCTCAGCCGGGTGCGCGAGCCGGGCAGCATCGTGGCGGCGGGCGAGCCGATCCTGACCATGGCGCTGACCGCGCCGGTCTGGGTGCGCAGCTATGTCGACGAGCCGGACCTTGGCCGGATCGCGCCCGGCATGACCGCCGAAATCCGCACCGATTCGGGCGGCGTCTATACCGGGCAGATCGGCTTCATCTCGCCGGTCGCCGAATTCACGCCACGGTCGGTCGAAACCAAGGCGTTGCGGACCAGTCTTGTCTACCGGCTGCGGGTGGTCGTGACGGCGCCGGATGACGGGTTGCGCCAGGGGATGCCGGTGACGGTGATCCTGAAGCCGAAGCAGGATTAGCGCGATGCCCCCCCTGGTTCGCGCGACCGCGCTGACAAAGCGGTTCACCCCAGGCCTGCCCCCGGCGCTGGATGCGATCAGCATCGACATCGCGCCGGGGCGCGTGACCGGGCTTGTCGGGCCGGACGGGGCCGGCAAGACCACCCTGCTGCGGCTGTTCGCGGGCCTGCTGAAGGCGGACGGCGGCACTCTGGACGTGTGCGGTCTCGATCCGGTCGCGGCGGGCCCCGCCCTGCACCGCAAGCTTGCCTACATGCCGCAGCACTTCGGCCTGTACGAAGACCTGACGGTCAGCGAGAACCTGCACCTTTACGCCGATCTGCGCGCCTTGCCGGTGGCCGACCGGCCGTCAACCATCGCGCGGCTTCTGTCCTTCACCGGGCTGGAACCCTTCATGGCGCGGCTGGCCGGGAAACTGTCGGGCGGGATGAAGCAGAAACTCGGCCTCGCCTGTTCGCTGATCGTCAAGCCGGACCTCCTGCTGCTGGACGAGCCCAGCGTCGGCGTCGATCCGATCTCGCGGCGTGAATTGTGGCGCATGGTCTATGACATGGTCGATCAGGGCATCGGCGTGGTGTGGAGCACCGCCTATCTGGACGAGGCGGAACGCTGCGCCGACGTGATCCTGCTCAGCGAAGGCCGGGTCCTGTATCAGGGGCCGCCGCATGACCTGACGCTGCGGGCCGAGGGGCGCAGTTTCCTTGTGCGCGACACGGCGGGCGACCGGCGCAAGGTTCTGACCCGGGCGCTGGACCATCCCGACGTGATCGACGGCACCATCCAGGGCCAGAGCCTGCGGCTGGTGCTGAAGGCCGGGGCCGCGCCGCCCACACCGGACGACATCGGGGCGGGGGCCGGCACCGTCATTGCGGCCACGCCGCCCCGGTTCGAGGATGCGTTCATGGACCTTCTGGGCGGCGGGCCGAAGATCCGCTCGCCCTTTGCCGATGCGGCGCCAAAGACCGGCACCCTGGGCCAGGATGTCGTGGTGGCCGACAACCTGACCCGGCGTTTTGCCAGGTTCACCGCCGCCGAAAACATCAGCTTCAGCGTCCGGCGCGGCGAAATCTTCGGCCTGATCGGGCCGAATGGCGCCGGCAAGTCCACCACGTTCAAGATGCTGAACGGCCTTTTGAAACCGACATCCGGCACCGCCCTTGTGGCCGGGCTGGACCTTGGCCGGGCGGCGGGGGAGGCGCGGGCGCGGCTGGGCTACATGGCGCAGAAATTCTCGCTGTATGGCGATCTGAGCGTGCGGCAGAACCTGAATTTCTTCGCCGGGGTCTACGGTCTGGGCGGCACCGCCCGCCGCGAGGCCATCGCGCGGATGATCGAGACCTTCGCCCTTGGCCCCCACCTTGGCCGCAACGCCGGGTCGCTGCCCCTGGGGTTTCGTCAGCGGCTGGCGCTGGCCTGCGCGGTGATGCACGCCCCCGACGTGCTGTTTCTGGACGAGCCGACTTCGGGCGTCGATCCGCGCGCGCGGCGCGAGTTCTGGGCGCACATGAATGCGATGGTCGCGACCGGGGTCACGATCATGGTCACCACCCATTTTCTGGACGAGGCCGAATATTGCGACCGGGTGGCGCTGATCTACCGCGGCCACATGATCGCGCTTGGCACGCCCGACGCGCTGAAGGCCGCCGCCGTCACGCCCGATCTGGCCGAACCCACGCTGGAGGATGCGTTCATCGCCCTGGTGCAGGCCGATGATGCCAGACAGGCCGCAGCATGACCGGGGCCGGGCCGGGCGACCGCGCGCGCCGCATCCGCGGGCTGATCGTCAAGGAAAGCCGCCAGATTTTCCGCGATCCGTCGAACCTTCTGGTCGCGGTCGTGCTGCCGCTGCTTCTGCTGTTCCTCTATGGCTACGGCCTGAACCTGGACCCGAGGTTCTTCCGCATCGGTCTGGTGGTGGAACAGCCGACGCCCGAATCCGGCAGCTTCACGGCCGCCTTGCAGAACTCGCGGGTGTTCCGGATCGAGACCGCCCGCGACCGCCGCAGCTTTGACGCGGCCCTGGTGGCGGGCGACATCCGCGGCATCATCGTGGTGCCCGCCGACTTTTCCGACCGCACCTATCGCGGCGAGACCGCGCCCATCCAGGTGATCGTCGATGGCAGCGACCCCAACACCGCCGCCCTGGTGCAGGGCTATGCCGAGGCGCTGTGGGCGAACTGGCTGATCGGCGAGGCCACCAGCCGGGGTGAGGTGCTGCCCCTGCCGGTCACGGTCGCGCCGCAATACTGGTTCAATCCCGAACTTTCCAGCCGCAACACGCTGGTGCCCGGCTCGATGGCGATCATCCTGACCCTGATCGGGGCGCTTTTGACCGCGCTCGTCGTCGCCCGCGAATGGGAGCGCGGCACGATGGAGGCGCTGCTGGCCACGCCGATCAGCCGGGTCGATCTGCTGGTGGGCAAGGTGGTGCCGTATTTCCTTCTGGGCATGGGCTCGATGGTGTTGTCCACGCTGGTGGTGATCTTTCTGTTCGGCGTGCCGTTCCGGGGGTCGTTCCTGGTGCTGGGCGCGGTGTCGGCGGTGTTCATGCTGGCGTCGCTGGGACAGGGGCTGCTGATCTCGACGATCACGCGCAACCAGCTTGTCGCGGCGCAGGCCTCGATCCTGTCGGCCTTCCTGCCGGCGGTCTACTTTTCCAACTTCATCTTCGAGCTGGACAGCATGCCCTGGCCGTTGCAGGCGCTGTCCTGGATCGTGCCTGCGAAATACTATGTCTCGACGCTTCAGTCGCTGTTTCTGGCGGGCAATGTCTGGCCGGTCATCCTGCCCGATCTGGCCAGGCTCGGGGCGATTGCGGCGGTGTTCTTCACCCTGATCGTCCGGTCCACCCGCATGAGGCTAGACTAGCATGTGGCGCCGCATCATGGCCCTTGTGGTCAAGGAACTGCTGGCCAGCCTGCGCGACCGCAAGACCCGGAACGTGGTGCTGATGGCACCGCCGTTCCTGCTGCTGATCTACGCCTTTGCGGTGACGCTGGAGCTGACCAACGCCGACATCGCCATCCTGAACCGAGATAGCGGGGCCGAGGCGCGCGAGCTTGTCAGCCGGTTCGCCGGATCGCCAAGCTTCGGGCGCGTGCTGTATCTGTCCGACGTGTCGCAGATCGCGCCGGTGCTGGACGACAAGCAGGCGGCAATGGTCGTGCAGCTTGCGCCCGATTTCTCGCGCCGGGTGCTGGCGGGCGAACCGGCGGTGGTGCAGGTGCTGCTGGACGGGCGGCGGTCGAACGCGGCGCAGATCCTGTTCAGCTATGCCAGCCGCATCGTGCTGACCTATGGCGCCGAACAGTCCGCCGCGCGCGGCCAGCGGCTGCCCAGCATCGTCACCACCCGCGCCTGGTTCAACCCGAATGTCGAGCCGCTGTGGTCGGCGGTGCCGGCGCTGTTCGCGGTCATGGCGGCGATCGTCGGCTTCATGGTGTCGGTGCTGGCGATCGCGCGCGAGCGCGAGATGGGCACCTTCGACCAACTGCTGGTCTCGCCGTTGCGGCTGATCGAGATCCTGGCGGGCAAGACCCTGCCTGCGCTGGTGCTGGCGATGCTCAGCGCGACAGCGACGCTGGTGCTTGCCACACTTGTCCTCGGCGTCCCGCTGCGCGGCTCGTTGCTCGCGTTCTATCTGGCGATGGTGTTCTACCAGTCCGCCAACATCGGCATCGGGCTGTTCATCTCGTCATTGGCGGCCACCCAGCAGCAGGCGGTGATCGGCCTGTTCACCTACATGGCCCCCGCCGTGATGTTGTCGGGCTATGCCACGCCGGTCGAGAACATGCCGGACTGGTTGCAGGGACTGGCGCAGGTCAACCCGATCACCCATTTCATCATCATCAGCAAGGGCCTGTTCCTCAAGGACATGCCGCCCGAGGTGGTGTTCGCGCACATCTGGCCGATGGCGCTGTTCGCGGTGGTGGCACTGGCGGCGGGCGCCCTCATGTTCCGCAGCAAGCTGGCCTAGCTGTGAACTCTCAGGAGGTTGTTCATCCGGAACGGGGTTAGGCTGCAATC
>CAZCPY010000096.1:0-11602 GCA_964499865.1 uncultured Rhodobacterales bacterium | reverse complement strand
CGCCGCGGCGGCCGACCTCGACAGTGGCCTCGAAGATCGCCTGCGCCTGCATGTCGTAGATTTCCGGCAAGACCACCCCAAGCCGGACCCCGCGCATCCCCAGCATCGGGTTGAATTCCGACAAGGCCTCGGCCCGCCGCGTCACCTCGGACAGGGGCCGGTCCAGCGCCTCGGCCAGGCTGCGCAGGCCGTCGCGGTCCTGCGGCAAGAACTCGTGCAGCGGCGGGTCGAACAGGCGGATGCAGACCGGCAGGCCGGCCATGATCTCGAACAGCTGCACGAAGTCGTCGCGCTGGATCGGCAACAGGCGCGCCAGCGCCGCGGCCCGGTCCTTGGGCGTGTCGGCGAAGATCATCTCGCGCATCGCGACCAACCGGTCGTCCTCGAAGAACATGTGCTCGGTGCGGCACAGCCCGATGCCCTGCGCCTCGAAGCTGCGGGCGGTGGCGGCGTCGGCGGGGGTGTCGGCATTGGCGCGCACGCCGATGTCGCGCACCGCGTCGGCCCAGGCCAGGAACTGCCGGAAGGCCGCGTCCTGCGCGGGCGGCAGCATTTCCGCCGCGCCCGCCAGCACCTCGCCGGTGGTGCCGTCCACGGTGATCGTGTCGCCTTCCGTCAGCACGCGGCCGTCGGGTGCCACGATCCGGCGGTCCTTGACGTCGAAACGCAGGGCGCTTGCCCCCACGATGCAGGGCAGGCCCAGGCCGCGGCCGATCACCGCCGCGTGGCTGGTCATGCCGCCGCGTTCGGTCAGCACGCCTGCGGCCGAATGCATGCCGCGGATGTCCTCGGGCGAGGTTTCGCGGCGCACCAGGATGCAGGGCTCGCCCCGCGCCCGGCTGGCCTGCGCGGCAGCGGAGGAGAACACGATCCGCCCCGTCGCGGCCCCCGGGCTGGCGGCGATGCCCTTGCCCAGCACATCGCGCGGCGCCCGCGGGTCGACCTGCGTGTGCAGCATTTCCGACAGCGCCCGCGGTTCCACCCGCAGGAGCGCCTCGTCGCGGGTGATGATCCCCTCGTCGGCCAGCGCCACCGCGATGCGCAGCGCCGCCCGTGCCGACCGCGGCACCTTGACCGCATCCAGCACCGAAACCCGGCCGTCCTCGACGGTGAACTCGATCTGCATCTCCTCGCGCAGCCGCTTGCGGCAGGTGACCGCGGCGCCGACAAGAAGGTCGAGCACCTGCGGCGCCTGATCTTCCAGCGACGGTCCGCGGGGGTCGCGCGTGAGGTAGATCGCCCCCGGCCCGCGCAGGGCCGATCCGTCCTGCGCCTGCGACCGGAAGCGCCCCGTGACGCGGGGCTGGCCGGTCACCGGGTCGACCAGGTGGATGATGCCCGACCCCGAGACGCCGGGCCCGATCCCCTGCGCCATCGCCTGCACCACCAGCCCCAGGCCCGCGCCTTCCGGCGCGCCCTTGGCCTGCCGCAGCAGGCGCGCCGAGGTGCCCTCCCAGGCGCGCGCCATCGACCGCAGCACCTCGGACAGTTGCACCGCCGGGTCATCGGGGAAAGGCGCGTCCATCTCGGCCTGCCAGGCGGCCAGCGCCGCGGCGGGCGTGGTCAGGCCGTCGAAGGCATCGGGGTCGAGGCGGGCCACATGCACCGCATAGCCGGTCAGGAACCGCAGCCACAGCGCGTCCGCCACCGCCTGCCCGCGCGCCTGCACGAGCAGCGCGTGGCGGGCTGGGTTCAGCCCGATGTTGAGGATCGTGGCCGGCCCGCCCCAGTCGGGGTTTTCCGGCGAGGGGCGGACGGACACCAGCGGGTCGGGCCCGAAATGCGCCAGGATCGCGCCCGTGCCGATGCGCTGGCCGGTCGCGATGGCCTTGACCGTCGACGCCGGCAGGGCCACCGTCACCGGCACCGGCAGGTCCAGCCGCACCAGCCGCTGCAAGCACTTGGCCCGCCAGCCATGCGTGGCCGCGGCGATCCGCGCGGACGGCGTCACCTCCTCGAACTCGGGAAGGGGGTCGTGTTTCTGCACTGCGGCAATCCCTGTCAGGCGGACCATACACCTGATCCTTTGTCGCGCAAGACATCTGTCGATGTGCTTGCGGGACCGTTGCAGCGGGGGGTTTCACACCCCCCGCACCCCCCGTGGGATACTTGGGATCGGAAGATGGGGGCGGTCAGCCTTCGAGTCTGGTGAGGTCCGCGACCTGCAGGCAGGCGGCCCGGATGCGGTGCAAGAGGTTCAGGCGGTTGCGGCGGATGATCGGGTTTTCGCTGTTGACCTGCACGGCGGTGAAGAAGGCGTCGACGGGGGCCCTGAGCGCCGCCATGGCGGCCATGGCGGCGGCGAAGTCCTCTTGTGCCATCGCGGGGGCGATCTGCGCCTCGGCGGTGTCGAGGGCGGTGAAGAGCGCGGTTTCCGCCGGGTCTTCGGCGAACTTCGGGTCGGCGCCGTAGCTGTATTCGACGCCGTCCTTCGCTTCCGCCTGGGTGAGGATGTTGTTGGCGCGCTTGAAGCCCTGGACGAGGTTGGCGCCGTCGTCGGTCTTGAGCGTGGCCGACAGGGCCTCGGCCTGGCGGACGAGGAGCGTGAGGTCGTCGTTGCCGGGCCCAGCGGCGCTTGTCGCCGCAGACGGCGACGGGGCAAGGCAGGCGTCGATGACGTCGTGGCGGATGCCCTGGTCCTTGAGGAAGACCTTGAGGCGGTCGTGGAGGAAGGCGAGGAGATCAACGTTCTCCGGGTAGACAATGACTGCGGTGCCAAGTTGCAGATCACCACTCACAATGACGCCTTCGCTTTCAATTAGGACCGATGTGCGCCTGATTTTGGTAATCTCATCTTTGTGCCAGACCACGCTATCGAGTTCTTCCAGCAGACCCTCTCTCTTCTCGTGCATTGCCTTGAGGCGCGTGTCCAAATGAGCTTTGTGCGCAGTATTCGTCAGCAAATACATGCTAAGGCGCAATCCACGTGCCACCACCAGCCGGATCACCCCCAGCGCCGCCCGCCGAAGCGCGAACGGGTCCTTCGACCCCGTGGGTTTCTCGTCGATGGCCCAGAAGCCGGTCAGCGTGTCGATCTTGTCGGCCAGCGCCACGGCGACCGAGACGGGAGCCGCGGGCACCGCGTCGTCCGGCCCCCTGGGCGCCCAGTGGTCGCGGGCGGCGTCGGCCACTTCGGGCGGGTGCCCGGCGGCCAGCGCGTAGTGGCGGCCCATCATGCCTTGCAGTTCGGGAAACTCGCCCACCATGGCCGAGCGCAGGTCGAGCTTGGCCACGCGTGCAGCCTGTTCGGCAATGTCGGGGTCGGCACCCACCGAGGGCGCGATTTCGCGGGCGAGCGCAGCGATGCGGTCAACGCGTTCGGCCTGCGACCCGAGTTTGGCGTGGAAGGTGACCGATTTCAGCCCCTCGGCCCAGGCGCCCATGCCCGCGCGGGCCTCGCGCAGGTCGTTGTCCCAGAAGAAGGCGGCATCCGACAGCCGCGCCGCCAGCACCTTGAGGTTGCCCTTCAGGATCGTGGCGCCATGGTCCGCCGTCTCGCGGTTGGCGACCGTCGCGAAGGCCTCGATCCGGCCGGTGGCGGGGTTCCTGAGGGAGAAGAACTTCTGGTGTTCGCGCATCGAGGTCTGCAGGACCTCTGCCGGCAGGTGCAGGAAGCGGTCGTCGATGGCGCCCACCAGCACCACCGGCCATTCGACGAGGCCCGCGACCTCGGCCATCAGCCCCGCATCCGCCACCACCTCCAGCCCCCGCGCGAAGGCCTGGGATGACAGGTCGGCGGCGATGGCGGCCTCGCGTTCGGCCGGATCGAGGATGACCTTCGCGCGTTTCAGGCGGCCTGCGTAGTCCTCGAACCCCGCGACGGGGAAGGCGCCCGGCGCCATGAAGCGGTGGCCCTCGGTCAGGTTGCCGGCGGTCAGGCCATCCACCCCCACGGGCACGACCTCGGCCCCGGCTTCGGTGGTCAGCAGGCACAGGATGCGGCGCAGCGGGCGGACCCAGCGCAAGGACCCGGAACCCCAGCGCATCGACCTGGGCCAGGGAAAGCCGATGATCGTTCTGTGCAAGACCTCGGCCACGATGTCGGCCGCAGGGCGCCCGGGACGTTCGATCACGGCAAAGAGCACCTGCGCCTTGCCGACCTCGCGGACCTCCAGCGCCTCGCGCACCAGCCCCGTGGACCGCAGGAACCCGTCGATCGCGGCCGCGGGCGCGTCGGCGCGGGGGCCCTTGCGTTCCTCGCGGACGGCGCGCGAGGCGGCTGTCAGCCCCTCCACCGCCAGCGTCAGGCGGCGCGGGGTCGAGAAGGCCGCGGCATGGGCGTAGGTCAGCCCGGCCTCGACCAGGCCATCCGTCACCAGGCGGCGCAGGTCGTCGCGGGCGCGGGCCTGCATGCGGGCGGGGATGTCCTCGGAGAACAGTTCGATCAGCAGGTCGGGCATCGGGGGTCAGCCTTCCGGAGGCGGCGAACAGCCCGCGGGCAGCGGGTCACCGGAGTACACGGCCTGACCGCAGCGGTTGGTCTGCGGCCAGACATAGGCGCGGTCGCCGATCACCGCCATCACCCGGTCGAAGCCCCAGGGACGGTCGGCCTCGGCCAGCACGGCGGTGGCCGTGCCGTCATCGAGGGCGGCGCCGATGGCGGCGGCGTCGAAGCAGGAAAACCAGCCCGGCGTGACCAGCGGCTCGGCGCCCGGGTAGGGCGCCATCGCGGCCACCGCGGGCGCCCCGGGCGCAAGCGTCAGGCAGGCGCGGTACTTGCGGGGCGAGGCGTTGCCGTCCATCGCCTCGGCCTCGGTCACCGGCAGTGCGACCACCGACCCGTCGGCCAGCGTCACCCGCTGGTCGCGCGCCGCAGCCTCGGGCAGGCGGTCGACGTAGACGTAGATTTGAAGCCACCACAAGAGCGCGCCCGCGGCCAGGCCGCTGGCCAACAGAATCATCGCTGCGATACGTCCGGTCATTGTCAGGGCCAGAAAAGGTTGATGGAGGGGCGATCCAGCGTTTCGGCCATGCGGCGCATGGCATCGACGCGGGCGATGCGGTCGGGGTTGGCGCGTTCGTGCGTTTCGGCAAAGATCGCCTCGACGTCATAGTCGGCGGGGCGGGCGAAGATCTCCTCGAGGATGTCGAACTCCGCCCCTTCGATGTCGATCTTCGCCAGCGCCACCGGACGACCGATCCCGGCCACCACGTCCCGGAACGCCAGCACGTTCACCTGAATGCCGCTGGACACGAACCGGTCGGCGTCGGCGGGCACGATGGTCGAGCTTTGCGAATGCCGCGCGGTGTTGTCGGCAAAATGCCTCTTGCGGTGCAACATGGCCGTGCCGGCCATAGCGCCCACCGCCGCCGCGTGAAGGTGGACGCGCGGGTTGTCGGCGAAACGCGCCTGCAACTGGTCCATCGACCAAGGGTCGGGCTCATACGCATGCACTGTGGCTCCGGTGGCCGCCAGAATCTCGGTATAGACCCCGACATTCGCGCCCATATCAAGGCAGACATCCCCTACACCCAGCCGCGAAACTCGTGCGTTGAACGCCGCAATCGCGCGCGCCGCATAGCGTCGGTCAATTCGCAGCTTCGCACGGCGTCCTACCTTGCCAGGCAACTGCGCGGCCCAGGCCAGCGCGACCTCTGCGGCACCTTCCGGGCGATATCGGACGATCACGCCCCGCCCCCCGCCTCGGTGGTCACGAAGGCATCCGCGCAGGCCTTGGCGAGCGTCCGCACGCGGCCGATGTAGGTCTGCCGCTCGGTCACCGAGATCACGCCGCGGGCGTCGAGCAGGTTGAAGAGGTGGGACGCCTTGATGCACTGGTCATAGGCCGGGTGCGCCATGACGATCCGCCGCCCGGCCTTGTCCTGCGGGTCGGCGGCAAGGATGCGGGCGCATTCGGCCTCGGCGTCCTCGAAGTGCTGAAGCAGCATCGCGGTATCGGCCTGGTCGAAGTTCCAGCGCGAATACTCCTGTTCCGTCTGCCGGAACACGTCGCCATAGCGCAGGTGGATCGGCGCAGAGGGGTCGTTGAAGGGCATGTCCATGACGTGATCCACGCCCAGGACATACATCGCGAGCCGCTCCAGCCCGTAGGTCAGCTCGCCCGAGACGGGCCTGCAGTCGTAGCCCGCAAGCTGCTGGAAATAGGTGAACTGGCTGACCTCCATGCCGTCGCACCAGACCTCCCAGCCCAGGCCCCAGGCGCCCAGGGTGGGGCTTTCCCAGTCGTCCTCGACAAACCGCACGTCATGCAGCGCAAGGTCGAGCCCGATCGCCTGCAGCGAGCCGAGGTAGAGGTCCTGCAGGTCCGGGGGCGAGGGTTTGATGATGACCTGGTACTGGTAGTAGTGCTGCAGCCGGTTGGGGTTTTCGCCATATCGCCCGTCGGTCGGGCGGCGCGAAGGCTGGACATAGGCCGCAGACCAGGCGCGCGGCCCCAGCGGGCGCAGGGTGGTGGCGGGGTGGAAGGTGCCGGCCCCCACCTCCATGTCGTAGGGTTGCAGCACGGCGCAGCCCTGCGCGGCCCAGTAGGCCTGCAATCGCAGGATGATCTCCTGGAACGAACGCGGGGCGGGCATCGGTGGTCTCCGGCAGGGGTGCGGCGCGCGCCCTCCTTTAGGGGCGCGCCCTGCGGGGGTCAATCGCGGGGGTAGATTGGCGGGTCAACGGAGCGGGTCAACCGCGGGCGCCCGGCGTCCGAGTGGCTGGCATTCGGCGGGAAGATGTGGTTTGTCACCTCGCCAAGGGATTGGCGGGGCGAGGGTTTCATGCGGCTGTGGGTGGTTCTGGCGGGGTTCCTGGCGGCGGTCGCGGGCACCGCCCTGGCGCAGGACCGGGCCTGGGTGCAGATCGAGTCCTTCCGCACCCTGCGCGAGGCCGAGGACGCCGCCCGCGCGAGGTCGGGCTACCTGCCCGATGTGGCGGGATTCCGCGTCGCCTCGGGCTGGTATGCGGTGGTCCTCGGCCCCTATGACCGGACGGCGGCCGAGGCGCGGCTGGCCACCCTGCTGGCCGACAACCTGATCCCGCCCGACAGCCTGATCTCCGCAGGCGAGGTCTACCGCGAGCCGTTCTGGCCCGTGGGCGCCAACCCCGCCGCGGCACCGCCGCCGACCGCCGGGGCCACGCCGGAATCTGCCCCGACGCCACCGCCGCCGTCAGACGAGACGGCCGCCGAGGCGCGCGCCTCCGAGGCCGCGCTGGACCGTCCGGCGCGCGAGACGCTGCAGGACGCGCTCAAGTTCTTCGGCTACTACGGCAACGCCATCGACGGCGCCTTCGGGGCGGGCACGCGGGCCTCGATGCAGGCCTGGCAGGAGGCCAAGGGCTACGAGCCCACGGGCGTGCTGACCACGAAACAGCGCGCCGAACTGCTGGCCGACCGCGCCGGGGTCGAGGCCGAACTGGGCTTGGCCACGGTGACCGAGGAAGAGGCGGGCATCGAGATCGCCCTGCCGCTGGCGCTGGTGGCCTTTGACCGCTACGAGCCGCCCTTCGTGCAGTTCGCCGAAACGGACGGCTCGGGCTTTCGCATCCTGCTGATCTCGCAGCCCGGCGACGAGGCGGCGCTGGCGGGGCTGTATGGCACCCTGCAGACGCTGGACGTGCTGCCCGCCGGGGGCCCGCGCGAGCGGCGCGCGCAGTCCTTCCGCATCGAGGGCGCGGATGCGCGCAGCGCGGCCTATGCCGAGGCGCGGATCGAGGACGGGACGATCAAGGGCTTTCTCATCCTCTGGCCGCCCGAAAAGGGCGCGCTGGCGGGCCGGGCGCTGACGGCGATGAAGTCGTCGTTCAAGCCCGTCGGCGGCCGCGCGCTCGACCCGGGCCTCGTGCCGCTGGACGAAACCGTGCGGGCGGGCATGCTGTCGGGGCTGGAGGTGCGGCGGGCGGCGCTGTCGCGGTCGGGCTTCTACGTCTCGCCCACGGGCGACGTGCTGACAGTGCCCGAGGCGGTGGAGGGATGCAGCCGCATCACGCTGGACAACGGGCCCGAAATGGACCTGGCCTTTGCCGACACGACGCTGGGGGTGGCGCTGCTCACGCCCAGGGTGGCGCTGGCGCCGCCGGATGTGGCGGTGCTGGCGGCGGGGCCCGCGCGGCCCGGGGCGGATGTGGCGGTCGCGGGCTTTCCCTTCGGGGACCAGATCCCCGCGCCCACGCTGACCTATGGCCGGCTTGCGGCGGATACCGGCCTGAACGGCGAGGCGACGCTGCGCCGGTTCGACCTGGTGGCGCAGCCGGGCGACGCGGGCGGGCCGGTGCTGGATGCGCAGGGCCAGGTGCTGGGGCTTCTGCTGCCGCGCGCCACCGGCGGCGTGCAGGTCCTGCCCGAGGGCGTGGCGCTGGCGATCGGCTCCGCCACGCTGGCCGCCCGGCTGGCCGAGGCAGGCATCGCCCTGCCCGCATCCGCAACGACCGAGGCGCTGTCGCCCGACGCGCTGGCCGCGCAGGCGGCGGGGATGACGGTGCTCGTCGGCTGCTGGAAGTAGGGGAGGCGCCTTCCGGGCAGAGGTAACGTGTGAGACGGTCGCGCACGGGTGATCGATGGCGCCCTCAGGCGCGCCAGAACCGCGGCAGCAGCAGGACGAAGACGGCGATCAGCTCCAGCCGTCCCAGGATCATGCCCGCCATCATCAGCCATTTGGCGGCATCGGGAAAGCCGCCGACGGCACCGGTCGGCCCCACCTCGGGGCCGAAGACGGGGCCCACATTGGCGATGGATGTCCAGGCCGCGGTCACCGCCGTCTTGCCCTGCAACCCCGCCATCGACAGCGCCACCGCCAGGAGGCCGAAGCTGAGGATGAACAGGGTGAAGAACAGGATGACCGAGTTGATCACCTCCTCGTCCACCCGCCGCCCCTCGTAGCGCACCGCGACCACGGTCGAGGGCGATTGCAGGCGGCGCAGCTGCACCTTGACCGCCTCGAACAGGATCAGGAAACGGAACACCTTGACCGAACAGCCGGTCGAGGAGGTGCAGCCGCCGATCAGCCCCACCGCGATCAGCACGACGAAGGGAAATGTCCCCCACAGCGTCAGGTCCACCGAGGCAAAGCCGGTGCCGGAAAAGGTCGAGGTGATGTTGAACAGCGCCTCGCGCAGCGCCGGTTCCGCCGCCTGCCCTTCGTTCCAGATCAGCCAGGCCGCGACGGCCAGGATGGCATAGAGGTTCCAGCGCAGATAGGCCCGCACCTGCCGGTCCTGCCAGATCGGCGTGACCTGCCCCTGCATCACCTGGATGAAGCGCACGAAGGGCATCGAGGCCAGCAGCATGAACACCGCCGCGGCATATTCCGGCGCGCCCAGGAACTGCCCGAAGGACCGGTCCGACGACGAAAAGCCGCCGGTCGACACGGTGGACAGCGCATGGATCACCGCCTGATACCCGCTCATCCCCAGCGCGTAGTAGGTCAACACGCAGGCCAGCGTCAGGAACAGGTAGACCTGGATCAGCGCCGAAGAGATGTCCAGCGCCCGCGGCAGGACCTTGCCCAGCGTGTCGAACCCTTCGGTGCGGAAGAACTGCATGCCGCCGACCTTCATCAAGGGCAGGAACAGCAGCGCCACGACGACGATCCCCAGCCCTCCCAGCCAGTGCAGGAGCACCCGCCACAGGTTCGCCCCCCGGGGCAGGTCGTCCAGCCCGGCGAAGGCGGTCGTCCCGGTGGTGGTCATGCCCGAGACGCTTTCGAACAGCGCATCGATGGTCCGCGCCCCGGGTGCGCCCATCATCAGCGGCAGCGCCCCGAAGGCCGGCAGCGCCACCCAGGCGGCGACCGTCAGCACGAAGGCATGCCGGATCGTCAGCCCCCGCCCCGCCCGGTTCGCGCAGGACATCGCCAGCACCGCGCCGGCCAGCGCGGTGACCGCCGCCGACTGCGCGAAGGCCTTCCAGTTGCGGTCGCCCCGCAGCCCGTCCAGCGCCATCGGGACCAGCATCGCCGCCGCCAGCGCCACCAGCAGCAGGCCGATGACGTATCCCACCGGGCGCATGTCGGTCATCGGCGCCTCAGCCTCTCCAGAACCGCGGCAGGAAGACGACCAGGAAGGCCAGCAGGCCAAGCCGCCCGAACAGCATGGCCAGGATCATCACCCATTTCGCGCCGTCGCTGAAATCCACCATCGTGCCGGTGCGCGCGACCAGCGGGCCGTAGCCGTAGCCGATGTTGCCGATCGAGGTCCAGGCGCCGAACAGGGCCGAGGTCGCATCCGCCCCGAACATCGTGAGCCCCACCGCGAGCACGAAGGTCAGGCCGAGGTAGCTCGTCACGTAAAGCACGACGCCGTTCAGCACGTCGGGGTCCACGCGCCGCCCGGCGTGGCGCACGTTCAGCACCCGGTCGGCGGTGCCGATCTGGCGCACCGAGGCGATCAGCGCCGCCGCCGCCACCTGCACGCGGAACACGCTCAGGGCACCCGAGGACGACCCCGAACAGCCGCCGATCAGCCCCGCCGCAAAGGCCGCAAGCATGGAAAACCCGGCCCAGCCCCCGAAGCTTCCGGAAAAGAAGCCGGTCCCGGTCATGATCGAGGTCAGGTTGAAGAAGGTCTCGCGGAAGACCGCCTCGGGCGCCAGGTCGCCGGGCATCAGGCGCCAGAGCGCGACCGCAGCCACGATCACCGCCAGCCACAGGACGAAACCCCGCACCTGAACGTCCCGCCACAGCGCCGCAGGCGCGCCCGACAGAAGCTGCGCGTAGCGCACATAAGGCAGGGCCGCGAGCAGCATGAACAGCGCCCCGGCGTATTCCGGCGCCCCCGGATACTTGCCGAAGGACGCATCCGACGGCGAAAACCCGCCCGTCGCGATCGTCGCCGCCCCGTTCACCACGGCATCCAGCGGCGCCATCCCCAGCGCGGCATAGGTCAGGATGCAGGCCGCCGTCAGCAGGGCATAGACCCGCAGCAGGGCCGCCGCGATGTCGGTGGCGCGCGGCATGACCTTGCCGAAGGTCTCGAATCCCTCGACGCGGAAGAATTGCATGCCGCCCACCCGCATCACCGGCAGGAAGATCATCGCGATGAAGGCGATGCCCAAGCCCCCCAGCCAGTTCAGCATCCCCCGCCACAGGTTCATCCCCGCAGGCAACGCGTCCAGTCCGACGATGACGGTCGATCCCGTCGTGGTGATGCCCGAGACGCTCTCGAAAACGGCATCGGTCCAGCCGAGGCCCGGCGCCCCGAGGACGAAAGGCAGCGCGCCGAAAACCGACAGCCCGGTCCAGGAAAACACCGCAAGCAGGAAGGCCTGCCGCACGTCCATCGACCGCCTGGCCCGCCCTGCGGTGGCCGCGGCGACGGTGATCCCTGCAAACAGCGTGACCACGGCAGCCTCGGCAATGCCGTCCGCGTTGCCGTCCCGCATAAAGGCGTCCAGCGCCGCGGGCACCAGCATGGCCGCCCCCAGAGCCGCCACCAGAAGGCCGGTCACATGCACCGGCGGACGCAGGTCTACGTTCATCGCCAAGGCAGGCATGGCCCGCGGCCCGCAACCTGTCAAGCCGCAGCCCCGGCCCCGGCGCCTGAAGCAGATTGCGTGCCTTCGGCACATTCCTTTCCTGTCGGTCAGCGGCCGAAGAAGCCGCTTCCCTCCGCTGAGGGGGCGTTCCGCCCCCACCGCTCCCTTCGGTCGCTCCCCCCTGA
>CAZCPY010000095.1:0-11642 GCA_964499865.1 uncultured Rhodobacterales bacterium | reverse complement strand
TCCAGGTCGAGGCGCTGGACCGCAACGCGCGCGAGTTCGGCATCCACTACTACCCGGTGTCGGACGTCCGCCAGGGCATCGTGCACATCATCGGCCCCGAACAGGGCTGGACCCTGCCGGGCATGACCATCGTCTGCGGCGACTCGCATACCGCGACCCACGGCGCCTTCGGCGCGCTGGCGCACGGGATCGGGACCTCGGAGGTCGAGCATGTGCTCGCCACCCAGACGCTGATCCAGAAGAAATCGAAGAACATGAAGGTGGAAATCACCGGGTCGCTGCCGCCCTACGTGACCGCCAAGGACATCACCCTGTCGGTGATCGGCGCCACCGGCACCGCAGGCGGCAACGGCCATGTCATCGAATACTGCGGCCAGGCGATCCGCGAACTGTCGATGGAAGGCCGCATGACGGTCTGCAACATGGCCATCGAAGGCGGCGCCCGCGCAGGCCTGATCGCGCCGGACGAAAAGACCTTTGCCTACGTCATGGGCCGCCCCCATGCGCCGAAGGGCGCGAAGTGGGAGGCGGCGCTGGCCTGGTGGAAGACGCTGTTCTCCGATGAAGGCGCCCAGTACGACAAGGTGGTGACGATCCGTGCCGAGGACATCACCCCCGTCGTGACCTGGGGCACCTCGCCCGAGGACGTGCTGCCGATCACCGCTGTGGTGCCTGCCGCCGAAAGCTTCCAGGGCGGCAAGGTCGGCGCCGCGCAGCGGTCGCTCGACTACATGGGCCTGACACCGGGCACGAAGCTGACGGATGTGGCGATCGACGCCGTCTTCATCGGGTCCTGCACCAACGGCCGGATCGAGGACCTGCGCGCCGCCGCCGCGATCCTCAAGGGCCGCAAGCTGGCCCCCGGCGTCCGCGGCATGGTTGTCCCCGGCTCGGGCCTCGTGCGGCTGCAGGCCGAGGAGGAGGGGCTGGCGCAGGTCTTCACCGACGCCGGTTTCGAGTGGCGCCTGGCGGGCTGCTCCATGTGCCTCGGCATGAACCCCGACCAGCTGGCGCCGGGAGAGCGCTGCGCCGCCACCTCCAACCGCAACTTCGAGGGGCGGATGGGACGGGGTGGCCGCACGCACCTGATGTCGCCGGTGATGGCCGCGGCGGCGGCGGTGACGGGTCGGCTGACGGATGTGCGGGAGTTTGTGGGGGAGGGGGTCTGATGCGAATCCATTCCGTTCGCGTCAATAATTTCAAGAGCTTGCGGGATGTTCATATGCGGGACATTCCCAACTTCGCCGTCTTGATCGGCGCGAACGGAACGGGAAAGTCCACCTTCATCGACGTCTTCGGATTCCTGCGCGACTGTCTACTTGGGAACGTACGAGTGGCCGTTCAGAAGCGCGCCGGCTTTGCACAACTCGTATCCCGAGGGCACGAGAGCGAGAACATAGAGATCGAGCTCAAGGTCGAGCTCGATTTCAAAGGTTCCAAGACGCGGCTTGTCACCTATTCGGTCGCTGTCGGCGAAACTGATCGTCGTGTTGTAATCAAGCAGGAACGGCTGAGCTGGAAGCGCGGCAGTTACGGCCGTCCGTTCAACTTCATCGACTTTCGTGAAGGCCGCGGCGTTGCGGTGGTCGAAAGCGCCGATGCCTTCGGAACCGAGGTACGTGAAGAGGATCTAGAGCGCGAGGAGCAAGTGCTCGATTCTCCCGACATCCTCGCACTCAAAGCACTCGGCCAGTTCAAGCGGTTTGAGGCTGCTAGCCAGTTGCGCGAACTGATCGAGGGGTGGAGCGTCAGCGACTTCCGCATCGAAAAGGCACGAATGGAGCCCGATGCGGCCCCGGCCGAGCATCTGAACGAGGACGGGTCCAACCTCGCCCTGTATGCGCAGTATCTGCACGAAGACCATCCTAAAACCTTTGACCACCTGCTTACGCGCATGACCAAGCGTGTGCCGGGCGTCGAGGAAGTGACGCCCGAGGACACTGGCGACGGCCGCATCGCGCTGCGCTTTAGAGACGCAGCCTTCGACAAGGGCTTCCTTGCCCGCTACGTCTCGGACGGAACGATCAAAATGTTCGCCTATCTCGCCCTTCTGGCGGACCCCGATCCGCACCCGCTTCTGTGCATCGAAGAGCCGGAAAATCAACTCTATCCCAACCTACTTCCAATCCTGGCCGAGGAATTCGCGGCTTATACCCAGAGCCGCCGGAACAAGGCCCAGGTCTTCGTCACCACCCATTCGCCGGATTTCCTGTCAGCGGTGCCGCTAGAAACCGTGTACTGGCTGAAGAAGGATAAGGGGTTCACCACCGTCGAGCGCGCCGCCGACGATCCGCAGCTTGTCGCGCTGGTTGCTGAAGGCGACCGGCCAGGCTGGCTTTGGCGTGAGGGCCTGTTCCGCGGAGCCGATCCGAAATGAACCTCGTGATCCTGACCGAGGAGCCTTCGATGAAAGCCACTCTCGAACAACTTCTGCCGAAGCTCGGGATTGATCCTGCGGAAGTAACCATCATTGCCCACGAGGGAAAATCCGATCTGGAACGCTCGATTCCCCGCAAGCTGAGGGCTTGGCAGGCGCCCGGCGCTCACTTTCTGATCCTGCGGGATAACGACAGGGCGCCCGACTGCAAGTTGGTGAAGAAGCGTCTCGCCGAACTTGTCGCTAGTGCCGGAAAGGCACCTGTGACCAAGGTGCGGATCGTTTGTCAGGAACTCGAAGCGTGGTTTCTGGCGGACGTTCCAGCGCTTACTGCGGCCGGTTACCTTGCCCCCGGCAAATCGCCTGCTTTCTCCCGCCGTGATCCTGACTCGGTCGCCGATCCGGTCCACGAGATTAAACGCCTTCGACCAGGCTACGGGAAAATCACTGGAGCCAGCGAGATCGCGCCACACCTGGACCCTGCCAATGACCGTTCTGCCAGCTTTCGCCATACCGTGCAGGCCATACTTGACCTGACAGCAGCCTGAGGACCCAAGGATATGGAAAAGTTCACCACCCTCACCGGCATCGCCGCGCCGATGCCGCTCGTCAACATCGACACCGACATGATCATCCCCAAGCAGTTCCTCAAGACGATCAAGCGGACGGGCCTTGGCGTGAACCTGTTCGACGAGATGCGCTACACGCCCGAGGGGCGGGAGATCCCCGACTTCGTGCTGAACCGGCCGCAGTATCGCAAGGCCGAGATCCTCGTGGCGGGCGACAACTTCGGCTGCGGGTCAAGCCGCGAACATGCGCCCTGGGCGCTGCTCGATTTCGGCATCCGCTGCGTGATCTCCACGTCTTTCGCCGACATCTTCTACAGCAACTGCTTCAAGAACGGCATCCTGCCCGTCACCCTGCCGCAGGCGGCGGTGGAGCATCTGATGGAGGATGCGCGCAAGGGGGCGAATGCGCGGATCACCGTGGACCTGCCGTCGCAGACGGTGACCGCGGCGGATGGCACGAGGTTCCCCTTCGACGTCGATCCCTTCAAGAAGCACTGCCTGATCAACGGGCTGGACGACATCGGCCTGACCATGGAGAAGGCCGCGGCGATCGACGCCTACGAGGCGAAGGCAGCGGCCGCGCGGCCCTGGGCCTGAGGCGGCCAGGGGCCACAACATCCTGCGTGTCGAAGCGGGCCGCCGCCTAGGCGGCCCCTTTGTCATCAACAACTTGATGCAAACCGGCGACACCTTTTCCGCGAAGTCGCCACAAAAGCCACGTTCAATCCGGCCCAAGGTTGCGGGGGCGGCAGAAAGTGGGCAGGATTGCGGCAAGATTGAGGCAGGCCGTTCTTGCGGACGGCAGACCCGGGACAGGACGCCGACCAACAGGCGCCGACCGGCAAGAGGGTGAGAAGACGGTGCTGACACAGGTGTCGGGCGCTTTCCTGCGGGCTGTCTGCGTGATGGTGCTGGTCGCGCTGCCGTCCGTGCTGATCCCGGGCACGCCGGTCGATGCCCGCCAGATGGCGTCGCTGGTGGCGCTGTTCGCGGGTGTCCTGACCTTCGCCGAATACGCCGCGACCTACCCCAGCATCATCGAGTTCCGCGACGCCCCGCCCTACAACCGCACGCGCTTTGCCATGCTGGCGATGATGGTGGCGATGACCGCGCTGGCCACGCGCGAGGGGGCCGACCCCTCGACGCTGGGGGCGCTGCTGGAATCGCTGGCCTATGTCTGCGGCCAGGCGCTGGATTTTCCCTACAGCCCGGTGCGGCTGATGACGCTGATGCTGGGCGCGGGTGCGGCGGCGGACGAGGTGCTGCGCATCCGCAATGCGGCCGGGGCGGCCTACATGGTGGGACTTCTGGCGCTGCTGGCCTTTGTCGTGGTGCTGCGGGTCAAGGGATGGCCGGGCAATCTGGGCGCCTTCAACGTCTGGGTGAACCTGCCGACCTTCGATCCGACTGCCGGGACCGACGTGGTGGCTCGACTGGAACGCGATGCGCGTGCCAATCTGCTGCTGGGGGTTGTGCTGCCCTTCATCATTCCCGCCGTCATGAAGCTGGGCGGCGTGGGCTTCGGCCTGATCGACGTGGGCGCGGCGCAGACGCTGACCTGGACGGTGACGGTATGGGCCTTCCTTCCGGCAAGCCTGATCATGCGCGGCATCGCCATGGGGCGGATCGCCGCGATGATCCGCGACAAGCGGCGCGTGGGTGGCGCGGGCCTCGCGGCGGCCTGAGGCTGCTGGCCCTGCTGGCCCTGCTGGCCCTGCTGGCCGCGGGTCCGGCCGTCGCCGGGACCCTGCGCATCGCCGTCTGGAACGTGGAGCTGACGCGCGACGGTCCCGGCCTTCTTTTGCGCGACATCCGGTCGGGCGAGGATGCGCAGGTGGCGGCGGTGGTGCAGGTGCTGGTGCGGCTGCAGGCCGATGCCGTGCTCCTGACCAATGTCGACTGGGACCACGACCTGGCCGCGCTGAAGGCGCTGGCCGCGGTCGCGGCGGCGGCGGGGGCGGATTATCCGGTGGCCTTCGCGCTGCGGCCAAACACCGGCGTGGCGACGGGGCTGGACCTCGACGGCGACGGGCGGCGCGGCGGCCCGGGGGATGCGCAGGGCTGGGGGCGCTTTGCGGGCGCAGGCGGGATGGCGCTGCTCAGCCGCCTGCCGCTGGCGCCGGAGGGCGCGCGCGACCTGTCGGGCCTCCTGTGGCGCGACCTGCCCGGCGCGATCCTGCCGCCCGACATGCCCCGCGCGGCGGCGGACATCCAGCGGCTGTCCTCCGCCGGCCACTGGGTGGTGCCGCTGGCGGTGCCGGGGGGGAAGCTGACCCTGATGGCCTTCCATGCCACGCCCCCCGTCTTCGACGGCCCCGGGGACCGCAACGGGCGCCGCAACCATGACGAGGCGGCGCTGTGGACGCACCTGCTGGACGGCGACCTCGGGCCCGTCCCCGAGGCGCCCTTCGTCCTGCTGGGCACCGCCAACCTCGACCCCGTGGACGGCGAGGGACGGCGGGCGGCGATCACCGCGCTGCTGTCCGACCCCCGCCTGCAGGACCCCGCCCCCCGCGGCACCCACGGCCGCGCACAGGACCCGGGGCAGACGGGCGACCCGGCGATGGATACGGCGCTGTTCGCCGCGCCCGGGGGCCTGCGGACGGAAATCCTGCTGCCGTCGTCAGGGATCACCGTGACCGCCGCGGGCGTGCTCTGGCCGCCCGACGACGACCCCTTCGCGCAGGTGCTGGCCGCCGCCAGCCGCCACCGCCCGGTCTGGGTGGACCTGGACCTGCCCGCGCGCTGAGCCTAGCCCGGCAGCAGGCGCCGGGCGGCCAGCCAGCTGGCCAGCGCCATGGCGCCCGCGGTGGCCAGGCACAGGGCCAGCCCGCCCATCTGGTAGCTGAGCCCCGACAGAAGCGTGCCGACCAGCCGCCCCGCCGCATTGGCCATGTAGTAGAAGCCCACGTCCCGCGTGATCCGGTCCGCCGTGCCGAAGGCCAGGATCAGGTAGGAATGGACCGAGGAATTGACCGCAAAGACAAAGCCGAAGACCAGAAGCCCACCGATGAGCGCGGCGGTCAGCCAGGGCGCGGGCCCGCCCGCCGCAAGCGCGGCGCCTGCCAGCAGGAAGGGGATCGGCACCAGCAGCCCGGCCCAGGCGGCCGCCTTGCGCGTCATCGCCTCCGGCGGCTGCGCGTGCGCGCCCAGCAGGCGGGGCGCGAAGGCCTGCACCAGGCCATAGGCGATGATCCACAAGGCGAGGAACCCGCCGATCAGGAAGAACGCCGCGCGCCGCCCCTCTGCCGTGCCGTCGGACAGCACCGCCTGGAAATAGACCGGGATCCCCACCACGAACCACACGTCCCGCGCGCCGAACAGGAACAGGCGGGCAAGGCTCAGGCGGTTGACCCGCGGGTCGGACGACCGCCAGCCGCCCCAGGCGTCCTCGGCCTTCATGCGTCCGGGCAGGCCCGCGGGCAGGAACAGGGCGACCGCGGCCAGGATCGCCGCCAGCACCCCCGCCATGGCCCAGACCGCCGCCGGGAACCCCGCCAGCGCCAGCAGCGCGGCCCCGAGGAAGAACCCCAGCCCCTTGACCGCGTTCTTCGACCCCGTCAGCGCCGCCACCCAGCGGAACAGGCCGCCCTCGGGCGCCAGCAGCTTGACGGCCGACTTGGACGACATCTTGGCCAGGTCCTTGGCCACGCCCGACACGCCCTGCACCGCCATCACGAAGCCGACCGAGGCGGCGATGCCCCAGCCCGGGTCAAGCTGCGCCAGCGCCGCCAGCGCGCCGATCTGCAAGGCCAGCCCGCCATACAGCGTCGCCGCAAGGCCGAAGCGCGCGGCCAGCCAGCCCGCGGCGAGGTTGGTGGCGATCCCGGCGGCCTCGTACAAAAGGAACAGCCAGGCCAGTTGCACCGGCGAAAAGCCCAAGCCGTTGAAATGCAGCAGCACCAGCATCCTGAGCGCGCCGTCCGACAGCATGAAGGCCCAGTAGGCCGCCGTGACGGCTGCATAGGCGCGCAGCGGGTTGGGGGCCGTCACAGCGAGCCCGCCACCATCCGCGTGATGTCGGCAAGGCGGCAGGCATAGCCCCATTCGTTGTCGTACCAGGCGAAGACCTTCACCTGCGTGCCGTTGACCACCATGGTGCAGGGCCCGTCGACGATGGCCGACCTCGGGTCGTTCAGGAAATCCGACGACACCAGTTCCCGCGTCTCGAACCCCAGGATGCCCTGCAGCGGCCCGGCGGCGGCGGCGGCGAACAGGGCGTTGACCTCCGCGGCGGTGGTCGGGCGTTCGACCTCGAAGACCGCGTCGGTCAGGGACGCGTTCAAGAGCGGCACGCGCACGGCGTGGCCGTTCAGGCGGCCTTTCAGTTCGGGGTAGATCAGCGTGATGGCGGTGGCCGACCCCGTGGTGGTGGGGATCAGGTTCAGAAGCGCGGACCGCGCGCGGCGCATGTCCTTGGCCGGGCGGTCCACCATCGTCTGGGTGTTGGTCACGTCATGGATCGTGGTGATGACCCCGTGCCGGATGACCAGGGCCTCGTGGATCACCTTGACCACCGGCGCCAGGCAGTTCGTCGTGCACGAGGCCGCGGTGACCAGCGCCTGCGACCCGTCGTAGAGGTTGTGGTTCACCCCGTAGACCAGGTTCAGCGCGCCGCCGTCCCTGACCGGCGCGCTGACCACCACCTTCCGCACCCCCGCGGCGTAGTAGGGCGCGACCCTTGCGGCGGTCCTGAAGACGCCGGTGCAGTCGATCACCAGATCGACCCCCATCCCGGCCAGCGGCAGGGCCTCGATGGTCTTTTCATGCGTCAGGCGGATGGTCCGGCCGTCCAGCACCAGCGCGCCCTCGGCCGCCGCGACCGGCGTGCGCCAGCGGCCGTGCACGCTGTCGAACTCCATCAGCAGCGCGTGCTGCGCCGCATCGCCGGCGGGGTCGTTCAGCAGAACGACCTCGCCGCCCGCACCCCTGTCGATCAGGTCGCGCAGCACCAGCTTTCCGATCCGGCCCAGGCCGTTCAGCGCGATCCGGGGCATCGCGGTCAGGCCCTCGCCTCGGCTTCGGTGGCGATGGAGTCCACCCGCGCCTGCAGCGACAGGCGGCCGAGGCTTTCGAAGGGCAGGGCGACGAAGGCCGTGATCCGGCGGCGCAGCGCGGCATAGGTCTGGGCGAAGACCAGCGCCCTTTCCGCGTCGGTGCCGGTGGCCTTGACCGGGTCGGGCAGGCCCCAGTGGCCGGTGATCGGCTGGCCGGGCCAGGGCGGGCACTCCTCGGCCGCCGCGGTGTCGCAGACGGTGAAGACGAAATCCATCACGATGCTGCCGGGCTGCTGGAACTCCGAGATGTGCTTGGCGCGCAGGCCCGTCACGTCGTGCCCGTTGCGCCGCAGCACGTCGAGCGCGAAGGGGTTCAGCGCCGTGCCGGGGCGGGTGCCGGCCGAAAAGGCCTGGAACTTGCCCCGGCCAAGATCGCGCAGCAGCACCTCGGCAAAGATCGACCGGGCAGAGTTGCCCGAGCAGATGAACAGCACGTCAAGGTCGGAGTCGGGCACCTGGGTGGTCATCGGGGCGTCCTTCCGGGCAGGCAGCAGGGGGGAAAGCAGGTCGGGCCGGCCGCGGCCCACATCCAGCGCGAGGTAGCCGATCAGCCCCTCGGTCGCCTCGAGGTCGACCGCATAACGCAGCGACCGTCCCTGCCGTTCCACCGTGACGAGGCCCGAGGCGGTCAGGTCCGACAGGTGGTGCGACAGCGTGTTGGGCTTCATCCCCAGGGCTTCGGCGATTTCGGTCGGCCTGGCGCCCCGGGGGGAAAACCGTATCAGCAGGCGAAAGACGGCCAGCCGGCCGGGGTAGCCGAGGGTGGCGAAGGCGTGGGCGGCGGACGAGTGTTCCATGATTCAGGAATAATCGAAGCAATGACCCATGTCGAATGAAGTTCCGATGACAGCGGCAAGACGGCGCAAGCCGTTGAACCGCCTGCTCCCATGCCTGCGGCCTGCGCCGACCCGGTCTTGACCGCGTCCCCCGCCGCGGATACCCCGCGCCCGCATCCCCGGAACCGGAGCCCCTGCCATGACGAACCGTCTGCTCATCCTCGCCGGCGACGGCATCGGCCCCGAGGTCATGGCCGAGGTCAAGAAGGTCATCGCCTGGATGGGCGACCGCAGGGGCCTGCGGTTCGAGGTGGAAGAGGGGCTGGTCGGCGGGTGCAGCCATGACGCGCACGGCACGCCGCTGACGGATGCCACGATGGAACGCGCGCAGGCGGTGGATGCGGTGCTGCTGGGCGCCGTGGGCGGGCCGCAGTACGACGCCCTCGACTTCAGCCTCAAGCCCGAGCGCGGCCTTCTGCGCCTGCGCAAGGAGATGGACCTTTACGCCAACCTGCGCCCCGCCCAGTGCTTCGACGCGCTGGCCGACTTTTCGTCCCTCAAGAAGGATGTGGTGTCGGGCCTCGACATCGTCATCGTGCGCGAGCTGACCTCGGGCGTCTATTTCGGCGAACCCCGCGGCATCCACACCGAGGGCAACGAGCGTGTCGGCATCAACACGCAGCGCTACACGGAATCCGAAATCGCCCGCGTGGCGCGGTCGGCCTTTGACCTCGCCCGGCGGCGGGCCAACAGGGTCTGCTCGATGGAGAAGGCCAACGTGATGGAATCGGGCGTGCTGTGGCGCCAGGTGGTGCAGGAGGTGCACGACCGCGAATACCCCGACGTTGCGCTCAGCCACATGTATGCCGACGCGGGCGCCATGCAGCTTACCCGCTGGCCCAAGCAGTTCGACGTGATCGTCACCGACAACCTGTTCGGCGACCTGCTGTCGGACCTCGCCGCGATGCTGACCGGCAGCCTCGGCATGCTGCCCTCGGCGTCCCTCGGTGCGCCGATGGCGAACGGGCGGCCGAAGGCGCTGTACGAACCCGTGCACGGGTCGGCGCCGGACATCGCCGGTCAGGGCAAGGCCAACCCCATCGCCTGCATCCTGAGCTTCGCCATGGCGCTGCGCTATTCCTTCGACGCGGGCGACGAGGCGGCGCGGGTCGAACGCGCGGTCGAGGCGGTGCTGGCGCAGGGCCTGCGCACCGCCGACCTGATGGGCCCCGCGGGCGGCGTGCCGGTGGGCACGGCGGCGATGGGCGATGCGGTCATCGCAGCGCTGGACGCCAGCCTCTGACCGCGCGCGCCAGCAGGCGCCCGGCACCCATCCCGACGGCCACGCCCGCGGCGTCGGCCGCCAGGTCGGCGACATCGCCGGTGCGGCCGATGTGCGGCTGCACCAGCTCGATGGCCGCACCATAGGCCAGCGCAAGCAGGACCGCGGCCAGGCTCCACCGCGGCCGCAGCGCGGCAACCGGCAGCACCAGCACCGCAAAGGCTGCGAAGTGGTGCAGCTTGTCGCTGCCGGGCAGGCGCAGGGCGCCCGGCAGCGGGACAAGCGTGCCGACGCCGATCGCCGCGGCAACGGCAAGGGTCAGGGCCAGGGTCAGGCGGGTGGCGAAGCGGTCGGTCATCGGCCCCGTTTCCGCCATTGCGCCGGAAACTTCAACCGCACAAAGGGTTGAGCCTTCGAGGGGCATCTGCGACAAGACGACGAGGCGGCGCCCGCGTGCCGCAGGACGGACCCGACCCATGACCCCAACCGCCCGCGGCGCCCTGCTTGCGCTTCTGTCCTTTGGCATCTTCGCCACCCATGACGTGGTGGTGAAGTTCCTCGGAGGTCTCTATTCGCCCATCCAGATCATCTTCTTCTCGGTGCTGCTGGGCTTTCCGCTGGTCACGCTGATGCTGATGCGCGACCGCACCGACGGCAACCTGATCCCGCGGCATCCCTGGTGGACGGCGCTGCGCACCGTCTCGGCGCTGATCACCGGGGTGACGGCCTTCTACGCCTTTTCCGTCCTGCCGCTGGCGCAGACCTATGCCATCCTCTTCGCCGCACCCCTGCTGATCACCCTCCTGTCGATCCCCATCCTGGGCGAGCGCGTGGGTATCCGCCGGGGGCTTGCGGTGGTGGTGGGGCTGGTCGGCGTGCTGATCGTGCTGCGCCCCGGGTCGGCGCCGCTCAGCCTCGGCCACGCCGCGGCGCTGGCGGCGGCGGTGTTCTCGTCGCTCGCCTCGGTCATTGTGCGCAAGATCGGGGCGGAGGAGCGGTCGGTGGTGCTGCTGCTCTATCCGATGGTGGCGAACTTCATCGTGCTGGGGGCGGCGCTGCCGCTGGTCTACCGGCCGATGCCGATCGAACACCTGGGCCTGATCGGGGTGATCGCGCTGTTCGGCTTTGTCGCCATGCTGTTCATCATCGCCGCCTACCGGTCGGCGCCCGCGGTGGTGGTGGCGCCGATGCAGTACAGCCAGATCATCTGGGCCGCCGTCTACGGCGCGCTGATCTTCGACGAGACGCCGGACGAATACACCGTCATCGGCGCCGGCGTCATCATCGCGTCCGGCCTCTACATCGTGCTGCGCGAGGGCCGTGGCAAGGCGTCGAAGAACTCGCCCGTCCTGCGCACCCAGTCGCGCCCGGAAACCGGGCTGATGCCGCGGGTCTCCACGATGATGGGCCTGTCGGGCCGCAGCACCCTTGCGCGCCACCGGTTCGAGGACGAGGGGTCGGCCTGACGCGCCCGCTCGAAGCGTCCCCCTTGCCAAGCCGCCCCGCGCGGGATAACCCCCCCGCCACGGTCGGAGCGTAGCGCAGTCTGGTAGCGCACCTGCTTCGGGAGCAGGGGGTCGG
>CAZCPY010000094.1:2459-11777 GCA_964499865.1 uncultured Rhodobacterales bacterium | reverse complement strand
TTCAGCCGCTGACCGACAGGAAAGGAATGTGCCGAAGGCACGCAATTTGCTTCGGACGCCGGGGCAGGGCGGCGCGTCAGAAGTCGATGGCCAGCCCCTTGCGTTCCCAGTCGCCATAGCGGACCGGGTCGGGGCCGTCGCGGCCGCCGATCTCGGGCGGCAGGGCCGGGGCCGCGGCCTTGCGGCGGGCCTCGGCCTCGGCGAGCGCGCGCAATGCCTCGGGCGGCAGGGGGCCTGGCGCTTGGGGGGGAGTTTCCTCGGACATGCGGCGGGTATAGGGCGGGTGCCGCAGGCGGGCAAGCGCATGGGGGGGCGGAGCATGGCGGGAACGGCGGCGGGTCTGGCGCCGCGGCGGGCGGCGCTGGCGATCCTGGGGGCGGTGCTGGGCGAAGGGCGCAGGCCCGACGCCTCCGCAACCGCCGCCCTGCCGCCGCCCGACCGCGCGCGGGCCGAACGGCTGGCAGGGCAGGTCCTGCGCCATCTCGAGCGGGCCGACCGGGTGTTGCAGCCCCTGCTGCGCAAGGCGCCCCCGCTGGCCGTGGCCAACGCGCTGCGCCTTGCCGCCGTCGAGATGGCGCAGGAGGGCACCGCGCCGCATGCCGCCGTCGACGCCGCGGTGACGCTGGTGCGCGAGGGGCGGCGCGGTGCGCCTTTCGCGGG
The DNA here is from genome assembly GCA_964499865.1 of uncultured Rhodobacterales bacterium. GTDB lineage: Bacteria > Pseudomonadota > Alphaproteobacteria > Rhodobacterales > Rhodobacteraceae > JANOGU01. The sequence continues at coordinate 11,117 of CAZCPY010000094.1, read as the reverse complement.
CCTCGTCAATGCCGTCCTGCGCAAGGTCGCGGCGCAGGAGGCGCCGTTTGCCGCCCTGCCGCCGCAGCGCCTGCCGCAATGGCTGCGCCAGCCCCTGGTTCATGCCTGGGGCCGCCCCGCCGTCGCCGCCATCGAGGCCGCCCACGCCCTGCCGCCGCCGCTCGACCTGACGCTGCGCCCCGGGGCCGCCCCGCCGCCGGGGGCGACCGACCTGGGCGGGGGGTCCTGGCGGCTGACGGGAAGCCCGCAGGTCACCGTCTTGCCCGGCTGGGCCGAGGGCGCCTTCTGGGTGCAGGACGCCGCCGCCGCCCTGCCCGTGCGGATGCTCGCCCCCCGCCCGGGCGAGCGCGTGCTCGACCTCTGCGCCGCGCCCGGGGGCAAGACCCTGCAGCTGGCGGCCGCGGGGGCCGAGGTCACGGCGCTGGACATCTCGGCCCCGCGGCTGGAGCGGGTGGCCGGGAACCTGGCGCGCACGCGGCTGGCGGCCCGGCTGGTGGCGGCGGATGCGCTGGACTGGGTGCCGGAGGCGCCCTTCGACGCGATCCTGCTGGATGCGCCCTGTTCGGCCACCGGCACGATCCGCCGCCACCCCGACCTGCCCTTCATCCGCGACGGCAGCGACCTGCCCGCGTTGACGGCGCTGCAGGCGGCGCTGGCCGACAGGGCCCTGGGCTGGCTGGCCCCGGGCGGGCGGCTGGTCTTCGCCAGCTGTTCGCTGCTGCCAGAGGAGGGCGAGGCGCAGGCGGCGGCGCTTCTGGCGCGGCACCCGGCGCTTCTGCCCCTTCCGATGCCCGGCGGCATCGACCCGGCCTTCGTCACCGCCGCGGGGCACCTGCGCACCCGGCCCGACCACTGGGCCGACCGCGGGGGGATCGACGGCTTCTTTGTCGCAGGCTTCCGCCGACCCGGCTGAGCATCGGCGCTGACATGCGCCCGCCATCGCGCTAGGATGCCGCCAGACCCGGGGCGCACCGGGCGCACAGGCGGATTTCCATGGCGGCGGGCCCGGTTTCGGCGGCGATCGAGCGGCAGGTGGCGGCATTCCGCAACCGGCTGGCGGCGCGTGCCGCGCGCCGGGCTCCGGTCGCGCAGGGCTTCGTGTCGTTGCCCGAGCCGCGGTCGATCGGCCTGCACGCGCGCGGACGCCAGCTTGCCTCGGGCCATTTCCTGATGGCGGGGCAACTGGTCGAGGCGCCGGGGACGGCGCTGTGGGACCTGCCGGTGCGCGACCCCGCCTTCTGGGCAGAGGCGCATGGCTTCCTGTGGCTGGACGACCTGGCCGCCACCACCGAACCCGGCGCGCGGACCCGCGCGCAGGACTGGACCTGGGCCTGGATCGCGCGCTTCGGCAACGGCGAGGGGCCGGGCTGGACGCCCGACCTGACCGGGCGGCGGCTGGTGCGCTGGATCAACCACGCGCTGATGCTGCTGAACGGGCGCGACCGCGGCGATGCGGCCTTCTTCGGCGCGCTGACGGCGCAGGTGCGCTTTCTCGCCCGCCGCTGGCCCGCCGCCCTGCCCGGCCTGCCGCGGTTCGAGGCGCTGTCGGGGCTGATCTACGCGGGCCTGTCGCTGACCGGCATGGAGGCCGAAACCGACCCCGCGCTGCGCGCGCTGTCCGCCGAATGCGACAGCGCCATCGACGCGCAGGGCGGCATCGCGACACGGAACCCCGAGGAACTGCTGGAGGTCTTCACCCTCCTGACCTGGGTCGCGCTCGCGCTGACGGAGGCCGGGCGCAGCGTGCCGCAGCCGGTGGTGGGTGCCCTGCGCCGCATCGCCCCCTGCCTGCGCAGCCTGCGCCACGCCGACGGGGGTCTGGCGCGGTTCCACGGCGGCGGGCGGGGGTTGCCGGGGCGGCTGGACCATGCGCTGGCGGCCTCGGGCGAAAAGGCGGCGGCGGGTCCGGGGCCCGCGATGGGCTTCCTGCGGCTGGCGGGCGGGCGCACGACGGTGATCGTGGACGCCGCCGACCCGCCGGGCGGGGCGGCGGGGCGGCGGGCGCATGCTTCGACGCTGGCCTTCGAACTGACCTCGGGCCGCCGCCCGCTGATCGTGTCCTGCGGCGCAGGCACCGCCTTCGGCGGCGTCTGGCGGCAGGCGGGGCGGGCGACGGTCTCCCACTCCACGCTGTCGCTGGACGGCTATTCGTCGTCCCGCTTCGGGCGCCGCGGGCAGGAGGCGCTGGCCGAACGGGCGCATGTCCTGGTCGCCCGGTCCACGTCGGATGCCGACGGGCAGGGGGTTCTTCTGGCGCATGACGGCTGGTCGCGCACGCATGGCCTGACGCATGGCCGCAGCCTGACGCTGTCGTCCGACGGGCGGCGAGTGACCGGGCAGGACAGCCTGGGCCCGACCACCGCCGGGGAACGTGCCACGCTGGCCGTCGCCCTGGCCCGCACCCGCGGCGAGCCCCTGCGCTTTGCCCTGCGCTTCCACCTGCACCCCGAGGTCGATGCCGCGCTTGACCTCGGCGGCACGGCGGTGTCGCTGGTGCTGCGCAGCGGCGAGGTCTGGGTGTTCCGCCCCGCCGACGCCCGCGGCCTCAAGCTCGAACCCTCGGTCTACATGGAACGCGGGCGGCTTCAGCCCCGTGGGGGGCAGCAGATCGTGCTGGAGGGGCGGATCGGCGGGCCCGAGGCGCTGACCGGCTGGACCTTGGCGAAGGCTCAGGATACGCCGCGGGCGATCCGCGACCTGGGACTGGACGACGAGGACGACCGGGGCGCACTCTGAGGCGAAGGAGTGACCGTCCATGCCCCACCGCGTTCCCGTCGGCCGCGCGCTGCTGTCGGTGTCGGACAAGACGGGCCTGCTGGACCTGGCCCGCGCGCTGCATGGCCACGGGGTCGAGATGATCTCGACCGGCGGGACGGCGCAGGCCCTGCGGATGGCGGGACTGCCGGTGACCGACGTGGCCGCGGTGACGGGCTTCCCCGAGATGATGGACGGCCGCGTCAAGACGCTGCACCCGATGGTGCACGGCGGCCTTCTGGCGCTGCGCGACGATGACGAACACCTGGTCGCGATGGCGGCGCACGGGATCGCGCCGATCGACCTGCTGGTGGTCAACCTCTACCCCTTCGAGGCGACGCTCGCGCGCGGGGCAGGGCCTGCCGACTGCATCGAGAACATCGACGTGGGCGGCCCGGCGATGATCCGCGCGGCGGCCAAGAACCACCGCTTCGTGGCCGTGGTGACCGACCCCGAGGATTACCCCGCGCTGCTGGCCGAGATGGCGGCCGACGGCGCCACGTCTCTGGCGTTCCGGCGCGGGCTGGCGGCGACCGCCTTCGGGCGGACGGCGGCCTATGACGCGGCGGTGGGCGGCTGGATGGCCGACCACGCGGGGCAGGACGTGCCGCGCCGCCGCGTCTTCGCGGGCCGTCTGGCGCAGGGCCTGCGCTACGGCGAGAACCCGCACCAGGCCGCGGCCTTCTACACCGACGGATCGGGCCGCCCGGGCGTGGCCACCGCGCGCCAATTGCAGGGCAAGGAGCTGAGCTACAACAACCTCAACGACACCGACGCGGCGCTGGAACTGGTGGCGGAACTGGACCCCGCCCGGCCCGCCTGCGTGATCGTCAAGCACGCCAACCCCTGCGGCGTGGCCACGGGCGCGACGCTGGAGCAGGCCTACGGCCGCGCCCACGACGCCGACCGCACCTCGGCCTTCGGCGGCATCGTGGCGCTGAACCGCCCGCTGGACGGTGCCACCGCGCAGCGCATCGCCGAGATCTTCACCGAGGTCGTGGTGGCCCCCGGCGCCGACGACGCCGCCCGCGCGGTCTTTGCCGCCAGGCGCAACCTGCGCCTCCTGACGCTGGACGCGCTGCCCGACCCGGGCGCGCGCGGGCTGGCGGTGCGGCAGGTGGCGGGCGGCTTCCTGGTGCAGGACCGCGACGCCGGCCATGTGGAGCAGGCCGACCTCCGCTGCGTCACCGCCCGGGCGCCGACGGCGGCCGAGATGGCCGACCTGATGTTCGCCTGGCGGGTGGCCAAGCACGTCAAGTCCAACGCCATCGTCTTCGCCCGCGACGGCGCCACCGTGGGCCTGGGCGCGGGGCAGATGAGCCGCATCGATTCGACCCGCATCGCCATCCGCAAGGCCGAGGACATGGCCGAGGCGCTGGGCCTGGACGCGCCGCCCACGAAGGGCGCCGTCGTCGCCTCGGACGCCTTCTTCCCCTTCGCCGACGGGATCGAGGCGCTGGTCTGGGCGGGCGCCACGGCGGTGATCCAGCCGGGCGGCGCCATGCGCGACGACGAGGTGATCGCGGCGGCCGACCGGGCAGGCATCGCCATGGTCTTCACCGGCCGACGGCATTTCCGGCACTGATGATGGCGAGGGGCCTTCCTTCCATGGCGCGCACCCACATCCCCCGTCCGCTGCCCCCTCCCCTCTCCGCGAGGGGGACGGCAGGCCGCGGCCGTCGGCCGTTGCACAATGGAGGCACCGCATGCGCCTGCTGGGGCTGACCGCTGCGGCGGTCTTCGTGTTCGACCAGGCGCTGAAGGTCTGGATCGTCTGGGGACTGGACCTTGCCAACCGCGGGGTGATCGAGGTCTGGCCGCCGTTCCTGACCCTGCGCATGGCCTGGAACCGCGGCATCAACTTCGGCCTGCTGGCGCGGGATGGCGACATCACGCGCTGGGCGCTGATCGCGGTCGCGCTGGCGGTCGCGGTCTGGGTGGTGCGGTGGATGCGGCGGGGCGCGCAGCCGCGGCCGGCAAGGGCTGCGGCGGGGCTGCTGGTGGGCGGCGCCCTGGGCAACGTCGTGGACCGCGTGGTCTGGGGCGCGGTGGCCGATTTTCTGAACATGTCCTGCTGCGGGATCGAGAATCCCTATGCCTTCAACGTCGCCGACATCGCCATCTTCGCGGGCGCCGTGGGCCTTGTCGTCTTCGCCGCCGACGACCGGGCGGGGCGCCGGAAGACCCCGTGAAGGACCCCGTGAAAGACCCCGTGACGGGCGCGGACCGATGGGCTAACAAGAGGCCGAAATGACGGGACAACGGGCAGGCATGACGGCAGGACGGGCGGCGCTGGCACTTCTGGCGGCGGCGCTTCTGCTCGCGGCCTGCGGCGGCGGCGACCGGCCGCCGCAGCTGATGAACATCCGCTCCGCGACCGACGGCCCGGACGAATTCGCCATCCTGCCGCCCAAGCCGCTGGAGGCGCCAGAGGATTTGACCGTCCTGCCGGAACCCACGCCGGGCGGCGCCAACCGGTCGGACCCCACGCCGGTGGACGACGCGATCCTGGCGCTGGGCGGCGACCCCGCCGGCGGCGTGCGCGGCGATGCCGGCCTGCTGAACCACGCCCGCCGCTTTGGCGTGACCGAGAACATCCGCGGCGTGCTGGCGTCCGAAGACCTGGAATGGCGCCGCGACAACAAGGGCCGCATCCTCGAGCGGCTGTTGAACGTCAACGTCTACTTCCGCGCCTACGAGGACCAGTCGCTTGACCAGCAGGCCGAATTGCGCCGCTGGCGCCGCGCCGGCATCCGCACCGTCAGCGCGCCCCCCCCACAAGAGGGTGAATAGCCCTCAACTCCGCGTCAGGCGGGATTGACCGCAGCGCCGGGCCGGGTAGCTGTGGCCTGGCTGTTCGTCCGCCCGTCTCGCCCGCGTCCGCCCGTCTCGCCCGCCGGAGCCTCCATGCGCCACGCCCTTGCCCTGTCCCTCCTGCTCGCCAGCCCCGCGGCGGCCCAGGTGTCGTCGTTCACGCTCGACAACGGGCTGGAGGTGGTGGTGATCGAGGACAACCGCGCGCCGCTGGCGGTGCAGATGCTGTGGTACAGGGTGGGGTCGGCCGACGAGCCGCCGGGCAAGTCGGGCATCGCGCACTACCTGGAACACCTGATGTTCAAGGGCACCGACAAGCTGGCCAACGGCGAGTTTTCCGCCACCGTCGAGGCCCTGGGGGGCGACGACAACGCCTTCACCTCCTGGGATGCCACCGCCTATTTCCAGCGCGTCGCCGCCGAACACCTGCCGCGGATGATGGAGATGGAAGCGGACCGCATGCGCGGCCTGCGCCTGACCGAGGAGGACGCGGCGACCGAGCTGAAGGTGATCCTCGAGGAACGCAGCCAGACGACCGACAGCGACCCCGGCGCGCAGTTCAGCGAGGAACGCTTTGCCGCTCAGTACATGAACCACCCCTACGGCACGCCGATCATCGGCTGGCGCCACGAGATCGAGGGGCTGACGCAGGCCGACGCCAGGGCCTTCTACGCCCGCTTCTACGCGCCCAACAACGCGGTGCTGGTGATTGCGGGCGATGTCGAGGCCGACGAGGTGCGCCGCCTGGCCGTGCAATACTACGGCCCGATCGCCCCCACCCCCGGCCTCGGGCCCCGCATCCGCCCGGCAGAGCCGCCGCAGCGGGCCGAGCGGCGGCTGGCGATGGCCGACGACCGCGTGGCGCAGCCCTATGTCGTGCGCAGCTATCTGGCGCCCGAGCGTGACCCGGGCGACCAGCGCACCGCCGCCGCGCTGACCGTGCTGGCCGAGCTTCTGGGCGGATCGGGCACCACCTCGGTGCTGGCGCGCGCCTTGCAGTTCGACCGGCAGGTGGCGGTCTGGACCTCGGCCGGGTACGCCGACACCGCGCTCGACGACACGACCTTCAGCCTCTACGTCGTGCCCGTGCCGGGCGTGTCGCTGGACGACGCCGAGGCGGCGATGGACGGGGTGCTGGCCGGTTTCATGGACACCGGCCCCGACCCCGAGGAACTGGCGCGGATCAAGACGCAACTGCGCGCGGCGCAGATCTATGCGCTCGACAATGTCGAGGGCCGCGCGCGGCTTTACGGCGACGCGCTGACCTCGGGCCTGACGATTGCGGACGTCGAGGCCTGGCCCGCGGTGCTGCAGGCGGTGACAGCCGAGGACGTGATGGCCGCCGCCCGCCTGGTCTTCGACCGTCGCAAGGCCGTGACCGGCTTCCTGAGGAAACCCGCAGCGGAGGCCGCGCCGTGACGATCGCCGTGACGAACCTTGTGCGCCTGACGGCGCTGATCCTGCTGCTGGCCCAGACATTGGCCCTGCCGGCCCGGGCGGAACAGCCGATCAAGCTGGTCACCTCGCCTGGCGGCATCACCGCCTGGCTGATCGAGGACCGGGCCATCCCCTTCACCGCGCTGGAGATCCGGTTCCGCGGCGGCACCAACCTCGATGCGCCGGGCAAGCGCGGGGCGGTCAACCTGATGACCGCGCTGATCGAGGAAGGCGCGGGCGAGCTCGACGCGCAGGGCTTTGCCGCGGCGCGCGACGCGCTGGCGGCGGATCTGTCCTTCGACAGCGGCGCCGATTCGATTTCCGTCTCGGCCCGCTTCCTGACCGAGAACCGCGATCAGGCCGTAGCGCTTCTGCGCCTGGCGCTGACCCGGCCGCGCTTTGACCCCGACGCCATCGAGCGGGTGCGCGGGCAAGTGCTGGCGACCATCGAAGGCGACCTCAAGGATCCCGCGGCGATCGCCAGCCAGAAGCTGGACGCGCTGGCCTGGGGCGATCACCCCTACGGCAGCGACCCCAGCGGCACCGCCGCCAGCGTGGCCGCGCTGACCCGCGACGACATCCTCGCCGCCCACCGCGCCACCATCGCGCGCGACCGCATCTATGTGGGCGCGGCGGGAGACATCTCGCCCGAAGACCTGGGCACCCTGCTCGACACGCTGTTCGCAGGCCTGCCCGAGACCGGCGCGCCGCAGCCGCCGCGGGTGGACTGGGGCGCGCCGGGCGGGATCGTGACGGCGGACTTCCCCAGCCCGCAGTCGCTTGTCCTGTTCGGTCAGCCGGGGCTGGCGCGGATGGACCCCGACTTCTTCCCCCTGTTCGTGCTGAACGAGATGCTGGGCGGCGGCCGCTTCTCGGCCCGGCTGATGACCTCGCTCCGGGTGGAACGCGGCCTGACCTACGGCATCGGCACCTCGGTCGTGCCGCTGGACCTCGGGCAATACTGGGCCGGCCAGTTTTCCGCCGACAACAGCCGCGTGGCCGAGGCGATCGAGGTCCTGCGCGCCGAATGGGCCCGCGCCGCCCGGGGCGAGTTCACCGAAGCGGAACTGGCCGCCACCAAGACCTACCTGACCGGCAGCTATCCGCTGCGCTGGAACGGCAACGGGCCGATTGCGGGCATCCTTGTCGGCCTGCAGTTCCAGGGCCTGCCGATCGACTATGCCACCCGCCGCAACGCCTTTGTCGAGGCGGTCACGATGGACGACATCCGCCGCGTGGCCGCCGCGCTGATGAAGCCCGACGCGCTGCAGTTCGTCGTCGTGGGCCGGCCCGAGGGGCTGGCGCCGTAGTCCCGGCACCTGCCTTGCGGGCGCCTCCGCTTTTCCTCGCGGGGACGGGTTGGGGCAGGGGGCCCGGCCTCGCCAGACGCCGCCCCTCTCGCCGCACGCCCGCTCCGCCGCGAGGGGAGGGGAGGGGGAAGCGCCCGCGGCCATTGCGCTGCGCCATGCGGCAAGCCTTGGCCGAATCCCCCGCGTCGTGCTAGCCCTTGGGGCACAATGCTCGACACCCCCAAGATACGGCCGGTCATCCGGCAACTGGACGAGGCCGCGATCAACCGCATCGCGGCGGGCGAGGTGGTGGAGCGCCCCGCCTCGGCGGTCAAGGAGCTGGTCGAGAACGCGCTGGACGCGG
>CAZCPY010000094.1:0-2449 GCA_964499865.1 uncultured Rhodobacterales bacterium | reverse complement strand
AGCGTCAGATGTGTATAAGAGACAGGCCTTGGCGCGGCATGCGACCTCCAAGACCACCGGCGCCGACCTGCTGGCGATCCGCACCTTCGGCTTCCGCGGCGAGGCGCTGCCCTCGCTGGGCGCCGTGGGCCGTCTGCTGATCCGGTCGCGCGCGGCGGGCGAGGACGGGGCGGAAATCGCGGTCACCGGCGGGCGCATGGCGCCGGTGCGCCCCGCGGCGCAGACGCAGGGCACGGTGGTGGAGTTGCGCGACCTGTTCTTCGCCACGCCCGCCCGGCTCAAGTTCCTGCGCAGCGACCGGGCCGAGGCGCTGGCGGTGGCCGAGGCGATCCGGCGGCTGGCGCTGGCCAATCCGGGCGTGGGCTTTGCCCTGGCAGACGTGACCGAAGGCCGGCGCGAGGTGCTGCGGGTGGACCCCGGCACCCTGGACACGCGCGCGGCAGAGGTGATCGGGCGCGACTTCACCGAAAACGCCTTCGCCGTGGACCTGGCGCGCGACGGGCTGCGGCTGACGGGGCTTGCGGGCCTTCCCACCGCCTCGCGCGGGTCTGGGACGACGCAATACTTGTCGGTCAACGGCCGCCCGGTGCTGGACCGCCTGCTGACGGGTGCCCTCAGGGCGGCCTATTTCGACGTGCTGTCGGCAGGCCGCCATCCGGCCGCGGTGCTGGACCTGGCCTGCGACCCCGAGGAGGTTGACGTCAACGTCCACCCCGCCAAGGCCGAGGTGCGGTTTCGCGCGCCAGAGGCGGTGCGCGCGCTGGTCGTGGGCGGCCTGCGCGGCCTGCTCGCGGATCAGGCGCGGCGCACGTCCTCCACCGTCGCGGGCGCCACGCTGGCCGCGATGCAACCCCGCGTCTACCAGATGGACCGCGCCTCGGCCCCTGCGCTGCGCGGGGCCTTCGCCGCGCAGGCGCCGATGGGCTTTGCCGAGGCGCCCGCCGCAAGGGTGGAACCCGACCTTCCGGCGGAAGGCCCTCAGGGGCCCTTGGGCACCGCCAGGGCGCAGCTGCACGGCAACTGGATCATCGCGCAGTCGGCCGACGGAATCGTCATCGTGGACCAGCACGCGGCGCATGAACGGCTGGTCTACGAACGGCTCAAGGCACAGGCGGCGGCCGGGCGCGTCGCGGCGCAGGCGGCGCTGATCCCCGAGATCGTGACCCTGCCCCCCGCCGACGCCGACCGCCTGCTGGCCGCCCGCGACGACCTGGCGGCGCTGGGGCTGGAGCTCGAGCCCTTCGGCGGCGGCGCCGTCGCGGTGCGCGCCACGCCCGCGGCGCTCGGCCAGGTGGCGGCGGCGCCGCTGCTGCGCGACCTCCTGGACGAATTGTCCGACACCGGCCGGACCGAGGGCCTTCAGGCCCGGCTTGACGCCATCCTCAGCCGCATGGCCTGCCACGGGTCGGTGCGGTCGGGCCGCGCGCTCCGCGCCGAGGAGATGAACGCGCTCCTGCGCGAGATGGAGGCGACTCCGAACGCGGGCCAGTGCAACCACGGGCGGCCCACGCATGTGACGCTGTCGCTGGCCGACATCGAGCGGCTGTTCGGGCGGCGCTGACCGCCGTCAGAAGTCGAGGTCGGCGTAATGCGCGGGCGGCGGAAAGCCCGGGATCTGGTCGGCCAGCAGCGGGCGGAAGGACGGCCGCGACTTGATCTTGGCATACCAGTCCCGCACGTTGGCCGACCGGTTCCAGTCCACGTCCGAGATGTAGTCGAGGCAGGACAGATGCGCCGCGGCGGTGAAATCGGCCAGCGTCATCCCGTCGCCCGCAAGCCAGCGGCGCTGGTCCAGAAGCCAGCTCATGTAGTCGATGTGGTACTTGATCCGCCCCGCGCCCGCCTTGACCGCCTTGCTGTCGGGATAGCCCAGGCCCATGACCTTCTTGTTGACCCGCTCGTAGAGCAGCTTCGAGGTCACCTCGCCGTGGAATTTGTCGTCGAACCAGGCGCAGAGGCGGCGCACCTCGTAGCGCGCCTCGGCCTCGCGCGGCATCAGGCGGGGTTCGGGGATGGTCTCGTCGAGGTATTCGCAGATCGCCTGGCTTTCGCTCATCACCCGCCCTTCATGGCGCAGGACGGGCACCTTGCCCGCCGGGTTGCGGCGGAGGAAGTCGGGCGAGGGTTCCCAGTAGCGTTCCTCGATCAGTTCCACCTCCTGCCGCTTCTCGGCCAGCGTCAGGCGGACCTTGCGGCAGAAGGGGGACAGCGGGAAATGGTAAAGTCGGTTCATCGCGGCTCCGCGCGGGCGTTGACCCCGGTGATACAGGGGCGGCAGGGCCGGTTCAACCGGCGGCGTCCCGGTGCCGCCGCCGTTTCGGAATGAGCGGCTTCGCCGCACGCCTTTCGTCTCGCCTGCGGGGCCTGAAGAAGGCCCCTCCGGCTCGGGCGAAGGGGGGGGCTCCGCCCCCGTCGCTGACGCTCCTCCCCCGGGATATTTGGGATCGGA
>CAZCPY010000093.1:0-11917 GCA_964499865.1 uncultured Rhodobacterales bacterium | reverse complement strand
CAAAGCAACCCAGCCGCCCTCATATCCCTTCATCTACTCACATCTTCAAAGAGCGTCCGCCGCAAAAACGATCAGCACGCCAGTGTCCTGGCGTATCCTGATCGCCGTGCTCCGGATTTTGCCGACGTTTCCGCCGCACCTCACAGCTTCGCGTTGCCGCCCCGCTTCGGTGGCCGGTATCTACGAATCCCGGCAGGCAGGCGCAAGGGGGAAGTTGAAGATTTTGCGGCCAACCTCGCAAAAATCCCGCAAGGTCTTGCTGCCGATAGGTTTTCCTGGATCACACCGCCGCGAACCCTGCCCCGGCATGGGTGGTCCGTCCCCCCGTGACGGTCAGCGCGACCCCGGCGACTCGGGCGCCGCGGCCTCGATGTCGTCCCCCAGCAGCGCCAGGTCGGCCGCCAGCCCGCGCTGAAGGCATCCCGTCACCCGGTCGCAATGCGCGGCCCAGGCGCCGCCTGCGGTGTAGGCGGCCAGCGTCTCCGGCAGCGCCAGCCGCTCGTCGCTGGCGCCGTCATGGGCCGCCCGCGTCACCGCCGCCTGCGCCGAGCGCAGGACCGGCACGTCACTGACCGGCCAGTCGCTGGCATGGGCGACCCTCGCCCCCGCCTCGGCAGGCGTCCGGTGCAGGCAGGCATCCGGCCAGCGGTCGCGGCCGATCGCGCCCAGCGTGAGGAACGGGGGGAAGTCCATCGCGCCGGGCGGGTGGCTGGGCTGCAGGCTCGCCGTCCCGCCAAGCGCGGCAACGCGGGCGGGCGGGAACAGCGGCTCCGACCGGTGGCCCGGATGACCCGGGTCGTCGTCCAGCATGTCGGCCGTGCGGCTGTCGACCACGCCGTCCATGAACATCCTGACCATGCCCGAGGACAGCCAGCCGTCGGCAAATTCCGCCCGCATCGCCCCGGCCCGCTCAAGCTCCGCCAGTTCCATGTGCGGCTTGAAGCGGAAGGGCACCTTGACGCGGGCCGGCAGGCTGCCCGCGCGACGCAGGCCATCCAGCAGCCGCTGGGTGTAGAGGTTGCCGTCCATGTTCACCATGGAGGTGATGCCGTGCCCCGCGCAGTGCCGCAGGCCCGCCAGCACCTTGGCGCGGTCGCTGGCCTGTTCGGCCTAGACAGGCCAGGGCGCGGGCTCGCCGCCCGTGGCGATCCCGAGGTTCAGCCGCGCCTCGCCGCCAAGCGCAATGACCGGGGCGAAGGCCTCGAACTCGCGCAGATCGCCCGTGGCGGTGCCATCCGGGGCGATCACCACCGCGTGCCCGCGGGGCATCGCCGCGCCCCGCAGCAGGCCCGCGGCCGCAAGTGCCGCGGTGTTGGCCCAGACGGTGTGGCGGTCGGCCGCCGTCAGCGCCAGCGGCCGGTCGGGCAGGATCCCGTCCAGGTCCTGCCGCGTCAGCCCGCCACCGTCGAACAGATAGCCCGCCCCCTGCGCCATCAGGAGCGGGTGGTCGGGATGCTCCGCCGCAAAGCCGCGGACGGCGCGGGTCAGGGCCGCGACGGTCTCGATGCCGCCCAGTTGCAGATGCGCAAGCTCGTCCCCGCCCAGGACCGGATGCAGGTGGCTTTCGACGAAACCCGGCAGCAGGGAGGGACCGCCCGCGTCGACGATACGGGTGCCCTGCCCTGCCAGACGCTCCACCTCGCGCCCGCCGACCGCCAGGATGCGGTCGCCCGCCACCGCCACCGCCTCGGCCCGCCGGCGCGCGGGATCCATCGTCAGGACGCAGGCGTTGGTCAGGATCAGGTCGGGCGGGTCCGGGGTCACGGGGGGGCACCTCTGCCGTGCAGAAGACCCCCGCCCGCCCCATGTGGTCAAGCCAGCGCGCGGTCCAGCCCGCGGATCAGGCGCTCCACCTCCGCGGCCGAGGTATAGTGCACAAGGCTCATCCGCAGCACGCCCTGCCCCGGGTCCACGCCCATCGCCGTCAGCGGGCGCACGGCATAGAAGTCGCCCGCGCCCACCCCGATCCCCTCGCGCCCCAGCGCCGTGGCCACCGGCATCGCCGGGCGGTGCAGGTCCACCGCCACCGTGGGCGCCCGCGCCGTGGCATCGCGCGGGCCGATCAGCCGCAGGTCGTTGCGCGCGGCCAGGTAGTCGAGCAGCGGCGCCGTCACCGCCACCTCCTGCGCGCGCATCAGGTCGTGCACGCCCTGCGTCCTGTCCGCCGCATCCCCCGCCACCCCGTGCCGCGCCGCCAGCGCGTCGACGTAATCCGCCATCCCCGCGCAGGCCGCGACCTGCGCATGGTCGGGGCCCGCGGGCGTCAGGCGCTTGTAGAGGGTGCCCGCGTTGAAATGGTGCCCCTCGGCCGGCAGCACCCCGACCATCGCCTTGCGCGCGACCATGATGCCCTGATGCGGCCCATAGGTCTTGTAGGCCGAAAACAGGTAGGCATCGCAGCCGAGCGCCGCCATGTCGGGGAACCCGTGGGGCGCGTAGCTCACGCCGTCCACCACCGACCAGGCGCCCGCGGCGCGCACCATCGCCGCCACCTCGGCCACCGGATTGATCGCCGCCACCACGTTGGAACAATGCGGGAAGGCCACCAGCCGCACCTGCCCGTCGGCCAGCAGGGGCGCCAGCCGCGCGGGGTCCAGAAGGCCCGTCACCGGGTCGATCCGCCATTCGCGAACCTCGACGCCGTCCTCGGCCAGCCGCCGCCAGACGCCCGAGTTCGCCTCGTGGTCCTGGTCGGTCACCACGACCGCCCCGCCCTTGCCGCGCAGGTGGCGCCGCAGCGCCTGGGCCAGCACATAGGTGTTGGCGGATGTCGAGGGGCCGAAGTGGACCTCCTCCTTCGCCACGCGCATCATCGCCGCCAGGCGCGCCCGGGCCTCGTCCATCTCGTCGCCCGCGGCGTCCGAGGGCGCGAAGGGATGGTAGGGCTGCACCTTGCGCGCGCGATAGAACCGCTCCAGCCTTTCGGTCACGAAACGGCAGGGGAAGGACCCGCCCGCATTCTCGAAGAAGGCCAGCCCCGCCAGGGACGGCTCGGCAAGGGCCGGAAACTGTTCCCGCACGAACCCCAGATCCAGCGCCATCGCGGTCTCTCCCTGCCCTCGCCCTGCCACGCGCCCCGAACCTAGCCGCAGCGTCCGGCGGCGGAAACCCCCTGCGCAGCCGTCCCGCGTGACGCTTTTATGTGCAAGCGCAGCCCTCCCGCGCCATAATGTTGCGCCGCGGCCTTGTGGGGCCGCGCGTCACGGCCTAACTCAACCAGCATTTCGGCACGGGTCCGTCGAAAGCCCGGCCGGCTTCCAGCAGATGAGGATTCCATGACCCTTCGCCAGACCCTCCTTGCCGGTGCCGCGATCGCCTTCGCCGCGCCCGCCCTTGCCGCCGACCCCGAACTGATCGTGTTCGACTGGGCCGGCTTCGAGAACCAGGCCCTGATCGAGGCCTATGTCGAAAAATACGGCCAGATGCCGACCTACGCCTTCTTCGGCGACGATGACGAGGCGTTCCAGAAGGTGTCCTCGGGCTTCAAGGCCGACGTGGCGCACCCCTGCTCGCAGAAGGTCGCCTCCTACCGCGCGGCGGGCCTGATCGAGCCCTGGGATGTCAGCCGCATCCCGGAATTCGCCAACATCGCGCCCCGCTTCCTGGAAAGCGAGGTCTTCAAGGATGCCGAAGGCGTCTGGTACATCCCGACCGACTACGCCTACACCGCCATCGCCTACAACACCGAGATCGTACCGGCCGCGGACGTGGCCTCGCTCAGCGTCTTCATCGACCCCAAGTATGCCGGGCGCATCTCGCTGCCCGACAACGTCGATGACACCTTCTCGCTCGCGCTGCTGGCGACCGGCGTGACCGACTGGACCAATGTCTCGGACGACCAGTTCGCCGCCGCCGCCGCCTGGCTGCGCCAGGCGCATGCCAACACCCGCTCCTACTGGGCCGACCCCTCGGACCTCGCGCAGCAGATGAAGTCGGGCGAAGTCGTCGTGTCCTGGACCTGGAACGACGGTGTCGCCGCGATGAAGCGCGAAGGCATCCCGGTCGAATTCAACCGCACGCCCAAGGAGGGCGTGGCCTCGTGGTTCTGCGGCATGGTCAACTTCAAGGACGCGCCGGGGTCGGAAGACAAGGCTTATGACTTCATCAACGCCTGGCTCGAGCCCCGCTCGGCCAGGGGCCTGCTGGAAAACTTCGGCTATGCGCATGCCAACGACGCGGCGATGGCCGGCATCCCGGCCGAGGAACTGGCCGCGGGCTATGCCGATCCGGTGGACGGCATCCTCCTGAGCCAGACGCCCCTGTCGGCCGAGGCGCGCGGGCGCATGCTGGCGGAATTCGAGAACATCAAGGCGGGCTTCTGAACCGCATCGCCCCGGCTAAACGGGGGGGGGGCCGCGCCGCAGGGCGCGGCCCCTCCGCGTTTCAGTTGGCGTTCACGACGAAGCTTTCCTCGTATTCGCCCCAGTCCTGCGACCTGACCCCGCCCCTTTCGCTGCCACGGTAGGACGTCAGGCCCGGCAGGCGGATCACGCTGATCACGCCGCCGTCCAGCCCGATCACCTCGGAATGGCGCGCCGCGGCGCAGAGGTCGGACCCCGCGACATAGGGCGAGGAGCCCCAGACCGTCGCGCTTTCGGGGCTTTGCCCCGGCTCGCAGCGGCAGACCGTCTCGACGTTGCCGTAGTCCACGCCCGCGCAGACCGCCACCTCGCCGGGCGCCGAGACGGTCTGCGGGGTGTCGGCAACGCCGAAGTCCGGGACGCCCGCCGGTTCAAGAGGGTCGAAGGCGAAAGAGCTGTCGTAGCGGCCCCAGCGGCTGGTGCGCACGCCGTTGGCCTCGCTGTTGCCGTAGCTGTCCTGCCCGTCGGCCAGCCGCGCGGTCACGGCGCCGCCCCCGGGCCCGATCACCCCGGCATGCAGCGCGGCGGCGCACAGGTCGCTGTCCGAGGTGTAGGGCCCCTCGCCCCAGACCCCGGCGGTCACGTTGACCGTGCCGCAGGTGCAGCTGTAGCTGGCCTCCGGCACCGGATAGCGGCCGCAGGACTCCTGCTCCTGCGCCGACGCCGCCCCCGACCCCGACACCATCCCCAGAACCAAGGCCAGCCCGCCGATCCGCATCCCCGTCCCTCCGCGCACCCGCTTCTGCGCCGGATGAAGGCACGGAAGCGCGAGTCGGATCAACCGGTGACGCGCCCGCGACGTATGCCTTGTGGCGCGGGGCGCGGGGGCCTATATTCGTCCTGTCGCGGGGCAACCCGGGACTATGGTGATAAACGCACCTGCAATAGACGGATCGGACCCGGGGGCGGTACCCGGCGGCTCCACCAACACCCCGGGCGTTGCCGGGTAATGGGGCCGAAACAGGATCGACGGACGTTGAAAGAGGCCAGCTTTTGCCCGGTGAGGTACCACCGTTATCGGTCCATGATCACAGTTGCCAACGACAACCGTGCTCCGGTGGCGCTGGCCGCGTAAGCGGCTCGCAACACCAAACCTAAGCCCTTCCGCTTAGCCGCGTAAGGCGGGGCCCGCCGGAGCCTGGCAACAGAATCCGGCACCTTCCCCCCGCTCCGGCGCCATGGCAGGCTTGCCCCGCCTGAAAGGAGCCCGCGCATGCCCCCCGTCGACCCCTTCTTCCACCCCGTTTCCGGCTTCGACCTGCCGCGGTTCGCGGGGCTCGCGACGTTCATGCGCCTGCCGCATGTGCCGCCCGGCCATCCGCGGCTGGCCGAGGTGCAGGTGGGCCTTGTCGGCGTGCCCTGGGACGGCGGCACCACCAACCGCGCCGGCTCCCGGCACGGGCCGCGCGCGCTGCGCGACGCCTCGACCATGGTGCGCGCCCAGCACGGCATCACCGGCCTGCGCCCCTTCGAGACCGCCGCCTGCGCCGACCTGGGCGACGTCGGTCCCAACCCGGCCAGCGTGACGGACAGCCTGGCGCGGATCGAGGCCTTCTTCACCGACCTGCGCGCCCGCGGCATCCGGCCCTTGACGGCGGGGGGCGACCACCTGTCCAGCCTGCCCGTCCTGCGCGCGCTGGCCAGGGACCGGCCGCTGGGGATGATCCACTTCGACAGCCACACCGACCTGTTCCACAGCTACTTCGGCGGACAGATGTATACCCACGGCACCCCCTTCCGCCGCGCGGTGGAAGAGGGGCTTCTGGACCCGCGCCGCGTCTGCATGATCGGCATCCGAGGCCCCGCCTACGATACCGAGGACCGCGATTTCGCCCGTGCCGTCGGCATCACCGTGATCCCCGTGCAGGACCTGCACCGCCGCGGCCCCGAGGACGTGATGGCCGAGGCCCGCGCCGTCGCGGGTGGCGGAGAGACCTATGTCAGCTACGACATCGACTTCGTCGACCCCGCCTTCGCGCCCGGCACCGGCACGCCCGAGGTCGGCGGCCCGACCTCGTGGGTGGCGATGGAATGCGCGCGGCTCCTGGCCGGGGTGCGGATCGCGGGGGCCGACCTGGTGGAGGTCTCGCCCCCCTTCGACCCCGGCGGCGTCACCGCCTTTCTGGGCGCGACGCTGATGTTCGAGATGCTCTGCGCGATGGTGACGGAACCTTCGCACGGCAGTTGAGGATCGCGCCTCAACTGACTGGCAGCGTTCAGAAATCCGTCGGCGCCCCGCCTTCCTGCCTGCGCCGGGCGACAAAGGCCGTCAGCGCCTCCAGCGCCGCGTGGTCGATCGGCGGGGGCTCGAACTCGGCCAGGATCGACTTGTAGACCCGGTGCGCCCGCTCTGCCGCCCAGACCGACCCGTCCGCCGCCCAGGCCTCGTAGTTGCGCCAGTCCGACACGAAGGGCGCGTGAAAGGCGGTCTGGTAGCGGTCCTGCGTGTGCTGGCAGCCGAAGTAATGCCCGCCCGCGCCCACCTCGCGGATGGCGTCAAAGGCGATGTCCTCGGGCTCGGTCGCCCAGGTCGCGGGCTCGCAGTAGCGCTGGATCATCTGCAGGACCTCGCAGTCCAGCACGAACTTCTCAGGGGACGCGATCAGCCCGCCCTCCAGCCAGCCCGCCGCGTGGTACACCATGTTCGTGCCAGAAGTCATTGCAGCGAATAGGGAATTCTGCGTCTCCCACGTCGCCTGCGCATCCGGCACGTTGCCGGCACAGACGCCCGATGACCGCATCGGCACGCCGTACTTGCGCACCAGCTGCCCGGTCATCTGGGTGGCGCGCATGTATTCCGGCGTGCCGAAGGCCGGCGCGCCCGACTTCATGTCGACGTTCGAGGTGAAGGTGCCGATCGCCACCGGACAGCCCGGCGCGATCCATTCCAGCAACGCGATGGCCGACAGCGCCTCGGCGATCGACAGCGCCACCGCGCCCGACATCGTCACCGGCGCCATGGCACCGGCCAATGTGAAGGGCGTCACCACCACCGGCTGCCCGCGCCTTGCCAGCCGCATCGCGCCGTCCAGCATCGGATAGTCGTGCTTCAGCGGGCTGACCGAGTTGATGTTCGTGTACATCCGGGGGCTTGCGTCGAACTCCTCATGTGACAGCCCGCCCGCGAGGCGCACCATCTCCATCACGTCCTCGACCCGCTCGGCCCCCAGCGAATAGGCGTGCACGACCTTGTCGGTCAGCGTCAGCTTCTCGAACAGGCAGTCAAGGTGGCGGACGCTCGCATGCACGTCCACGGGTTCCACCGGATAGCCGCCGGCGACATGGATGCAGTTGAAATACTGCGTCAGCTTGATGAATTCCCTGAACGTCGCGAAGTCGCCCGCGCGCTTGCCGCGCTCCAGGTCCCAGGCGTTGGGGGGGGACGAGACGTTGACGAAGACCATGTGCCTGCCGCCCAGCGTGATCTGCCGGTCGGGGTTGCGCGGCGTGATGGTGAAGGACGACGGCGCGCGGCCCACCATCTCCATCACGAAATCCTCGTCGAAACGGACGTTGGTGTCGCTGACCTTGCAGCCCGCGGCCTTGAGGTGGCGCACCGCCTCGGGGTTCAGCATCTCTATGCCGATCTCCCCGAGGATCCGCATCGCCCCCCTGTGGATGCGCTCCACGCCCTCGGCGTCCAGCGGTTCGGTCGGGCGGTCGGGGTTGACCGGGATGCGCCAGGGCATCTGGTCGATGGTGGCGGTACCCGCGCGGGCCTTCATCCCCGCCCGGCCCCCGCCCCGCCGCTTGCGGCCCTGGTCGTCGCTCATGCCCTGCCCCTCGGCTGCCTTGCGGCGCAGGATGGCGAAGCGCGCCCGCCCTGCCCGCGCCGTTTCCGACAGGTTTCAGTCGTTTTTGTGCCGCTCAGGCCCCCAGACGATCCAGCCATGCCGGCAGGGCGCCGATGTCGGGCAGCACCGCATCGGCCAGCGGGGCCAGGTCGGCGGCCCCGGCGATGCCGGTCAGCACGCCCACGGTGCGCATTCCGGCAGCCCTTCCCGCCATCAGGTCGTGCCGGCTGTCGCCCACCATGGCAACCCGCACAGGCACCAGCGCCATCGCGCGGGCAAAGGCCAGCAGCATCCCCGGCCCCGGCTTGGCCCCGTGCCCGCTGTCGCAGCCCGCCACGAAGTCGAACAGGTCGGCCACGCCATGCGCCGCCAGATGCGCCCGCGCCGGGCCCTCGCTGTCGTTCGTGGCCAGCCCCAGCCGCAAGCCCCGCCCCCGCAACGCCGAAAGTGCGGGCCTCAGCGGCACCGCCTCGGCCATCGGCGTGGTCTCGGCCAGCGCGTTCAGCCGCGCCGTCAGCCGGTAGTCCGCCACCCCCGGCAGATGCGGGGCCAGTGCGGCGGCAATCTCGTCCGGGGTGGCGGCGATCACCGGGCTGTCGGGGTGGAAGGCACGGGTGGCAAGGTCGAAGCCGATCGCCGCCGCCAGCCGTTCGGCCGGCACGCCGGGCCGGGCAAGGCCCGTCACCACGCGCTCCGCCCAGCCCGCCCAGCTGCGGCGAAAGTCGAACAGCGTGCCGTCCTTGTCGAAGATGATGGCGTCGATCATCGCGCCTTGTCGCCCGCGGCCGCGCTCAGGTCCAGTGCGGAACGTCGCCGCCGGGCAGCACCGCCCGCGCCCGGGCGAAGGCGGCGGGCGGAATGCCCAGATCGCGGGCAGCCCCCAGCACTGCCGCCTCGTCGCCCAGGATGTGATCGAGCACCGCCGCCAGCACCTCCGGCTGGGCCGCCCGCGCGCCGAGGTCGCGCGGGGCGATGCCGGCGGCGGCCAGGAAACCGGCCAGCCGCCCCTCGTCCGCGGCGAGCCAGCCCAGCGCGTCCAGCGCCAGCGTCTCGGCAGCTTCTTGCCGGTTGGCCATGCGACACCACCTCCCGCCGATTTTCCGCGCAGCATGCACAGGACTTGGTAAGATAGTCTTAACCAATCTGGAGGACAAAGGTTGGCAGTCCAGAAAGGATCGGGCTAGGTCTCGGCATGTCGGGCATCATCCTCCTCGTCGATCCTTCGCCGTCGCAGCGGCTGGTGCTGAAAAGCCGCCTTGCCGCCGCGCATTACGAGGTGACGGCGCTGGCCGACGGGCCCGCGGCGCTGGCCGCGCTCAGGGCGCGGCGGGCGGACCTGGTGCTGCTGGGGTCCGATACGGGTGAGGATTGGCCTGTCGCGCTCCTGCGCGACATGCGCGCCGATCCCGGGCTTGCCGCCGTGCCCGCGATCCTTCTGCTGCCCCCCGCCGAGGCCGCGCTCCGGCGCGAGGCACTGGCCGGCGGCGCCGACGAGGTGCTGGCCCGCCCGGCTGACGAAACGCTGCTGCTGTCGCGCCTGCGCAACCTGATGCGGCGGCAGGACCTGGTGGACCTCGACGCCATCGGCGTCCCCGAGGCCGAGTTCGGCATGAACGACCCCGCCGCCGCCTTCGTCACGCCGGGCACGGTGGCGCTGGTGGCCGGGCGGGCCGAAGTGGCGATCCGCCTGCGCACCGACCTCGCCCCCCTGATGCGCGACCGCATCGCCGTGATGACGCGGGCCGAGGCGCTGGCCGAACCGGCGGGCGCCGTGGCGCCCGACCTCTACGTCATCGACGCCGACCTCGGCACGCCCGGAGGCGGCCTGCGTTTTCTCAGCGAGTTGCAGGCCCACGGCACGGCGCGGCATGCGGCCTTCTGCCTGCTGCGCAGCCAGCCCGCAGGCGCGGCGGATGACGCCATGGCCTTCGACCTGGGCGCGGGCGACGTCATCGCCCCGGGCACCGACCCGCAGGACGTGGCATTGCGCCTGCGCGCGCTCCTGCGGCGCAAGCGGACGGGCGACGGCCTGCGCGCGCGGCTGCGCGACGGGCTGCGGCTGGCGGTGACCGACCCGCTGACCGGCCTGCACAACCGCCGCTACGGCGAGGCGCAGCTTGCCACGCTGGCCGAACGCGCCCGCGCGGAAGGCGCGCCCTGCGCGGTGATGGTGCTGGATCTCGACCATTTCAAGTCGGTCAACGACCGCTTCGGCCATGCCGCGGGCGATGCCGTCCTGGTCGAAGTGGCGCGCCGCCTGGCCGCTAACCTGCGGCAGGGCGACCTTCTGGCCCGCATCGGGGGCGAGGAATTCCTGATCGCGCTGCCCGGCGCGGGCCTGGGCGAGGCGCGCGGCGTGGCCGAACGGCTCTGCGCCGCCATGCAGGAACGCGCCTTCGCCCTGCCGTCCGGCGGCAGCCTGACGATGACCGCCTCGATCGGCCTCGCGCTCAGCAAGGCCACCGTCGAGGAACCCGCGACCGCCCTGATCGACCGCGCCGACCAGGCGCTCCTGACCTCAAAGGCCGCGGGCCGCAACCAGGTGACGGTCTGCCGCCGGGTCGCCTGAAGCGGCGCCTCAGCCCCCGCGCACGACCTCGACCAGACGCGCCATGGTGTCGGGGCTCGCGTCCGGCGTGATGCCGTGGCCGAGGTTGAAGATATGCGCGCCGCCGCTGAAGGCGTCGATGACCGCGCGGGCCGCCGTTTCCATCGCCGCACCGCCCGTCACCATGTGCGCGGGGTCGAGGTTGCCCTGCACGCAGGTCCCCGGCTGCACCGCCGCCGCCGCCCAGGCCGCGTCGACCTTCTGGTCCAGCGCCACGCCATCGGCACCCGCGGCCTGCGCAAAGCCTGCATAGCGCGGCCCCGCCTCGCGGGGGAACACGATCACCGGCAGACCCGGGTGGCGCGCCTTGAGCGCCGTCGTGATCCGGCGCGCGGGCGCCAGCGCGAAGTCGTCGAAGTCCTGCCCCTTCAGGCTGCCGGCCCAGCTGTCGAACAGCTTGATCACCTCGGCCCCGGCCTCGACCTGAGCCGAGAGGTATTCCACCGTCGCCTCGGTCAGGCGCCCGATCAGCGCCTGGAAGGCCGCGCGGTCGGCGTCCTTGAAGCCATGCGCGGGCCCCTGGTCGGGCGTGCCGCGGCCCGCGACCATGTAGCTTGCCACCGTCCATGGCGCGCCCGCAAAGCCGATCAGCGTCGTGGTGCGCGGCAGGTCGCGCGACAGGTTGCGCACCGTCTCGTAGACCGGGGACAGCACCTCGTGCACGTCGGAGGCGGGCCGCAGCGCCGCCACGCCCGCGGCATCGGTCACGGTGGACAGCCGCGGCCCCTCGCCCTCGGCGAACCACAGCTCCGACCCCAGCGCCTGGGCGATCAAGAGGATGTCGGCGAACAGGATCGCCGCGTCGAAGCCATAGCGGCGGATCGGCTGCAGCGTCACCTCCGCGGCAAGCTCGGGGTTGTAGCACAGGTCGAGGAACGACCCCGCCCTGGCTCGGGTCGCGCGGTATTCGGGCAGGTAACGGCCCGCCTGGCGCATCACCCAGATCGGCGGGCGGTCCTGCCGCTGGCCCGAAAGGGCGCGCAGGATGGTCTTTTCGGACTGTGGCAGCGGGCGGGCGGGGCTCATCTCCATGGCCACTTGGGTCGGGTCTCCGCGTGCTCTTGTCAAGGCGGCGCGGGTTGTCAGGCCCGATTTGCAGGGCTAGATGTGAACTCTCAGGAGGTTGTTCATCCGGAACGGGGTTAGGCTGCAAT
>CAZCPY010000092.1:0-12101 GCA_964499865.1 uncultured Rhodobacterales bacterium | reverse complement strand
CCACTGACGCCGCCGCCGCCGAGCAGGCCGCGCAGGCGGCGGGCGATGCCGCCGCCGCCGCTCAAGCCGCGGCCGAGGCGGGCGACGCCGCCGCCGCCCAGGCCGCCGCCGAAGAGGCCGCTGCCCGGGCCCGGGCTGAAGCCGAGGCCGCCGCCGCTGCGGAAGCCGCCGCGACCGCCGGACCCGCCCCCGAACCTGTGCCCGAAGCGCTGCCCGAAGCGCTGCCCGAGGTCGCCGCGACGGACCCCGAAGTGCTGCCCGAACCCGCGCCCGAGGCGGTGGAGATGCTCGAAACCCTGCTCGCCGCGCCCGAACCGGTCGAGGGCGCCGCCGGAGAGGCGGCGTCCGCCGCCGCCGCCCTGCCGCTGCTCGCGACGCCGGATACCGCGGTGGACGCGCCGCCTTCGGCGGATGCGGTCGCCACGGTCGTTGAGGAAATCACCGAGACGACGACGCGCAGCTCGGCCGAGGAATTCGACGCCGCCCGCGCCATCGCCGCCGGGGACGGCACGCGGGGCGCCGACGACCGCACCAGCGACCGCACCAGCGACCGCACCCGCGACCCCACCCGCGACCGCCGCCGCGACCGCGACCGCGGGCTGTCCGACCTGGAAAAGGTCGGCCTCGTGGCGCTCGGTGCGCTGGTCGTGGGCGCCGTGCTGAAGAACGGCGACAAGGTGGAGACGAACTCCGGCGACCGCGTGGTGGTCAGCCGCAGCGACGGCAGCTACGTCGTCTACAAGGACGACGACACGCTCCTGCGCCGCCCGGGGTCCACGATCCGCACCGAGACTTTCCGCGACGGGTCCACCCGCACCATCGTCGAACGCGCCGACGGCAGCCGCGTGATCACCATCCGCGACGCCACGGGCCGCGTGCTGCGCCGGGCCGCGGTGGACCCGCAGGGCCGCGAGACGCTGCTGATC
Source organism: uncultured Rhodobacterales bacterium (assembly GCA_964499865.1). Taxonomy (GTDB): domain Bacteria; phylum Pseudomonadota; class Alphaproteobacteria; order Rhodobacterales; family Rhodobacteraceae; genus JANOGU01. Next base: position 11,175 of record CAZCPY010000092.1, on the reverse strand, counting down.
GACGACCTGCTGCCGGTCGAGCCGATCGACGTGACCACCCTGCCGCACCCGTCGCGCCCGGTGACGATCTCGGCCGCGGGCGGGGACGCCGCGCTTGCCGCCACGATGGCCGCGATCGCGGCGCGCGAGGCGACGCGGGGCTTCTCGTTGCGCCAGATCCGCGAGATCAGGGAGGTGCGCCAGCTTGCCCCGGTGATCGACGTGGAGCCCTTGACCTTCAAGACGGGGTCCTCGGCGATCGACGTGACCGAGGCGGAAAAGCTCACGGCGCTGGGGCGCCTCATCACCCAGATGATCGCGGCGCGGCCGAACGAACTGTTCCTGATCGAGGGGCACACCGATGCCACGGGGTCGGCGGCGTCGAACCTCGCGCTCAGCGACCGGCGGGCGGAATCGGTGGCGCTGGCGCTGACCGAATACTTCGGCGTGCCGCCGGAAAACCTGGTCGTGCAGGGCTATGGCGAAAGCGATCTCCTGGTGCCGGTCCTGACCGACGAGCCGCGCAACCGCCGCGTGGCGGTCCGGCTGGTCACGCCGCTGCTGGTCGCCTCGCGCTGACCGGCGGTCCTTGAAGCACGACCCCCGCGCGGTGCAGACTGCACCGCGCGGGGTTTTTCATGGGGCAGGCAGGATGGCCGATCACGACCGGATGCCCGAGGCTGCGCTGGCCTGGCACCGCGCGGGCCGCGGCGCGGCGCTGGCGACCGTGGTCGAGACCTGGGGCTCCGCCCCGCGGCCCGTGGGGTCGCAACTCGCCGTGTCGGGATCGGGCGAGATCATGGGCTCGGTCTCGGGCGGCTGCGTCGAGGGCGCGGTGGTGGCCGAGGCGCTGGAGGCGCTGGCCGACGGGCGCCCGCGGCTCCTGACCTACGGCGTGTCCGACGGCGACGCCTTCGCCGTGGGCCTGGCCTGCGGCGGCACGATCCGGGTGCTGGTCGAACCCGTGGGCGGCAGCCTGCCGGTGGCCGTGCTGGAGGCGCTGGTCGCGGCCCGCACGGCACGGCGGCCGGTGGCGTGGCGCGTCGATCCCGCCACCGGCGCGGGCGACCTCATCGGCCCCGGGGACGCGCCGGACCGCTTCCGCGCCGACCGGTCGGGGATGGAGGAGGACGGCCGCTTCACCGCCATCCACAACCCGCCCCTGCGCATGGCCGTGGTCGGCGCCGTGCACATCGCGCAGGCCCTGGTGCCGATGGCGCGGGCCTGCGGCCACGACCCCGTGCTGATCGACCCGCGCGGCGCCTTCGGCTCTGCCGCCCGTTTCCCGGGCGAGACCATCCTGGACGCCTGGCCCGACGCCGCGATGGCCGAATTCGCGCCCGACGCGCGGTCTTCTGTCGTCACGCTGACGCATGACCCCAAGCTCGACGACCCGGCGCTGACGGCGGCACTCGCCTCGCCTGCCTTCTACATCGGCTGCCTGGGGTCCAGCCGCACCCATGCCCGGCGGCTGGACCGGCTGCGTTCTGCGGGTATCACCGAGGACGGGATCGCCCGCCTGCACGCGCCCGTGGGCCTCGACATCGGCGCCAGAAGCCCCGGCGAGATCGCCGTGTCGATCATGGCGCAGTTGACCCAGCGACTGCGGCAGGGCTGATGCGCTTCGGCCCCGTTCCTTTGGCCGAGGCCGAGGGCGCGATCCTCGCGCATTCCGAGGCCGTCCCCGGCGGGCGGCTGCGCAAGGGGGCGGTGCTGGGGCAGGGCGACCTGGCCGCGCTGGCGGCGGCGGGCCTGCACGAGGTGACGGTGGCCCGCCTCGAGGCCGGCGACGTGCCCGAGGATGCGGCGGCCGCACGGCTGGCGGCGGCGGTCCGCGGACCGGGGCTTTCGCTGACCGAGGCCTTCACCGGCCGGGTGAACCTCAAGGCGCCGGGGCCGGGGCTGGTGACGGTGGACCGCGCGCGGGTCGAGGCGCTGAACGCCGTCCATCCCGCGATCACGCTGGCCACCCTGCCGCCCCTGGCGCGCGCCAAGGCCGGCACGCTGTGCGCCACGGTCAAGATCATCGCCTATGCCGTGCCGCAGGCGGCGCTTCAGGCCGCGGTGGCGGCGGGGCGGGGGGCCGTGGGGTTCCGCCCGGTGGCGATGGCGTCGGCCGGGCTGGTCCTGACCGAGGTGCAAGGCCAGGCGCCCGGCCTGACGGCCAAGGGCCGCAAGGCGGTGGAAGGGCGGCTGCGCGCGCTCGGCCTGCGGCTGGCGGGCGTGGCGGTGGTGCCGCACGAGGTGCCCGCCATCGCCGCGGCGCTGGCCGCCACCCCGGGCGACATGGCGCTGATCCTGACCGGATCGGCCACGTCGGACCTGCACGACACCGCGCCCGAGGGCCTGCGGGCCGCCGGCGGGACGGTGGAGCGTTTCGGGATGCCGGTCGATCCGGGGAACCTTCTGTTCCTCGGGCGGCTTGGTGGCCGGCCGGTGATCGGCCTGCCCGGCTGCGCGCGGTCGCCTGCGCTGAACGGGGCCGACTGGGTGCTGGAACGGCTGGCCTGCGGGCTGGCCGTGACCGGCGCCGACATCGCGGCGATGGGGGTCGGGGGCCTGCTCAAGGAGATCCCCCTCCGCCCCCAGCCGCGCGAGGGCTGAAGCGCCCTCATGCAGCCGTCAGGTCCCTTCACGCGCGATCTCGTGCTTGTCGGCGGCGGCCATGCCCATGCGCTGGTGCTGCGCGCCTGGGCGATGGACCCGTTGCCCGGCGCCCGCGTCACGCTGGTCGATCCCGCGCCGGTCGCGGCCTATACCGGCATGTTGCCCGGCTTCGTCGCCGGGCACTACGGGCGCCACGAGATCATGGTGGACCTTGACCGGCTCTGCCTGATCGCCGGGGCGCGGCGGCTGCTGGCGCGCGCCACGGGGCTGGACCCTGGCAAGCGACTGCTCAGGCTGGAGACGGGCGAGGACCTGCCCTTCGACGTGCTGTCGCTGGACACGGGCGCGGGGTCGGCGCCGCAGGGGCTGGCGGGGTTCGCCGACCACGGGCTGGCGGTCAAGCCCTTCGGCGCCTTCGCCGAACGGTGGGAGGCGTTCCTCGCCGGCCGCGCACCGGGCGACCGGCTGGCGGTACTGGGGGGCGGGGCAGGGGGCGTGGAGGTGGCGCTGGCCGCCGCGCACCGGCTGGGGCCGGGCGCGGTGACGCTGGTCGAGGCGGGGCGCGAGGTCGCCGCCGCCCTGCCGCCGAGGGCGCGCGGCCTGCTGCGGGCGGCGCTGGCACGGCAGGGGGTGGACCTGCGCGAGGGGCAGGCGCCGCGCGCGGTCACCGGGCAGGGCGTGACGCTGGCCGACGGCATTTCGGTCCCTGCGCGGCTGGTGCTGGGCGTCACCGGCGCGGTGGCGCCGGGCTGGCTGGCGGACAGCGGGCTCGCGCTCGACCGCGGCTTTGTCGCGGTGGACGGTTTCCTGCAAAGCTCCGACCCCGCCGTCTTCGCCGCGGGCGACTGCGCCGCGCTGACGGAAACGCCACGGCCCCGGGCGGGTGTATATGCGGTGCGCGCGGCGCCCGTGCTGCACGCCAACCTGCGCGCCGCCCTGTCGGGCGCGCCCCTGCGGCGGTTCCGCCCGCAGGCCGACCACCTCAAGCTGATCGCCACCGGCCCGCGCCATGCGGTGGCGGAAAAGGCGGGGCTGGCGCTGGCCGCACCCTGGGTCTGGCGGCTCAAGGACCGCATCGACCGCCGCTTCTTGGCGCGGCTGTCCGGCATGCCCGCCCGCCCCGCCCCGCCCGTGCCGCTGCGCGCGGCCAAGGGCTTTGCTGACCTGCTTGCCGCGGCCCCGCTTTGCGGCGGCTGCGGCGCCAAGGCGGCGCCCGCGGCGCTGGCCGCGGCGGTCGCGGGGCTGGACGGCCCCGGTGACGACGCCGCGGTGATCGTCACCGGCGGCGTGCAGCAGGTGCTGACCACCGACGCCCTGCGCGCGGTGACCGCGGACGAGGCGCGCATGGCCCGCATCGCCGCGGTGCATGCGATGGGCGACATCTGGGCGATGGGAGCGGAACCGCAGGCGGCGCTTCTGCAGGTGACGCTGCCGCGGTCGGGCGCGCGGATCGAGGCGCGGATGCTTGCCCGCGCCACCGCCGCCGCGGCGGCCGAGGTGGCTGCGGCCGGGGCGCGGCTGGTGGGCGGGCACAGCGCGGTGGGGGCAGAGTTCACCGTGGGCCTGACGGTCACCGGCCTGCTGCCCGGGGGCCGCGCGCCGGTTCGCAAGACCGGACTTGGCCCCGGTCAGGCGCTGGTCCTGACCAAGCCGCTCGGCACCGGCCTCGTGCTCGCCGCCGCGATGGCCGGCGCGCCCGCGCCCGGGCTGGTCTGGGGTGAGGCGGTGGAGGCGGCCTTCGCCGCAATGCTGCGCCCGCTGGCGGCAGAGGCTGCGGTGCTGCGCGGCGTGGCCACCGCGATGACGGATGTGACCGGCTTCGGCCTTGCCGGGCACCTTCTGGAAATGCTGGGGCCGGAGACCGGGGCCGAGGTGGACCTGTCCGCCCTGCCGGTCCTGCCGGGGGCGGCAGAGGCGGTGGCGGCGGGCATCGCCTCAAGCCTCGCCCCCGCCAACCGCGCCGCGGCCCTCGGGCGCATCGCGGGCGCCGAGGCGGCGCTGGCGGCGCTGGCCTTCGACCCGCAGACCGCCGGCGGCCTGCTGGCGGCGGTGCCCGAGACGGCGCTGGAGGCCACGCTTTCGGCCCTGGCGGCGGCGGGCGTGCAGGCCCGGGCGATCGGCCGCACCCGTCCCGGGGCAGGCCGCCTGACGCTGCGCTAGTCAGAGCCGCGCCACGGTCTGTGCCAGCCGGTCGGCAAGATCGTCCAGCGCAGCCTCGTCCAGTGCCGTGGCGTCCAGCGTCTTGACCGGTGGCGCCGACCTTGCACGGTGGCGGGCGTAGCGCGGGTCGTAGTGGGTCTCCATCAGCGCCTCGGCCAGCGCGCCGTCGGCGCCGGTCTCGGCCAGCGCGGTCCAGGCGGCGATGGTCTCGCGGGCGTAAAGGTGCCGCAGGCTGGCAACCACCGCACCCAGACGCGCCCGGTCGGCGGTCAGGTCGGCATAGGCGCGCAGCAGGTAGTCCACCCGCGCCGCCCGCGGCGCCGCCACCGCGATGCGCGGCGCGCCCTGCATCGCCTGCCACAGCCGCGGCGGCAGGCGCAGGTCGCCGACCAGGGCGCTTTCGGCCTCGACCACCACCGGCCGCGCGGGGTCGAGCCGCGCCAGCGCCACCGCCAGCGCGCCCTCGAAGCCGCGCTGCGACGGCTGGCCCCCGGCCATCGCCCCGAACAGCGAGCCGCGGTGCCGCGCCAGCCCCTCGAGGTCCAGCACCTGCACGCCGCGCGCCGCAAGCCGCGCCAGCAGGTCGGTCTTGGCGGTGCCGGTGTCGCCGTCCAGTAGGATCACGCGGGCGGGAAAGGCTGCGTCATACAGCGCCCGCACCACCAGCCCGCGCCAGGCCTTGTAGCCGCCCGCCACCGTCTCGACCCGCCAGCCGATCTCGCGCAGGATGGTGGCGAAGGATCCCGACCTCTGCCCGCCGCGCCAGCAGTAGACCAGCGGCCGCCAGCCGCCGGGGCGGTCGGCGAGCGCGCCTTGCAGATGTGCTGCGGCGTTGCGGGCGACCAGCGCCGCGCCCAGCTTGCGCGCGGTGAAGGGGCTGACCTGCTTGTAGACGGTGCCCACGCGGGCGCGTTCGGCGTCGTCCAGCACCGGCAGGCTGATCGCGCCGGGCAGGTGGTCGTCGGCGAACTCGGCGGGCGCGCGCACGTCGATGATGTCGTCGAAGCCCGCCTCGAGCGGCGACAGGACAGAGGTCAGGGTCAGCGCCATGCGCCCCCGCATAGCGCAGCCCCCGGCGGGGGGAAAGGCGCCTACTTGCGCAGCTTGGCCGCGATCAGGGTCGCGATCTCGTCCGGCGCCTCGACCACCTTGAGCATGACGCAGCCCCCGCCGACGCCGGGCACCGTCATCGCGATGGCGGTGCCCTTGCCGGGCAGGTCGCGGGCGAACCAGGCGACGTTGTTGCCGTTGACGTGGTGCTTGTTGCCGGCAGCGTCATGCACGGTGAAGAGGAACATCGGCGGCCTCCCGCTTCTTGGGGGTGGAAAGGACCGCAAGGCTAGCGCGGACCGGGGCGGGGGGGCAAGGCGGGCGGGGACGGTGGGCCCGCCCTGCGCGCAACGGGCTCACACCGGCCGCCCCCACAGGTCGTAGTCCCCCGCCTCGTCGACCTCCACCGTCACGATGTCGCCGGGGGACAGGCTGTCGAAGCCCTCGTCGATGAAGAGGTTTCCGTCGATCTCGGGCGCATCCGCCTGCGTGCGGCAGGTGGCGCCGTCTTCGTCGATGGCGTCGACGATCACCTCCAGCCGCTTGCCGACCTTTGCCGCGAGCTTCGCCTCGGAGATCGCTTGCGCCTTTTCCATGAAGCGGGCGTAGCGGTCTTCCTTGACGTCCTCCGGCACATGGTCGGGCAGGGCGCTGGACCGCGCGCCGGCCACGTTCTCGTAGCGGAAGGCGCCGACGCGATCCAGCTGCGCCTCGTCCAGCCAGTCGAGGAGCGTCTGGAACTCGGCCTCGGTCTCGCCGGGGTAGCCGACGATGAAGGTCGAGCGCAGCGTCAGGTCGGGGCAGATGCCGCGCCACTGGCGGATGCGGTCCAGCGTGCGTTCGGCGGCGGCGGGGCGGGCCATGCGGCGCAGGGTGTCGGGGTGGGCGTGCTGGAAGGGAATGTCGAGGTAGGGCAGCACCGACCCTTCGGCCATCAGCGGGATCAGGTCGGCGACGTGGGGATAGGGATAGACGTAGTGCAGCCGCACCCAGGCGCCGAGCGACCCCAGGTCGCGCGCCAGCGACGTGATCGGGAACTTGTCGTCCCGCCCCTTCCAGTCGGTGCCATAGGCCGAAGTGTCCTGGCTGATCACCAGAAGCTCGCGCACCCCGGCCGCCACCAGCTTTTCCGCCTCGCGCAGCACGGCTTTCGCAGGGCGCGAGACCAGGCGGCCGCGCATGTCTGGAATGATGCAGAAGCGGCAGGCGTGGTCGCAGCCTTCGGAGATCTTGAGATAGCTGTAGTGCCGGGGCGTCAGCTTCACCCCCTGCGGCGGGATCAGGTCGATGAACGGATCGGGCGCCGGCGGCACGGCGCGGTGGACGGCGGTCAGCACGTCCTCGTAGGCCTGCGGACCGGTCACCGCCAGCACCCTGGGGTGCGCGCCGGTGATGAACTCGGGCGTCGCGCCCAGGCAGCCGGTCACGATCACCCGGCCGTTTTCCTGCAGCGCCTCGCCGATCGCCTCCAGGCTTTCGGCCTTGGCGCTGTCGAGGAAGCCGCAGGTGTTGACGATCACCGCCTCGGCGCCCCGGTAGTCGGGGCTGATCGCATAGCCCTCTGCGCGCAGGCGGGTGAGGATGCGCTCGCTGTCCACCAGCGCCTTGGGGCAACCCAGCGACACCATGCCGATGCGCGGCTGGCCGGGCCTTCCCGCTTCGGGGATCAGCGAGCGGGCGAGGTCGGGGCGAAGGTCGGGCGGGTTCTGCGACATGGCCCCGCCTATAGCGCGGGCCCGCCCGCGGGGAAAGCGCCGCGGAGGCCACGGCATTGTTGCACGGCAGGCACAGGTCCGGGGATTGCGAATCACCTTTGTGGCCGTGTGAGAATCACCCTGTTAACCTTTGGCCACAAAACAAAAACGAGCAGGCAAGGCAGGCGATGGGAGCGGTCTTTCGGGGCACGTTCGTCATTTCCTGGTCTCAGACAGAGGTGGATGGCCTGAAGGCCGCGCCCGTGGACTGTCTTCGCATCGGCGCCTCGTGGCGCTGGGCGGGGGCTTCCGTGCGGGTGGACGGGGCGCAGGGCATCCTCACGCTGGACGGGGCCGAGGGGCAGGCGGAACTGAGGGCAAGGGCGGCGCGCGCGGTGCGCCGCCTGATCGGGGCTGCGGTCGGCGCGGCGGCGCCGGCGCCGGAAGGCGTGGCCGAGCGGCCCGAGGACGGCTTTGCCGTGACCGACGGGCGCGCGGTCTGGGACATCACGCTGATCGCCGTCGCCGACACCGGCGCGCGGCTGCTGATCTTCGCGGGCGAGGCGCCGCCCGCCGACACCGACCTCTGGGTCGTGCGCGTGGCGCGCGGCCTGGCCGAACCGCCGCGCAGCCAGCCCGGCGCGGTGATCTGCTTCACCCCCGGCACGCGGCTGCGCTGCGAGGGCGGCGAGGTGCCGATCGAGGCGCTGCGCCCCGGCGACCGGGTGCTGACGCGCGATGCCGGGCCGCAGCCCGTGCTGTGGACCGCCAGCCGCCGGATGACCGGCGCGCGGCTTTATGCGATGCCGGACCTGCGCCCGATCCGCTTCCGTCTCGGCGCGCTCGGCATCGGGCGGCCCGACCGCGACCTGCTGGTGTCGCCCCGCCACCGCATGCTGGTGCAGGGCGCCGCCGCGCGGGCACTGTTCAACGCGCCCGAAGTGCTGGTGGCGGCCGAGGATCTGGTGAACGGGCAGGGCGTGACCGTCGACCACCTGCTGCGCGAGGTGACCTACGTCCACATCCTGTTCGAGCGGCACCAGATCGTCTGGGCCAACGGGCTGGAGACGGAAAGCTTTCACCCCGGCATGGCGGCGCTGGACAGCCTCGACCCCCGCGCGCGGGCCGCGCTGCTGGACCTGGTGCCGGACGTGGACCGCAACGGTGACGCCTACGGCGCCCCTGCCCGGCGCAACCTGACCGGCGCCGAGGCCGCCATCCTGCGCCACGACCTCGCCGCCTGAGGCGGCCGCGCCGTGGCGCGATGCGCCGCGGTGATTGACAACCCCGCCGCAGCCGTCTAAGCGCCGCCCCCTGACCGGGGGGGCCTTGGGCTGTCCCGCGTCCGTTCTGGTGTTGGCGGACCGCGCAAGCGGAAGCCTGTCGTCCCTTTCGGGGGAAGAGGACAACGCCCTTCACATCCGCCCCCGCGGGGCCAACGAAGGAGATCAGCGGTGACCAAGCGCACCTCTGCCAAGTACAAGATCGACCGCCGGATGGGCGAAAACATCTGGGGTCGGCCGAAATCGCCGCTGAACAAGCGCGAATACGGCCCCGGCCAGCACGGCCAGCGCCGCAAGAACAAGATGTCGGACTTCGGCACCCAGCTGCGCGCCAAGCAGAAGCTCAAGGGCTACTACGGCGACCTGACCGAGAAGCAGTTCAAGAAGATCTACGCCGAGGCCGCCCGCGTTACCGGCGACACCGGCGAGAACCTGATCGGCCTGCTGGAGCGCCGGCTGGATGCGGTGGTCTACCGCGCCAAGTTCGTGGCGACCGTCTTTGCCGCCCGCCAGTTCGTGAACCACGGCCATGTCACGGTGAACGGCCGCCGCGTCAACATCGCCTCCTATCGTCTGAAGGAGGGCGATGTCGTCGAGGTGCGCCAGAAGTCCAAGCAGATGGCCGCGATCCTGGAAGCGCAGTCGCTGACCGAGCGGGACGTGCCGGATTACCTGGAGGTTGACGGCGCGAAGCTGACGGCCAAGCTGGTGCGCCAGCCCGCTCTGTCGGACGTGCCCTACCCGGTGAAGATGGAACCGAACCTGGTCGTGGAATACTACGCCAAGAACTGACCCGTCCGGCGTTCCTTGCACATGGGGGCCGCGCCGGAAGGCGCGGCCCCCGTCACGTTTCCGGCGCCCTTGTCCCGCGCCCTTCCGCTGCCCAGGGAGGACCCCGACGATGACCCCGAAGCTTTCCGGCGAAACCCTGGCCCGCCTGGACGGGCCGCTGGTGATGGTCGGCTACGGCTCGATCGGCCGCGGCGTCTGGCCGCTGATCGCGCGGCACGTCGCGCTCGACCCCGCGCGCGTGACGGTGATCGAGCCGCGGGCCGAGGTGGCGCAGGAACTGGCGTCGCTGGGGCTTCGCCATCTCGCGGTGGCGCTGACGCGCGAGAACTTCCGCGGCGTGCTGGCTGACCTCTTGCCCGCGCCGGGGGGGATGGTGGTCAACCTGTCGGTCGACGTGGGGTCGGTCGACATGATCGAGGCCGCGTCGGCGCTGGGGGCGCTGTATGTCGACACGGTGGTCGAGCCCTGGCCCGGCGTCTACTACGACACCACCCGCCCGCATGCCGAACGCACCAACTATGCCCTGCGCGAGGAGATGCTGGCGCTGGCGCGGCGGCTGGGGCGGGGGACGACGGCGGTGTCCTGCTGCGGGGCCAATCCGGGCATGGTGTCCTGGTTCGTCAAGCAGGCATTGCGGATGCTGGCCGACGACCTGGGTCGCCCGGCCGCACCCGTGACGCGCGCCGGATGGGCCGCGCTGATGCGCGACCTGGGCGTGAAGGGCATCCACATCGCCGAACGCGACACGCAAGCTCCCGCCCGGCCCAAGCCTGCGGGGGTCTTCGTCAATACCTGGTCGGTCGAGGGCATCCTGTCCGAGGGCTTCCAGCCGGCCGAGCTCGGCTGGGGCACGCACGAGCGCCGCCTGCCGCCGGGCGGGCAGACGCACGACCGCGGCAGCCGCTGCGGCATCTGGCTGAACCGCCCCGGCGCGGATACCCGCGTGCGCAGCTGGGCGCCGGGCGTGGGGGCGCAGATGGGCTTGCTGATCACCCACAACGAGGCGCTGTCGATCGCCGACTACTACACCGTCGGCGATCCGGCGCAGCCCGCCTACCGCCCGACCTGCCACTATGCCTACCACCCCAGCAACGACACCATCCTGTCGCTGCACGAGACCTTCGGCGCGGGCCGCATGCCGGTCGCGCACCACATCCTGACCGCGGACGAGATCGTCGCGGGCGAGGATGCGCTGGGCGTGCTGCTTTACGGCCATGCGAAGGGGGCGCTGTGGTACGGCTCGCGCCTGTCCATCGACGAGGCCCGCGCGCGGGCGCCGCGGCAGAACGCGACCGGGCTGCAGGTCGCCTCGGCGGTGCTGGCGGCGATGGTCTGGGCGCTGGAGAACCCGGGCGAGGGCGTGGTCGAGGCCGATGCCATGGACCATGCGCGCTGCCTGGACATCCAGCGCCCCTATCTGGGCCGGATCGAGGCGCATTACACCGACTGGACGCCGCTGTCGGGCGACCTCATGCGCTTCGCCCCGCCCGCCGATCCCGACGACCCCTGGCAGTTTTCCAACGTGCTGGCGGACTGACCGCCCGGTCGCGGGATCGGGCCGGACGGAACCTGTCCGCAACCGGCGCTTCCCTCCCCCCCCCCCCCCCCCC
>CAZCPY010000091.1:0-12376 GCA_964499865.1 uncultured Rhodobacterales bacterium | reverse complement strand
CTGTGCCCCAAGGATGCCCGCGACCTGTGACACGGACGGACAACAGCCGGACCGCGGCGAGCGCCACGGCGACCCATCCCCCGGCAGGACCAGACCTGATCGCCCGCCGTACGGACGGGCATCTTCGCGACCGGATCCGGGCCCGCCAACCGACGCCGCGGTGGCCGAAGTGCCGGATCGTGCCCTTTTCCGGACCCGCCAAATTCAGACTTGAGGATTGGCGCCGTCACGGGACATCAACCCAGGACGGCGGCGCACCGCCTTGCACAAGCCAGGTATAGGTCGCGTGCATCTTTCCCGCGATGGCCGGCCAGGTGAAACGGTCGGCGACCATCCTCCGGCCTGCATCGCCCATGATGCCGCGTTCTCCAGGGGTCATCTCGGTCATCCGGGCCAAACCATCCCGAAGTCCCGATACCGTCGGGTCGACGATGATCGCCGCCCCGGCCGCCGCGCCCTCTGGCAGGTTGCAGGCGGATGTCATCAGCACCGGCCTGCCGCAGGCCCAAGCCTCGAGGACGGCCATCGGCATGCCCTCGCTGAGGGACGGCAATACGAAGGCATCGGCCCGTTGCAGCGCGATCCACTTCCGGTCGTCATGCAGCGCCCCGACCGCGTGCACGCGGTCCGACAGGGAAAGTGACCCGGCAAGTACCTGCAACTGCGCCAGGTGCCCGCCCTGATCCCAGCCCGCCAGCACCAGGTGCCACGGGCCCTCCGGGCCATCGGGGAGCCTGGCCATGGCCTGCAGAAGCAGGTTGACCCCCTTCTTCGGATGCAGGCGGCCGAGAAACAGCATGATCCGCGCGTCGGCGGGGACCATATCTGCCCATGCGGGTCTTGCTGCCGGATCGACCGCCGTCGGCGGATCGATCGCGTTGGCGATGACGGCCACGGGACCGCGAAGGCCAAAGCGACGCAAAGCCAGACGCTCTGCCTCGTTCAGGGCGTGCAGGCAACCTGCCTGCCCGAGGTTCCGGTTCTCGTAAATCTGGCCGGCGATCCGCTTCTTCCACGCGGCGTTGGCCAGCGCCCAGGGATCGAGCATGCCTCGCGGCGAAATCACCGTCGGGCGATCGGTCTGGCGTGCCCAGGCCCGAACGGACGCCGAGAAGCCCTGCCAGATGCCGTGCTGATGCAAGAGGTCGTGCCCGCCCTGCCGGAGCGCCGATCCCAGACCTACGCCGCGGCCAAGCTGCCGGGGCCAGCCGGGGGGAAACACCGCAACGGGCAGGGGGTTCCAAGCCGGCAGGTCGGCCTCGCTGTCCGGGTCGTGCAGGGCATAGACCGACACCGCTGCGCCTGTGTCCCGCAGCGACTGGGAAAGGCGCCGGACCGACGTGAACAGACCGCCGCCGCTACGCGATGCCGAGCCCAGGACCACGCCGACGGACAAGGAACCGTCTTTCATCGCACCGCACCGGAACGGCGCACAAAGTAACCCAGCGACGGGTCAAGCGCCTTGACCGGCACCGCCGGAACGCCCGACCAGAGCTGATGCGGCGCCTGGTGGGCGCCCCCGAAGGTGCTGCCTGCGGCCAGGACGGTGCCCTCTGGCAGCACAGAGCCCTTGAGCACGATGCAACCCGACCCGATCAGCGCGTAGGGTCCGATGCGCACAGGGGCACAGCTTTGGCGCGGCACGGAAATGTCGATGCCGTGTGTCAGGATCTGGCTTCTGAACCCTGCCACTGTCGAAAACCGGCCAAGGGTCACCGTGTCCGTGCAGTCGATGATGTGACGCGAAGTGATCGCGCTGTCGTCCTCGAACACCAGCGCGGACCTTCGGTCGGTTTCCCTGTCGAAGTGCGTGGATGGTCCAACCATGCCAAAGATCCAGTTGAACGTCCCGAACCGCGCACGCGCGGACAGATCGAGGCGCGCGATATTGCGGATGATCGTGAAGTGCCTGACACGGCTTCCCGCGCCGAGAGACACATCGACCGCCTGGATGAAGCATAGCCCTAGGCTCGCCCCGGCTTCGATGCGGTAGCCAAGCAGGCGACGGCAGGCCCAGACCCCGACCCGCCGAAAAAGCGCCCCAGGCATTCGCTGAAAAAGAAACTGCAGCTCACGCACCTTTCGGAGACCTCCGGAAAACATCGTCGGAGCGAACGGCAATGCCTCTTTCCGTCGCGCTGTCCCTAAACAGCAGGCGGGCTACAACCCAGGTCAGTGGAATAATCGCAAACATTGCCGTTAGAACGCCACTAAAGCTTGACTGCATCATGCTTTGAATGACCAGGAAAAGGCTGGACGGATAGTACAACATCCGGCGGAGATACCCGGGGCTGGGTCGAAGCAAGAAAATCTCTGCCCTGCGGAACAGAGCGCCAAGAAAAATACCCACAAGAACACCCATGTTTCCGAAGTTCAAGTATGCCTCTCCGGGACCGGTGGCATTCACCCCCCCGGGCGCATCGCGACCGCTGCCGAGGACAATCTGCTTGAGCAACACGCCCACATCCACGGCGGGCTTTTCGGGCCAAATCGTTCGCGGAATCCATCCATACGTCCAGACCATATAGCTTTCGCCGAGCATATAGTCTTGTTCCTGAATGCGCTGCATCAAGATCGTAACGACATTCACATCAAGAAAATACGTCGAGCTGAGGATTTGTGAAGACAGTTCCGCCAAAGGACCTTCCGCGGAAGTCGCCAGCGTATCGCCTTGCCGCAGAACGCTCATGAACCCGGCAAGGGCAACAATCGCAGCCACACCCCCAGTCAGCACGATGCCTGACCGTAGCGAACCGCGCCAACCGGCCAACACGGCCCCAATGAGAGCATATCCGGCAAGCCGCATCAAATCGAAACGGTCACCCGAAAACGGCACCGAGGCGAGCAGGGCAAGTGCAATCAAGACTGCAATCACCTGATCTGATGTTCGCCGCGTATGCACCGCCACCATCACGGCCACCACGAATACGACCCTCGGGAAGGTATAAAGGGTTTTCACCAAAGCGCCGGTGGATCCCACCCCTTGTTCATTCAGGTTGAACTGCTTCTGCGAGTTCAGGATCAGCAAGGTATCGATGCTGAGCCCGCTGAGCCCCCTTTGCGCGAGGAGCAACGACATCACAAGAAAAATGACGCCCAGAGACAGCGGCAAGAACCAGACTCGAGTGCGAAGGCAACGAAACTCCCGCTCTCCAAACCGCGCCGCCATGACGCGCCGTCGAGGCCCGGCGACGACATAACCGAGCGATGTCATCAAGACGAACGCAAAGACAAACGTCAGCCCCTCGATGTATGCATCTGGATCACTTACATACCGCGTAAAGAATCCAAGAGAAGGATCAAAGAGAAACGCAATGACCTTGATCGTCGTCCCGAAGAAGGCCAAAAAGGCCACGATGTGCATTGGCGATATGTATGCAATCATCCCGAGCCGATGTCCGACCCACCAGGGAACCAAGGTGCAGGATACCCCGGCGACAACGACGTAGATTGCTTCAATCAATTCTCTGGCGCCTTCGCATCAGGCTTATTGCCGAAGCATCGACAAGAAGCCGACGCTTGACATTCATCCATATGTAGACATGCGCAATGGCGGCCCCGGCTGCGACAGCCGCCGCATTGGCAATCATCGGCTGGGACATGGCCGCGGAAAACGGCAGGACAATGATGACATAGCACCCTATTCCAAGAAACCGGCCGACCACTGCAAGCCGCTCGCTGCCCGAGGTTAAGCATATCGTCGTGGCTGTCGCAAAGAAGACCAGCACGCCCGTTTGCAACAGAAGGAGCAGATAAGCCTCGAAGCTCGACACGGCGTCCGATAGCCCGTACATCCAGACGAGAAACGGATACATGGGCAGCGAGGCCGCGATCAGGAAGGCACCCGGCACAATAGACAGCAGAAGCCCTCGGCGGTTGGTTTCGACCATCTGCCCGCGGTTGCCGCTTGCAAAGGCGCGTGAAAAGTCGCCCACCGTCGCCCAGGTGGAGATGGTGACCGGCAGGGCGGCAAGGTTGGCCACGCGTCGCAGGATGTTGTAGACGCCCAGTTCGGCGGGCGTCATCAGCAACTGCCCGACAAGAATATCCACCTGAGCCCAGATCACGCCGAGTATGGCGCTGCCCCAGAAGGCGAAAGGCAGCCGAAAGTGCCCGCTGTTACCCCTGCCACGGCCAAAGATCGGCCGGCCACGCTGCATCCTCCAAAGAAGCGCTCCCCCCAGAAGGGCGCCAACAGCCATGGCGCCGGCGAACGTCAGGATCGTCGTCTCGTAGTCTCCGGCCGCAAGACCCGCCGCCGCAAGCGCCAGCACCTGCGGCAGTGCATCCCGCTGCAGCATCGAAAAGCCGCCCAGGCCCAGTCCGTGGAATCCGCTTGCAAGGTTGGTGTTCAGGTTGAAAAGATATCCGATCAGCAAAGCCAAAGGAAGAACGTCAAGTTGAAGAACGCCTTCAAGCCCAAGCGGCGCCCGCGCCACCACGCCCAGGACCGACCACAGCGCAACGCACAGAAATGCCGGGGCGGCCACGACAAGAGCCAGAACGCGGACGGGCGTCGCGGCATTGCCGCCTTCGCTGTCGCGAAGGGCAAACTCCCGCAGCAGGTACACCGGCATTCCGAGGGAAATGACTGCGCCCCAGACGTGGGCACTGGCCCAGAGGAACACGAAGCGGCCGTATTCCTCGATGCCCATGAAAAAGGCGATCCCAAGCATGGCCAGGAAATTCATCGCCACTGTGAAACCGCGGACGACGAAGAGCACTCCGCCAGCCTTCCAGATTCTGGTCAGCAAGGCCAGCCACATGCGTTATGGCCCGAGATCCCACAGGAAAACCGTTCCCGTTGCGCCATCGATCCGAAGGTGGATGCCATCAGGCAGGGCGCCCCGAACCTCAAATCAGCGACATGACAGGTTCCTTGCGTCACGACAAATCGAAGCGGATCGCACTTCCGCGACCATTCGCCCTGATTTCCAGGCTTGCGGCCAGCGACCGATTGCGGCTGCCGCAGGGCCGTTTTCGCCGAGAGGTTTCGGTCCGGGACGGTACGATCTCGCAAACTCATGCATCACCAGTCTTGCACCGGGCATCCTCGGCCGCCGTCCGGGGCAGGACAGGTTCTTCAAACAGGCAGGCCAGGAAACGGCAGTTGCGGACCAGGCGCGGGGCATTGCCCGCGAGAGAAGGAAGAAGGTGACTGCGCGAACTGTTGCCTGCTGAACGGCAGTGCCCGGCCCTTTCGCCACCATGTGTCTGCATCCCGGGTGGGCAATGCATTGCAGCGCAATCGGAATTTCGCGCGCCTGCCGCCGGCACGCGCCGCGACGGCACAGCGTTCGACGCAGTTTCGCGCGGCACCCGGAAAGCGGCCCCTGCAGGTGGGCCGCGGCGTTCGTCCATGGCTACCGCAGCGGCACTGCCCTCGGGCAGACCGCCGCGACCGTGGACGCAAGAGGCATGGCTCATGCCGGATCGCATAGGGTGTGGCGGCCGCGAAGT
This sequence comes from uncultured Rhodobacterales bacterium, assembly GCA_964499865.1. GTDB lineage: Bacteria > Pseudomonadota > Alphaproteobacteria > Rhodobacterales > Rhodobacteraceae > JANOGU01. Next base: position 6,916 of record CAZCPY010000091.1, on the reverse strand, counting down.
CTATCCCTCCGCGGACGCGTCGGCGGCGCCGACGCCCGAAGTCCCGGCCGCTGCGCGTCACAAGGTCTTGACGTCGGCCACGGCCTGTTCGATGGCAGGCTTTGGTGTGGGTGTGGGCGGACGGATGGCCAGCGAAGTGCAGAAGGGTCTTCCAGCGACCGTGGACCCGGGCGCCGGGCGGACACAGGTCTCTGCGTCCGACGACGGCGGCGGCGACATCGACCTGCTCGGCCTCGCCGCGGTGATCTGGGCTGGCAAGTGGCGCGTCGCCCTTTGCGTCACGGTGGCCTTCTGTGTCGGCGCCTTCCTCTACCTGCGCGCGCAGCCGATGTATCAGGCGGCAGGCCTTTTGCAGCTCGAGCAGCGTGCGGGCACGCTCGCCTTGCCCGAGGGCATGCAGGAGCTGATCGGTGACGGCGGCGGCGACAGCGCCGTCGAGGCCGAGATCGAGATCATGCGGTCGCGCATGGTCATGCGCGAAGCGGTGGAGACGCTGGACCTGCAGGTCTTCGCCTGGCCGAGGCCGCTGCCCGTGCTGGGGCTGATCCCATGGCGGTTGAAGCTTCCCGACCCGGGATTTGCGTTCATTCGACGCTACCAGTGGGGCAACGAGGCGATCGTGGTCGGAGAGCTTGAGGTTCCCGACGGTTGGCTGAACGCCGACATCCCGCTGACCGCCGTCGCGCCGGGCAGCTACGTCGTGTCCCTGCCTGACGGATCGTCCCGGACGGGGCGGGTCGGAGAGCGTCTCGCCGACGCCGACGCAGGTCTGTCGCTCGTCGTCGACCGGCTGGAAGGTCCGGCGGGCCGCGAGTTCGTGATCGGCCGGAAAAGCCTGCCGCGGGCCGTGGCATCGCTTCAGGAGAGCTTTTCGGTCGCGACCGCCGGGCGGGGAACGCCGATCCTGCGGGTCACCTTTACCGCCACGGATCCGCGCCGGGCGATGGCTGTGCTGGACGCCATCGCCGATGCCTACGTCAGCCAGAACGTTGCGAGGGGTGCCATCGAGGCGCAGAAGAGCCTCGATTTCATCGAGGAACAACTGCCCATTGCCGAGACCGAGGTACAGCAGGCGCAGCAGGCACTGAACGCCTATCGCCAGCAGCAGCAGTCGGTCGATGTCGAATACGAGACGCGCATCCTGCTTGATCGGGCCACCGCCATCGAGGCCGAGCTCGGCGCGCTGGCCCTGCGCGAAGAGGACGTGCAGCGTCGCTACACGGTCAACCACCCGGTCTACCAGGCCCTTCTGGCCAACCGCGCGGCGCTGCAGAAGGAACTGGACGGGATCCGGGCCTCGACCGGCGCCCTGCCCGAGACGCAGAAGGAAATCTTCAACCTGTCGCGCGACCTGGAGGTGGCCCAGCAGGTCTATGTCCAGCTTCTGAACCGCGCGCAGGAATTGCGCGTCGTGCGGGCGTCGGCCGTTGGTTCGGTGCGCGTGGTCGACACCGCCTACGCCGATCCTCGCCCGGTGTCGCCGCGGCGCAACCGGATGCTGGCGCTGGCGATCGTGCTGGGCGGGATGGCCGGAGTGGGCTGGGTCCTCCTGCGTCAGGCGCTGCGCCGCGGCGTGCGCGGCGCGCAGGAAATCGAACAGGCGGGCCTGCCGGTGTTTGCCACCGTCAGCTTCTCGACCGACGTCGCCAACCTGCGCCGCACCAAGGCAGGCGACCTGCCGATCCTGGCGCAGGTCAAGCCTGACGACGTGGTGGTCGAGGCACTGCGCGCGCTGCGCACGTCGCTGCACTTCGGAATGCTGGATGCAAAAGCGAAAAGCCTGCTGCTGACCTCGGCCGCACCGGGGGCGGGCAAGAGCTTCACCGCCGTCAACCTCGCCACCGTCGCGGCCCAGGCGGGGCAGAAGGTCTGCCTCCTGGACGCCGACCTGCGCCGCGGCTACCAGCGCCGCTTCTTCAGCAAGCCCAAGGGCACGCCGGGTCTGGCCGAGGTGATCGCGCGCGAAAAGACGCTGGACGAGGTGCTGGTGCAGGGCGCGATGCCGGGCCTTCAGGCGGTCCTGACCGGACGGTACCCGCCCAACCCGTCAGAACTGCTGATGCGGGCCGAATTCGAGGCGCTGCTGGCCGAGCTCGACAGCCGGTTCGATCTGGTCATCATCGATGCCCCGCCTGTGCTGGCGGTGACCGACCCCGTCATCATCTCGCGCTACACCGGCGCCACGATCCTGGTCGTGCGCCACATGGAGACGATGATGGGCGAGATCGAGGCCGTCCGCCGCACCTTCGAAACCGCCGGCACGAAACTGACCGGCGCCATCCTGAACGGCTTCAAGGCAGAAGCGGGCAGCGCCTACGGGCGCCAGTACTACTATTACAACTATCGCTACAGCTACAAATCGGACAGGTAGGCACGGGCGCCGCCCCCGGGCGCCCGGCGGCCGCGATCACATCGCCTGCAGCTGGTCGGCGCTGACCGCGACATTCGCCGCACTGCCCATGATCTGCATCAGGACCCAGACCCGCCGGTCCGGCGCAAGTGCTTCGATGGTGCCGACAAAGCCCGCAAACGGACCCGACGTCACCCTGATCCCGTCGCCGGGTTGCAGCAGGCCGGGCGGAAGAAGCTTGCCGGACGCGTCGCAGCGCAGCATCAGCCGGTCGATGACCTCGCGCGGGACAGGCGCCGGCGCGCGGCCAAAGCTCACCAGCCGGGTGATGCCCCTGGTCGAATTGATCGCGCGCCAGTGCCCTTCGGCGGCCGGGAAGGCCACGAAGATGTAGCCCGGGAACAGCGGCCGAGGCACCGATACGAACCGGCCGCGAAGCCGCCTGGTCACGTCTTCGGTCGGCAGAAAGGTCGGAAAACCCTGCCGGTTCAGGTTTTGCGCGGCCAAAGGGCCGCAGTTCGGCCGCAACTGCGCCAGATACCAGGCTGATCCCTCCGGTTGCACCGTCATCGCGACCCTGGCCCATGTCCGTCTGTGGCACGGGCCGGATAGCGCAGTGCGGCGGCGCCTTCAACCGCAACAGGCACCCGCCCGCGCCTGCGCGGCTTGCACCGGCAAACCTTTGCTCAGGTTCGATTTTCGGCTGCGAAAGACCGACATCTCCGGCCGGTCGGGCAGGACAGGCCCCGGCCCGGCCGCCGGGACGCACGTCAGCCGCCGGACGCGGCGGCGGCCGGGTCCGCATCGCCCGCAGCCGGCGCCTTCGCCGGCCATCCCCCCCCGTGGCGCTCCGGCCCTCAGCTGCCGCGGTAGGTCGAATAGGCAAAGGGCGAGATCAGCAGCGGGACATGGTAGTGCTGGCCCGCGTCCGGCACGCCAAAGCGGATGGGGATCCGGTCGAGGAACAGCTCCCCCTCTCCCGCCTGGCCCGTCGTCCGCAGATAGTCGCCCGCGAAGAACACCAGCTCGTAGACCCCCGCCTTCAGCGCCGCGCCCGCCAGCAAGGGCGCATCCGTCCGGCCGTCGTGGTTCGTCACCGTTTCCAGCACCTTTCGGTGGCCCTGCCCGCCGACGCGGTAGAGCGCGACCCTCACCCCCGCCGCGGGGCGCCCGCGGGCGGTGTCGAGCACATGGGTGGAAAGCCGTCCGGGCATCGGGAACCTCCGCGTTTCGCGCCGATCATGCCGCAGGATGCGGCACAAGGCGACCGCATCGCCGCGGAGAAGCAGTTTCGCGAATTTCCGCATATCGCGCAGGCGGCGGGCTGGCCTAGGCTTTGCCGCAGGACTTCCGGCCCGGTCCCGGTCACGGGGGATGGTGCCGTGCGCCTTGCTCACCCTCGCGGGGGAGGGGAGGCGCTTCACGCCGCAACGGACCCGCCGATGACCGACCTGCCCCCCCGCTACCCGCGCGACTTCCAGGGCCACGGGCCCACCCCCCCCGATCCGCGCTGGCCCGGCGGGGCGAAGGTCGCCGTGTCGCTGGTGCTGAACTGGGAGGAGGGGGGCGAGAATTCCGTCCTGCACGGCGATGCCGCGTCGGAGGCCTTCCTGTCCGACATTCCGGGTGCGCAGCCCTGGCCGGGCCTGCGGCACTGGAACATGGAATCGGTCTACGACTACGGCGCGCGCGCCGGGTTCTGGCGGCTGCACCGGCTGCTGAAGGACACCCCCGTCACCGTCTACGGCGTGGCCACCGCGCTGGCCCGCGCGCCCGGGCAGGTGGCGGCGATGCGGGCGGCGGGCTGGGACATCGCGTCGCACGGGCTGAAGTGGATCGACCACCGCGACATGCCCGAGGCCGAGGAGCGCGCGGCGATTGCCGAGGCGGTCCGCCTGCACACCGAAGTCACCGGCGCCCCGCCGCGCGGCTGGTACACCGGGCGCTGTTCGGCGGCCACCGTCCGCCTGACGGCCGAAACCGGCACCTTCGACTGGATCAGCGACACCTACGACGACGACCTGCCGTACTGGATCGAGGCCGGTGCGCGGGACCAGCTGGTGATCCCCTACACGCTCGAGGCCAACGACATGCGCTTTGCCACGTCGCCGGGCTGGGTGACGGGGCGCGACTTTGCCGATTACCTGACCGACAGCTTCGACGCGCTGGCGGCCGAGGGCGGGCGGATGATGTCGGTGGGCCTGCACTGCCGCCTGGTCGGCCGCCCGGGCAAGGCCCGCGGGTTGCAGGCCTTCCTCGACCATGCCCGCAAGCATGGCGCCTGGTTCGCCACCCGCAGCCAGATCGCCGACCACTGGGCCGCACATCACCCGCCCGTCCGGCGCGACCGCCCCAGCCGGATGGACCGCGCGGCCTTCACCGCCCGCTTCGGCGGCATCTACGAACATTCCCCCTGGATCGCCGAACGCGCCCATGCGCTGGAACTTGGCCCCGCGCATGACAGCGCCACGGGGCTCGCCAGCGCGCTCGCCCGCGTCTTCCGCAGCGCGACCGCGGCGGAACGCCTGGGCGTCCTGCGCGCGCACCCCGACCTTGCGGGCAGGCTTGCGCGCGCCCGGCGCCTGACGGCGGAAAGCACGGCCGAACAGGCTTCGGCCGCGCTCGATGCCCTGACCGACGCCGAACGCGCGACCTTCGAGCGGCTGAACGCCGACTACGTCGCCCGCCACGGCTTCCCCTTCATCATCGCCGTGCGCGACAACAGCCGGGACACGATCCTGCAGGCCTTCGCCGCGCGGATCGCCAACGACAGCGCCACCGAATTCGCCACTGCCTGCGCCCAGGTGGAACGCATCGCCGCGCTGCGCCTGAAGGACATCCTGCCATGACCTCCTACGCCTCTCCGCGCGATGGCCTGCCGCCGCAGACCGCGCTGCACACCGGCCGCGCGGTGTTCACCGAAGCCTATGCGGTGATCCCCCGCGGCGTGATGACCGACATCGTGACCAGTTCCCTGCCCGGCTGGGACGGCACCCGCGCCTGGATCATCGCCCGTCCGATGACCGGCTTTGCCGAGACCTTCTCGCACTACATCATGGAGCTGTCGCCCGAGGGAGGGTCGGACGCGCCGGAACCCGAGACCGGGGCCGAGGGCGTGATCTTCGTCACCGAAGGCCGCCCGACCCTGACCCTGCCGGACGGCCCGCACCGCCTGGCACCGGGGGGCTATGCCTACATCCCGCCGGGCACCGCCTGGGCGGTCCGCAACCGCGGCAAGGCACCGGCGCGGTTCCACTGGATCCGCAAGTTCTACGAACCCGCCCCCGGCCTGCCCGCGCCGGCGGCCTTCGTCACCAACGAACAGCACCTGACGCCCGGTGCCATGCCCGACACGCAGGGGCGATGGGCCACCACGCGCTTTGTCGCCCATGACGACCTGCGCCACGACATGCACGTCAACATCGTGACCTTCCGCCCCGGCGGACTGATCCCCTTCGAGGAGACGCATGTGATGGAGCACGGGCTCTACGTGCTCGAAGGCCGCGCGGTCTACCGGCTCAACCGCGACTGGGTGGAGGTCGAGGCCGGCGACTACATGTGGCTGCGCGCCTTCTGCCCGCAGGCCTGCTATGCGGCGGGGCCGGGGCCGTTCCGCTACCTGCTCTACAAGGATGTGAACCGCCACGCCCGGCTGCGCGGGCCGGGCGCATTCGGGGGAGCCTTAGGCCGGTGAGGACGATCCGCGCCGAACCCCTGACCGCCGCAGCCTTCGCCCCCTTTGGGACAGTGCTGGAGGCGACCGGCCCGTCGCGCCCGATCAATCAGGGCATGTGCCGGCGGTTCCACGACCTCTGCCGCCCCGACATCGTGGACGGCCATGCGGCACTGTCGGTGTTCCTGGCCGAGCCGCGGGCGCTGCCCTACGCGCTCGACCTGATCGAACGCCATCCGCTCGGTTCGCAGGCATTCCTGCCGATGACGCAGCATCCCTTCCTCGTCGTCGTATCGGACGGCCCGGCGGCGGTGCCGCGCGCTTTCCTGACGAACGGCGCGCAGGGCATCAACCTGCACCGGGGCACCTGGCATGGCGTGCTGACGCCGCTGGCGGCTCCCGGGCTTTTCACTGTCCTCGACCGCGCGGGCGAAGGGGCAAACCTGGAGGAACACCGCTTCGCCGGGGCCTGGAGCGTGGTCGGGCCGTGAGGGCCGGGCGCACCGGACCCCGCGACCGGCCCGCACCGAGACGGCGCGACCACCCGCCGTCCCCGGCCGGACCGGGACAGCACGGATGACGCAGGCGGTGCGCCCGGCGGACGAAGGTCCCGCGGCAGCGCGGTGGGCGGCATCGTCGATCCCTTCCCCCGCACGGCCCGCCGCCGGGGCGCGGGCCCCGTCGGCGTGACCGGAATGCGGAGCCGCTTCGCCCGCCCGGCGGCCGGGGCGATCCCGCGCGTGCCGGGGCGGGTGCCGAAGACGGCGGTGCCGGGCGGCGCGGGGCCGCCGACGGTCGCGCCGGTCGCGACGACCGGCACCCTTGCGGGCGCCGGCTTCGCGGGGAACCGCACCAACCTGTCCCCGGGGACCGTCAGCCTGGCCGTCTTGATG
>CAZCPY010000090.1:0-12396 GCA_964499865.1 uncultured Rhodobacterales bacterium | reverse complement strand
CCTGCCACCCCTCACAAGGGTGAACAACCTGATGAGAACTCACAGCTAGACCGCGGTCGGCGGTCCGCGCGGCGGCAAACCCCACGCCCCGGGGCAAGGCCGGGGCGGGGTCGCGCAGCGTGCCTGCCGCGCGGTTTGCCTGCGCCGCGGCGGCGGCCTATGCTGGCGGCCATGTCAGATGCACCCGCCTATCAGGTCCTCGCCCGCCGCTACCGCCCGCAGACCTTCGCCGACCTGATCGGGCAGGAGGCGATGGTGCGCACGCTGAAGAACGCCTTCGCTGCCGACCGCATCGCCCAGGCCTTCGTGATGACCGGGGTGCGCGGCGTGGGCAAGACGACCACCGCGCGGATCATCGCCAAGGGGCTGAACTGCGTCGGCTCCGATGGCCGGGGCGGCCCCACGACCGACCCCTGCGGGGCCTGCGAGCCCTGCCGCGCCATCGCCGAGGGCCGCCATGTCGACGTGCTGGAGATGGACGCGGCCAGCCGGACCGGCGTGAACGACATCCGCGACATCATCGACAGCGTGCCCTACCGCCCGGCCTCGGCACGCTACAAGGTCTACATCATCGACGAAGTGCACATGCTGTCGACGGCGGCCTTCAACGCTCTCCTGAAGACGCTGGAGGAGCCGCCGCCGCATGTGAAGTTCATCTTCGCCACCACCGAGATCCGCAAGGTGCCGGTCACCGTGCTGTCGCGCTGCCAGCGCTTCGACCTGCGGCGGATCGAGCCCGAGGTGATGATGGCCCACATCACCGCCGTCGCCGCACGCGAGGGGGTGCAGCTGCAGCCGCAGGCAGTGGCACTTCTGACGCGGGCGGCCGAGGGGTCGGTGCGCGATGCCATGTCGCTGATGGACCAGGCGATTTCGCACGGCGGACCCGAGGTTTCGGGCGAGGCCGTGCGCGCGATGCTGGGGCTGGCCGACCGGGGGCGGACGCTCGACCTGTTCGACCTGGTGATGAAGGGCGAGGCGGCGGCGGCGCTGGCGGCGCTGGCGGCGCAGTATGCCGACGGCGCCGACCCGCTGGCGGTGCTGCGGGATCTCGCCGAGATCACGCACTGGCTGTCGGTGCTGAAGGTCGCCCCCGAGGCCGCCGACGACCCCACCGTGCCGCCCGACGAACGCGACCGCGGGCGGGCGATGGCGGCGGCGCTGCCGATGCGGGCGCTGGGGCGGACCTGGCAGATGCTGCTCAAGGCGCTGGACGAGGTGGCGCTGGCGCCGAACGCGATGATGGCGGCCGAGATGGCGCTGATCCGCCTGACCCATGTGGCCGACCTGCCCGACCCCGAAAGCCTGATCCGCCGCCTGCAATCGGCGCCCTCGCCCGGCCCGTCGCCTTCGGGCGGGGGGGCTGGTGGCGGCCCCGGTGGCGGCCCCGGTGGCGGTGCGGGTGGCGGTGCGGGTGGCGGTGCGGGCGGCGGTCTGGGCGGCGGGATGCGGCTTGGCCCGACGACCTCTGCCCCCGCGTCCGGCCCCACGGCCATGGCCCCCCGCGGCGGGGGCGGACCTGTGGCCGCGACAGGGGCGGCGCCCTCGGTCGCCGCCTTGCCGACCTTCGCCCATGTGCTGGACCTGATCCGCGAGGCGCGGGACGTGCAGCTTCTGGTGGCGGTCGAGGACGGCGTGCGGCTGGTGCGCTATGCCCCCGGCCGGATCGAGTTCGAACCCGCCCCCGGTGCCCCGGCCGAGCTTGCCGCCCGTCTGGCGCACCGGTTGCAGGGCCTGACCGGGCAGCGCTGGGGCGTGTCGGTGGTGGCCGCGGGCGGCGCGCCCACGGTGGCGGAGGAGCGGCTGCAGGCGCGGCTGGACGTGACCGGCCAGCCGCTGGTGCAGGCGGTGCTGGCGGCCTTTCCGCAGGCCCGCGTGGTCGAGGTGCGCCCGCCTGCGCTGCCTGTCCCTGCCGGGGACGGCGACGCGGCGCCGCCCCCCGAGGACTGGGACCCTTTCGAGGACGACTGACCCCCGCCCTTGCCGCGATGGCCATCGCGTGCCTATCTGGATCGCAATGACGGGGGCGGATGCGATGCTCAAGGGACTGGGAGGCCTCGGCGGCCTCGGCGACATGGCCAGGATGATGAAGGCCGCGCAAGAGATGCAGGGCCGCATGACCGAACTGCAGGATGACCTGGCTCGCATCACCGTGACCGGCGAAAGCGGCGCAGGCCTAGTCAAGGCGCGCGCCACCGCCAAAGGGGACCTGACGGGGCTGGAAATCGACCCGTCGATCCTTGTCGCGTCAGAGAAGGAAATCGTCGAGGACCTGATCCTTGCCGCGATCAAGGACGCGCAGGCCCGGGCGGCGGCGCGCGCGCAGGCAGAGATGGCGAAGATGACCGAAGGCCTGGGCCTGCCCCCGGGCTTCAAGCTGCCGTTCTGAGCGATGCCGCCGCGCAAGGCACGACCGGCCGGGCGCCCCCCCTCCCCCTCCCTCCCCCACGAGGGGGGAGGGAGGCGCCTGCGCGCCGGTGGTCGGCCCGGCCGGGCATGGGCATGACCGGATGACCGAGGCGCCGCGGCAGATCGAGACGCTGATCGACCTGATGGCCCGCCTGCCGGGCCTCGGCCCCCGGTCGGCGCGGCGCGCGGTTCTGCACCTGCTGAAGAAGCGCGAGGCGCTGATGGCGCCGCTCGCGCAGGCGCTGGCGCAGGTGGCGCTGAGCGTGCGCGACTGCGAAACCTGCGGCAACCTCGCCACCGCCGAGACCTGCCCGGTCTGCGCCGATCCCCGCCGCGACACCGGCGAGATCTGCGTGGTGGAGGATGTCGCCGACCTCTGGGCGCTGGAACGGGCGGCGGTGTTCCGCGGGCGCTATCACGTGCTGGGCGGCACCCTGTCGGCGCTGGACCAGGTGGGCCCCGAGGCGCTGCGCATCCCCGAACTGTTGGCGCGCGCGGCCAAAGCGCAAGAGGTGATCCTGGCGCTGAACGCCACCGTCGACGGCCAGACGACGGCACACTACCTCGCCGACGCGCTGCGGCCGCTGGGCGTCGCGGTCACCTCGCTGGCGCAGGGCGTGCCGGTGGGCGGAGAGCTCGACTACCTCGACGACGGCACGATCGGGGCGGCGCTCAGGGCGCGGAAGGGGCTGTGATGGCGGCGGTCGCGCGGTTCCTGGCCGAGGCCGCGGCGACGCCGGACGACCTTTACGCCGCGCTTGCGCGCTGCATGGCGGCGCAGGCGCCCGCCGATGCCGGCGCGGCGGTGGCGACGCTGCTGGAAACCCTGCCCCCCGGTCCCCTGCGCGACCGCCTGCATGCGGTGGATGCGGGGCTTCTGGCGGCGGTGGCCCGCGTGGCCTGCGGGCAGGATGCGGTGCCGGGCGCCGCGGCCCTGCCCGCGCGGCTGGCCGCCGCAGCGCCGGTCTTTCCGGGCCTGCCCGGCCCCGCGCTGGCCCTGCCCGTCACCACGCCCGGGATGCCCGCCTTCAGCGACCGTGGCTTCGACGCCTGGTTCGCCGCCACCGGCGCAGGCCATGGCCTGGGGCTCTATGGCGAAGACCGCGATGTCTACCGCGCGGCCCAGTTCGCCGACGCCGCCAGCACCGAGCGCCGCACCATCCACCTCGGCATCGACGTCTTCGCCCCTGCGGGCACCCCGGTGCATGCGCCGTTGCCGGGCGCGGTGGAATGGGTCGCCTACAACGCCGATCCGCTGGATTATGGCCATACCCTCCTGCTGCGCCACGACGGGCCGCAGCCCTTCTTCACGCTTTACGGCCACCTGGCCGCCAGCCTGCCCGGCCTCTGCCGCCCCGGCCAGCAGGTCGCGGCAGGGCAGGTCGTGGCGCATCTGGGCGACTGGCACGAGAACGGCGGCTGGGCCGCGCACCTGCACCTGCAGGTGGTGGCCGATACGCTGGCGCAGCGCGGCAACTTCTTCGGCGTGGGGCACGCGAGCCTGTGGCCGGTCTGGCGCCGGATCAGCCCGGACCCGGCGGCGCTGCTGGGCCTGCCGCCGTCCTGAAGCGGTCCCGTCCTGACGCAGCGTTGACAGGCCGGGGCGGACGCGCCCAGATGGCGGCAGGCGACAACCTCGGGGGTGCGCGGGTGCGGGGTGCGGCAGAGGCCTGTCTGGCAGCGGTGCTGGCGCTGTGCGTGCCCGCCGCGGCGCAGGAAACCGTGACGCCGCCCACCGATTTCGGCGACGGGGCCGACCTGATCGTGGTCAGCGAGGTCGAACTTGGCGCCGACGAATCGACGGCGCTGCTGAACTTCACCGCCACCACCGACTATTTCGGCGCCATCGCCGTCGATCCCGGCCCGGGCGACACCTACTACTGGGTCGCGGGCTACCAGAGCCAGGCGCTGGCGATGGAGGCGGCGCACATGGGCTGCACGGCCTTGCTCAAGACCGGCGGGTCCTGCGTGATCCATGCCCGTATCGACCCGGTGGACTATCGCCCGCGGCTGGGCCGCCCGGTCGAACTGGGTGCGCCGGCCGCGCGCAACTGGCGGGGGTTCTACCTGGGCGGGATCAAGCCCGACAGCTATGCCGCCTTCGCCCTGTCGAACCTGACCAGCGGCGCGGCGGTGGCGATGCCGACCCAGGCCGAAGCCGACAGCGCGGCGCTGGTGGAATGCGAGGCGGCGGCGGCGAACGCGATGAAGGACATGTCCAGCGCCACGCGCGACCTGGTGCGCAACGGCGGCCACAATGTCTGCCGCATCGTCGACCGTCGCGGACCCTGAGCCGCGCGGCGGGGCACCGGGCGCTCAGCGGATCGGGCCGCTGTCCTCCTCTTCGTCCTCGTCGTCGGCCTGGGGCAGGTTGAAGAAGCTTTCCGCATCCGAATAGTCGGCGGGCTTCTTGCGTTCCGGCTCGCCGAACAGCCCTTCGATGGCGGCGACGGCCGAGGGGATGCGGGGTTCGGGCGCCATGCCGAGGCTGGTTTCGGTCGACACCAGCTTGCGCCGTTCGTCATCCGACATGACCTTGCCTTCAGAGGCCTTCTTCTTCGCCGCCGCCTGCACCGCGGCGTCCAGTTCCGACTGCCGGCACAGGCCGAGCGCCACCGGGTCGATGGGGGTGATCTGGCCGATGTTCCAGTGGCTGCGGTCGCGGATCGACAGGATCGTCGGCTTGGTCGTGCCGACCAGCTTGCCGATCGTGCCGTCGGACAGTTCCGGGTGGAACTTGACAAGCCACAGGATCGCGGCCGGGCGGTCCTGCCGCTTGGACAGCGGCGTGTAGCGCGGGCCGCGGCGCTTTTCCTCGCCCACGGCGGCGGCGTTGAACTTGAGCTTCAGCCGGTAGGCCGGATCGGCCTCGCCGCGCTTGATCTCGACGGGATCGAGCTGGCTGTTGGCCACGGGGTCGAAGCCCTTGACGCCGGTGGCCACGTCGCCGTCGGCGATGCCCTGCACCTCAAGCTCGTGCAGCCCGCAGAAATCGGCGATCTGGGTGAAGCTGAGCGTGGTGTTGTCCACCAGCCAGACGGCGGTGGCCTTGGCCATCAGGGGCTTGTTCATGCGCGCGCTCCTTGTGCACAACCCCCTTGCGTGCAACGCCCTTCGGCCGGGGAACCGGCTGCGAGCTCTTGCCCGCGGGGCGGTGATTTCGGGGGAAACCGGGCGGGGATATAGAACCTTCGCGGCGCTTTGGAAAGGGCTGTTGCTTGCCCCTGTTCTGGCGTTTGCGGCCGCAGCCGAGGGCGAGCGGGCGGGGGATTTCGACGACTACGTGCTCGCCCTGTCGTGGTCGCCCGCCTGGTGCGCGGCCGGGGGCGACGCCCGCGGCGGGCAGGCGCAATGCGAGGATCCGGGCTGGACCTTCGCGCTGCACGGGCTGTGGCCGCAGTTCGAGGAGGGCTGGCCGTCCTGGTGCCTGACGCGGGAGCGTGATCCTTCGCGGGCCGAGACGGCGGCGATGGCCGACATCATGGGCGCGCCCGGCGCGGCCTGGTACCCGTGGCAGAAGCACGGGCGCTGCGCGGGCCTGCCTGCGGCGGACTACTTCGCCCTGGCGCGCGGGGCGCATGCATCCGTGACCGTGCCGCCCGTGCTGGCCCGGGTGCGCCGGGCGGTGCGGCTGCCCGCGACGGTGGTCGAGGCGGCGGTGCTGGAGGCCAACCCCGACCTGACCGCGGACGCGGTGACGGTGACCTGCCGCGGCGAGGCGGTGGCCGAGGTGCGCATCTGCCTGACGCGCGGCCTTTCCCCCCGCGCCTGCGGCGCCGACGTTCGGCGTGACTGCGCGCTGACCGATGCGCTGCTGCTGCCGGTGCGGTAGGCGCTCAGCTTTCCGGCTGACCCGGCCCCGCCCCCGAGTTGCGCGCGGGCGTCAGGCGGCGGGCCACGGCGTTCAGGAAGCCCGGGCCGTCGCCGGCCGCCAGCGCGGGCGCGCCTTCGGACAGTCCGCGCAGAAGGTCGTCCAGCCAACTGGCATCGGCCTTGGCGAAATCCTGAAGCACATACCCCGCCACCGCCTCCTTGACGCCGGGATGGCCGATTCCCAGCCGCACGCGGGCGTATGCTTCGCCGACATGGGCGTGGATTGACCGCAGGCCGTTGTGCCCGGCATGACCGCCGCCCTGCTTGAGCCGCAGGCGACCCGGCGCGAGGTCAAGCTCGTCATGGAAGACGGTGATGTCGGCCGCCGCCAGCTTGTGGAAGTCCAGTGCCGCCCTGACCGCCTCGCCCGACAGGTTCATGTAGGTGAGCGGCTTTAGCAGCAGCACGCGCGCGGGGCCGATGCGACCGTCCGCGACCTCGCCCTTGAAGGCGCGCCGCCAGGGGCCGAAGCCGTGGTCGGCGGCGATCCGGTCCAGCGCCATGAAGCCCACGTTGTGCCGGTTGCCCGCATGGCGCGGGCCGGGGTTGCCGAGGCCGACCCAAAGCTGCATCCCATCCTCCGTCCGCTGCCTGTCCCTAGCGCAGGATCGGACCGGGCGGAACCTCTGCCGGCAGGGTGCTTCCCTCCCCCCTCGTGGCGAGGCGGGCTCTGCGCGCCCGGGCCGGGGAGCCCCCCCACCCTCTCCCTCCCCCACGAGGGGGGAGGGAAGCACCCGGCGGGCAGAGGTTCCGCTTGAAGTGAACGCCCGATCGCCGCAGACCGCAGCCGAGGAAAACCCCAACCAGAGGATGACCCGTGTACCTGACGATGAACCGTTTCCGCGTGAAGCCCGGGCAGGAGGCCGCCTTCGAGGCGGTCTGGACCGGGCGCGACAGCCACCTGCCGCAGGTCAGGGGCTTTGCCGGGTTCCACCTGTTCCGCGGCCCCGTCAGGGACGGCGCGCGGCTTTATGCCAGCCATACCCTGTGGGACAGCGAGGCGGATTTCCTGGCTTGGACGCGCTCCGACGCCTTCCGCACCGCCCACAGGGGGGCGGGGGACCAGCGCGACCTGTATCTGGGCCCGCCGGAGCTTGAGGTCTTCGAGAGCGTGCAGGAAGTCCGGCCCTGAGGGGCTTCACTCCTTGAGCAGCCCGGCCAGGTCGCGGGCGATGGCGAAGGCGCCCTTGATGCGGTCGGACTCGGTTCCCCAGTCGGCGGCGAAGACGATCTTGGGGCCGGTGACGCGCACCCCCGCCCCCTGCGCCTTGATCCAGGCGATCAGCGCGGGGGGGTCGGCGAAACGGTCCCGGTGGAACTGCACCGTCGCGCCCTTCGGCCCCGCATCCAGCCGTGCGATCCCCGCGCGCTTGCACATCCCCTTGATGCGCATCACCAGCAGCAGCGTGTTGACCTCGCGCGGCAGCTTGCCGAAGCGGTCGATCATCTCGGCGGCGAAGCCTTCGAGCTCTACCTTCGTCGCAAGGCCCGACAGGCGGCGGTAGAGGCCAAGGCGCAGGTCGAGGTCGGGAACGTAGTCCTCGGGGATCAGCACCGGGACGCCCAGGTTCAGCACCGGCGCCCAGGCATCCGCGGCCTCGGCCGTCTGGCCGGTGTCGCCCGCGCGAAGGCGGGCGATCGTCTCCTCCAGCATCTGCTGGTAAAGTTCGTAGCCCACCTCGCGGATATGGCCCGACTGTTCCTCGCCCAGCAGGTTCCCCGCGCCCCGGGCATCGAGGTCGTGCGAGGCGAGGTTGAACCCGGCGCCCAGCGTATCCAGCGAGGCGAGCGTGCGCAGCCGCCGTTCCGACTGCGGCGTCAGCGGCGAGCGGGGGCGCGTGGTCAGGTAGCAGTAGGCCCGCGCCTTGGACCGCCCGACCCGCCCGCGCAACTGATACATCTGCGCCAGGCCGAACATGTCGGCGCGATGGATCACCATGGTGTTGGCGGTGGGGATGTCGAGGCCGCTTTCCACGATGGTGGTGGCCAGCAGCACGTCGAACTTGCCGTCGTAGAAATCGTTCATGCGGGTGTCGAGGTCGCCCGCCGCCATCTGGCCGTGGGCCACGACATAGGACACCTCGGGCACCTCGCGGCGCAGGAAGTCCTCCATCTCGGGCAGGTCGGCGATGCGGGGCACCACCATGAACGACTGCCCGCCGCGGGCGCGTTCGCGCATCAGCGCCTCGCGCACGGTGATCGTGTCGAAGTCGCTGACATAGGTGCGGATCGCCAGGCGGTCGACCGGGGGCGTGGCGATGATCGACAGGTCGCGCACGCCGGCAAGGGACAGTTGCAGGGTGCGCGGGATGGGCGTGGCGGTCAGGGTCAGGACATGGACCTCGGCCCGCATTTCCTTGAGCCGTTCCTTGTGGGCGACGCCGAAGTGCTGTTCCTCGTCGATCACCAGCAGGCCCAGGTCCCTGAAGGCGATGCCCTTGGCCAGCAGGGCATGCGTGCCCACGCAGATGTCGACCGACCCGTCGGCCAGCCCGGCGCGGGTGGCGGCGGCCTCCTTGGCGGGCACGAACCGCGACAGCGGGCGCACGGTGACGGGAAAGCCGCGGAAGCGGTCGGCGAAGGTGCGGTAATGCTGGCGCGCCAAGAGCGTGGTGGGGCAGATCACCGCCACCTGCCGCCCCGACAGCGCCGCGGCGAAGGCCGCGCGCATGGCGACCTCGGTCTTGCCGAAGCCCACGTCGCCGACGATCAGCCGGTCCATCGGCGCGCCCTTTTCCAGGTCGCCCATCACGTCGGCGATGGCGGACAGCTGGTCGTCGGTTTCCTGATAGGGAAAGCGGGCCGAGAACTCCTCCCACGCCCCGTGCGGGGTGTCGAAGACCGGCGCCTTGCGCAGCGCGCGTTCGGCGGCGACCTTCATCAGCCGGTCGGCGATGTCGCGGATGCGCTGCCTGAGGCGCGCCTTCTTCGCCTGCCAGGCGCCGCCGCCCAGCCGGTCAAGCTCGCCTTCCTCGTGCCCGTAGCGGGACAAGAGGTCCAGGTTCTCGACCGGCAGATACAGCCGCGCGCTTTCGGCATAGTCGAGCGCCAGGCAGGCATGCGGGGCCCCCAGCGCGGTGATCGTCTCGATCCCGCGGTAGCGCCCGAGCCCGTGTTCCACATGCACGACCAGATCGCCGGGCTGGATCGTGTCGAGGTCGCGCAGGAAGTTCTCGGCCTTGCGCTTGCGCGGGCGGGACAGGAGGCGTTCGCCCAGCACGTCCTGTTCCGACACCACGGCCAGGCCGGGTGCCACAAAGCCCGCCTCCAGCGACCACAGCGCCAGATGCACGCCGCCGGGGGTGCCCTGCACCTCGCGGATGTCGCGCACGGGGACGGCGCCGGTCAGGCCGTGGTCCACCAGGATCCCCGCCAGCCGGTCGCGCGCGCCTTCGGACCAGGAGGCGAGGATGACGGGCCGGTCGGCGGCCAGCGCCCGGACGTGACCCACCAGCGCGTTGAAGAGGTTCCCTTCCTCCTGCTGCCGCTCGGCCGCAAAGGACCGCCCGGCGCGGCCGCCCGCGTCGATGCAGCCGGGGCCCGGCGGCTGGGGCAGGGGCGACAGGTGCAGGACGCGGCGCCCGGCGGTCGCGGCAGCCCAGGCGGCATCGTCCAGATACAGCAGGCCCGGCGGGCAGGGCTTGTAGACCGAATCGATCCGCCCGCGCGCCGCCACCGCCTCGGCCCGCGTGGCATGGGCATCCTCGACCGCCGTCCAGCGCGCCGCGCGGCGCGCTTCGGTCCCGTCGTCCAGCATCACCGGGGCGCCGGGCAGGTAGTCGAAGACCGTCGCGAGGTGCTCGTGGAAGAACGGCAGCCAGTGCTCCATCCCCTGATGCTTGCGCCCCGCGCTGACCGCCTCGTAGAGCGGATCGCCCGCCCCGCCCGCGCCGAATTCCAGCCGGTAGGACTGCCGGAACCGGGTGACCGAGGCGGGGTCCAGCATCACCTCGCTGACCGGCGAGAAATCGACCGAGGTCAGCTTTTCCACCGTCCGCTGGGTGGCGGCGTCAAAGCGGCGGATGCCGTCCAGCGTGTCGCCGAAGAAATCCAGCCGGATCGGCCCGGTGGTGCCGGGCGCGTAGATGTCGACGATGCCGCCGCGGATGGCGAAATCGCCGGGTTCGGCCACCGTGGTGGCGGGAACGAACCCCATGCCGGTCAGGAAGGCGCGCAGGCGGCCTTCGGGCACATGGTCGCCCAGGCGGGCGGCAAAGCTGGTGGCGGCCAGCGTGGCGGGCGCGGGCAGGCGCTGGGTCGCGGCGTTCAGCGTGGTCAGCAGCACGAAGGCCCCCTGCATCCCCTGCGCCAGCGCCGCCAGCGTCGCCATCCGCCGCGCGGCGATGCCGGGGTTGGGCGACACGCGGTCGTAGGGCAGGCAGTCCCAGGCGGGCAGGTCCAGCACGGGCAGGCCGGGCGCCATGAAGGCCAGCGCCTCGCGCATCGCCGCCAGGCGCTTGTCGTCGCGGGCGATGTGCACGACCGGGCCGCGTTCGGCCTCGCGGGCCAGAAGGCGGGCGTCGAAGCCCTCCGGGGCTCCGCCGATCAGGATGCGGTCTGGACTGGAGGCGGACATCTGGCGGCTAGGTAGCGGCGCGGGGCGGCGGGGGGAAGCCCCCCCCGGACGGCCTCAGATCACCGCCGCCGTCATGTTCATCCACATGCCCCACAGCGCGGTGAGAAAGATCGCCACGACGCCGATCAGCTGCACCGCCATGCGGTGCCGCGTCAGCCGACGCCACAGCGCCGGGCCGGAGGGCGCCTCCGCCTCGATCGCCTTCGCGGTGCGCAGCGACAGCGCGCCCACCGCCGCCATCGGCGTGGTCAGCAGCATCACCGCCTGCGCGAATTCCACCCCGTAGGCGAAACCCAGCAGCGCCAGCCCCGTCAGCAGGAAGGCCGTCAGCCCGACCAGCAGCAGCCCGGCCGTGCGGCCGATGTAGAGCATCCGCCGGGCATTGATGCCGACCAGCACCTCCAGGTCGTCGGCCGCCTCGCCGCCCTGGCGGCGGGCGCGCAACACCATGTCCCAGGGCACGCCCAGCACCCAGTGGCTGGCCGATGACCACAGCACCGCCACCGCGATCCAGAACCACAGGTTCGAGAAGGATCGCAGGTCGATCAGTTCGAAGATCGAGGAGTACCAGTCCAAACGCCGTCCCCGCAGCCCCCCGGGGCCTTCCGTCGCCCTTGAGGCAGTGGCCTTTCCATGTCAGGCAGTCCCGCAGAGCGCAAGCCCCGGGACAGGACCGATGACCCCACTTCACGCCCCCTTTCCCGCCACCCGTTTCCGCCGCCTGCGCCGCACCGACGCGCTGCGCCGGCTGGCGCAGGAACAGAGGCTGTCGGTCGACGACCTGATCTGGCCCCTGTTCGTGCGCGACGGCGCGGGGGTCGAGGAGCCGGTGGCCTCGATGCCCGGCGTGCTGCGCCGGTCGGTGGACCGCATCGTGCAGGCGGCCGAGGAGGCCGCGCGGCTGGGCATCCCGGCGATCTGCCTCTTTCCCTATACCGAGGCGGACAGGCGCACCGAGGGCTGCGAGGAGGCCTGGAACCCCGAAAACCTGGCCAACCGGGCGATCCGCGCGGTCAAGGCGGCGGTGCCGCAGGTGGCGGTGATGACCGACGTGGCACTCGACCCCTACAACGCCAACGGCCACGACGGGCTGGTGCGTGACGGGGTGATCCTGAACGACGAGACGGTGGATTGTCTGGTGCGCATGGCGCTGGCGCAGGCCGAGGCGGGGGCCGACATCCTGGGGCCGTCCGACATGATGGACGGCCGCATCGGCGCGATGCGGCAGGCGCTGGAGAGCGCGGGCTACGCGGACGTGGCGATCCTGTCCTATGCGGCCAAGTATGCATCGGCCTTCTACGGTCCGTTCCGCGATGCGGTCGGGGCCTCGGGGCGGCTGGCGGGGGACAAGAAGACCTACCAGATGAACCCCGCCAACCGCGACGAGGCGCTGCGCCTGGTCGCCCGCGACCTGGCCGAAGGCGCCGACATGGTGATGGTCAAGCCGGGGCTGCCCTATCTGGACATCTGCCGCGCCGTGAAGGACGCCTTCGGCGCGCCGACCTACGCCTATCAGGTGTCGGGCGAATACGCGACTG